>CANJJI010000089.1 GCA_947474545.1 Beijerinckiaceae bacterium | reverse complement strand
CGTCAACAGAGTTCTCCTCCCAGCCACACAACCACTCTGGGCGCACCAGAAGCGGAATTTCCAGCAAAACGGTGAAAAGACACAGTCGCCAGAAACCGGATAATCCAACAAGCCAAACGCAAAGAGTTTCAACACGGTCTGGAAGACTTTTGCAAATCACCGCTTTCGCCGGTGAAGTGCGCTGCTGGTGACGTCTAGGCCGGTCACCACTTCCCTTGACGCGAACACACTGGCTCACTGGAGGCACTACCAAAGAAGCATCACCAGCGAGCAGTTCAGTGTGGTAAGAAGGATGCCACGCGTCAGGGCTAATAGTTGTTGTTCCCGCGGCCACCTCCACGACCTGGGGGATGCCAAGTCTGAATCTGGCGATGATCCCGCACAACAGGCCGCGTGTTTGGATTTGGACGTGGATCGCCACGAGCGTTGGCCGGGCCATTGCCGAAGCCGACGTGGGAATAGCCCGCCGGTCCGCGACCGGGGCCACCGACAGGTCCACCTGATCCGCCGGGACCTCCACTATGATCACGAACAATCGGTCCACCCTGCACAATACCACCAGTGGGCCGGTAGCCGTTGCCGTCACCGACAAGTGTGCCTCTCACTGGCAACACTACGCGGTCGTCCGGACGCCTCGCGTTAGACATTCCACCACCACCCATTGGGTTGCCGCCGTTGTGCATGGATGGGCTGTGTCCGCCGCCATGGCCACCACCACCGCCTCCGCGCGCTTCTGAATTCGTTGCAGCGAAAACCAATGTCATTCCAAGCGCGAATGCGCCAATCTTTGTGACTAGAGAATTCCGGGGATGGGTTTTCATCACTATGCCCTCTCACAGCCGGAAGATTGATGCCCTCAGCGGCTATGATTGGAGATTAATTCACCCTGTCGATATTTGTTGTGCGCGGATGCACACGCTCTTACGACCGAGGTCCCGGCACAACTTAAGAAATCTACACCAAAATCACCCCATTGATTTTCAGCAACATTTCCTGTGCACAAGTCAGGTGCATAATTTCCCGGAAAAATATTGTTACGCACAGTTATCGAATGACGGCCAAAGCCGGGCGCTTGGGGTCCGGCAGCTCAAAGCAGCGAGTGTGGCGAAGCCAATCCTGAAAAGTATTCGGGCGGGACACAAGCGCAGTTTTCGGGTTTTCCCGTCCTGATGAGGGCCTGAAACGGCCGCCCGGTCCCTTTTAGAACGTGCATCGTGACGCGCTCCTGCAGTGCGCCCTTACATGAGAATGAACCAGTCAAACACGGTTGGCTAAAACAAGGGCTTTTGTGCGAACATAGTTTGTTGAGAGGCCCTCACGCTGAAAAACCTCATGCTGAGGGCCGCCGCAGGCGGCGACTCGAAGCACGAGGTTTTCCTGTGCGCGTCATTCGACAATCTGCCGGGGCTTATTCAACAGCCAGCTCATTCTCTCCGGGACTCCATCCCAGAGGGAGCCGCGAGTCCGAACAAGCCCAAATCTTGCCAAACGCGAGTCAGCCTCCATCCCCGGGTTTTGCGGATGTATAAAAGCCATGTCACGGCATCGGCTTGTAGGGTCCAAGTGCCATCACTGCGGCTTCGACAAACTGCATGTCGACGATATCTTCCACCTTGATGCTTTTGGCCTGCACCATCTTCTGGTCCATGAAGAATTGGAGTTCGCGCTTCATGCCTTCAATGTTGACGCGTCCGTCGGGGTTCACCGAATGCGGATAGGAGGCGCGCACTTGTTCCGGCTTTATCTCAAGGTTCTTGGCGAGAATGCCGATCAGCTCGCTGGCATGAGGCGTGTCGCGCCAGCGGCCTTTTTCTGTGGCGTCGTTGAAAGCTCTGAGCGCACGGACATAGGCTTTCATGAAGCGCCGCGCCACATCAGGACGCTCCTTTGAGAATTTCTCGCTATAGACCATGTAGGTGAACTGACCATCGGGATTGAAATCGTAGGTCGAGGCAAACCGTACGCCATCGCCGTTGGCGGCAATCATGGTTGCGAATGGCTCGATCATGATCGATCCATCGATCGCCTTGTTACGGAATGCTGCAGTTTGCTGGGGCAGGGGGATGAAAATCTTCTCGATATCGTCATAGGGGATGCCTGCTTTTCGCGCGGCTTCGTTGACGATGGACAGGATGCTGATGCCCGGTGCGGCGACCGCAATTTTCAGACCCTTGAGATCCGCATAGGTCTTGAACCGGCCTGATTCCATGAGGTCCTTGCGGATCATCAGGGTCTGATACATGTCATCGGGCGCGGTCTGGCTGCGATCAGCGACGATGCGATTGTTGATGTTGCGCGCAGCTGCATTGTAATTGCCAGCGCTGCCGGGAATGGTGCCGATGTCGAGTTCGCCGGTGGCCAGTGCAGGAACCATTTTCGCGCCGGTATCAAAGGACAACAGATTGGCCTCGATCCCCTCGGCTTGCAGATAACCTTTGTCGATGGCGTAAAAAATGCCGATGTCGCCGCCGTTCTTCGTGGCCGCAAGATTGACCTTGTCGGCGGCGCTGGCGGTTGCCGACACTGTCAACATGGCGCCGCACAGAACAAGCGCTGAAAGATGCCGCATGATTTCCTCCCCAAATCAAAACTTGCCGCACACTGCCCGTGTGTTGCAGCAATGACAAGCGCTGCCGGAGCAGGTTGCGATTTGCGCCGGGCTTGGGCATCGCTGCGGGCTGGTGTATGTGATCGGGCATGACGACGAACGAACCTTCGGGAACCCGCGCCGCAAGCGCTTCCCCCAGCGAACTGGCAGGCCTCGGCTTTCGCGCGATGGCTGTTTCCGACCTCGCGCAGATCGAGCGGCTGGATGACCGCGCCTTTGGGCCCGGACGATATGCACGCACGGCTTACAGGCTGCGCGAAGGGCTGAGCCCGGAGTTCGCGCTTTCCTGTGTGGCGCATGTTGGCACGTTGCTAGTGGGCGCCAATATCATGACGGAGATCCGCTGTGGCGGGCAGGAGGCGTTGCTGCTGGGGCCACTCACTGTCGATCCGCAGTTTCGTCGCCGTGGGATCGGTGAGGCGCTCGCGCGCCGCTCCCTCGATGCAGCGCGGCAGGCCGGATACAAACTCGTCTTGCTCGTCGGTGATGAACCCTATTATGGCCGGCTCGGCTTCAAGCGTGTGCCAATGGGCCGGTTGAGCATGCCTGGCCCGGTCGATCCAGCGCGTCTGCTCGTCTGTGAATTGGTTGAAGGCGCGTTTGAGGGCGTATCAGGTGCGATCACGCGCGCGTGGTAGATTAATTCACGGCCCGCAAATCACCTGCACGCGCTTTCAGAAAGCTCTCGAAATCGCCTTCCGGCGTAACAGCCGATGTAGAACGGACATGGAATAGTTCCGGCCTGCGGGGTAGTTCAGGCTCGATGCCTTCGCGCATGTCTTTTGCCAGTTTCAGCAGCATCCGCCGGGCGGTGATGACAGGCAAATCTGATGCAACCAGCAGTTCGCGCTTGCGATCTACGATCCTGCCCGCCCCGAGGCCGAAGGCGCTGGGCATATTCTCCTGCAGGGCACGATCCTGATCGGTCGTCGCGTGTATGCCTGAGAAGTTGACGTTGCGCTGGCGTGCACGATCGAGACCGTAATCGTTTTCCTTCACGGCAATGGATTCGAACGTGTCGATTCGATAGCCACCGGGCAGCGTGTAGACGCTGGGATGCAGGGGCGGCGGAAAGCCGTTGCCCTGATCGATGTAGTCCACTTCCTCTCGTGTATAAGGCCGGTCGGCGCGATAGGCGTAAGTCACGACAGAGGTGTGTTCGTCGTCGATAGGCACCCAGGCGCGGCCGCTGCGTGGCCAGAGATCGTTGGGTATCATGGAAAACATCGGCAGCATCCATTGCGTGACGCGCCAGTAATAATCGCCCGTATTGGTCTGCCGCCGCGCGCCATAGACAAAGCCGTAATCGCGCTCAATGAGCTTCATCATGGGCGCACCATCGACAAGTCCTTTGGCGATAGGCGATGTCTGCATGACCGGCGGATCTACCGTGCGTGGCACAAGATCGCGATGCAGCCAGCTGATGTGCGAGGAGTCGATTTCTCCTTCCATCCCCTGCGCCCAATTGGAGCGCTGCAGCCAGCGCGCGACATAGACGTGATCATCGGGAACGCGCAGCCATTCCATGTGAGGCAGCTCTGGCATTCTGTCCGGCGGGCCCATATAGACCCAGATCATTCCGCCGGCTTCTTTTGTCGGAGAGCCGGGAATTTTTGCGCGAGCCTTCAGTGCATTGGTGTCGAAATTCGGCGGTAGATTGGGAATTTCCACGCAATGGCCGAGTGTATCGAATTTCCAACCATGATAGGCGCAACGCAAGCCACATTGCTCGTTGCGGCCAAAGAACAATGGCGCAAGTTTGTGTGGGCAATATGCGCCGATGATACCGGACTCACCATTGCTGTTACGAAAGGCAATGAGGTCTTCCCCAAGTAGCCGCAACCGCTTGGGTGCGCCATCCTTCTGCAGCATTTCGCTTGATGCCAACGCGGGCAACCAGAAGCGCCGGAAGACTTCGCCCATCGGTGTACCGCTGCCGACACGGCAGAGTAGCTCATTGTCTTCGTCCGAGAGCATGGCTTCTGCGCCTCTCTATTTCCATTCAAGGATATTGATGGTGAAGCCTTCGGAATAAGAACGTCCGGGTGCAGGTATCTTGAGTTCGGACGAATGGATGAGCGTGCCTGCCAGCGGGATGAGCGGCATGGAATACCGCTCATTGTTCACCTTGTCGAAAAGGCGGCGGTAGATTTCGATGCGTTTGGCCGGATCGAATTCGAGCTGGCCGCCGATGTAGAGTTTGGTCAGTTCTTCATCGCCGTTATAATTGCGGTCGCCGGGGGCATAGAAAAACCCTGCGGTATTCTCGATATCAGGTGCGCCGACAGAATTGTCCCACAGCACGATATAGGCCGTGAGTTCGCCGCCCGCGCGCTTTTTCACGAAAGCGGGAAGCGCCATGGAATCGAGCGCAACGTTGATGCCAATCTGCCGTAACTGGCCGGTTATGGCTTCGGCGACGGGACGCGAAGCGCCCCAGGTACCCACTGTCACCTTGAAGCCGTTGGGATAGCCAGCTTCGGCGAGTAATTGTTTGGCTTTGGCAGGATCGTAGGATGGCGGCTCTGTCGATTGCGCGCAACCGATGTTCCAGGGATGGCACATGGATTTCTGAAGAGGCATAGCCGCGATTTCTGCGGGCTGCAGTGCTTTGACCAGCGCGGTACGATCGATGCCGCGCATGATGGCTTCGCGCACACGCTTGTCCTTGAAGTAATTGACGCCCGAGCGGCCGATGGCGTCGAGCATGAGATAGGCATAAGCGTTGGTGGGCCGCGTCGTTATTTCGATTTGCGGATTTGCTTTGAAATTCTCTGCGACATCCGGTGTCACATCGTAAATCAAATCGAGATCGCCAACCATGATTTTGGCGAGGCGGGTCTGTTCGTCGGGAATGGAATAAAGCTCCACGCGTTTAATGGCCCCGGCAGGCTTGCCGGCATTGGCGTGCTTATATCCGTCATAGCGCTCGAAGATGACGCCCTTGTTGGGGTCTACCTGTGTGGCGCGATAGGGTCCGGTGCCAATGGGCGCGCGTCCGAAAGTCTGTTTATCCGTGAGCTTCACGTGGTGCCGGGAGGGGAAAATCGGCGGGTTTGTCGCCATACGCGCTTCAAAGGGCGCCATGTCGGATTTTGCGGAAATGCGCACGGTGTATTGATCGATTTTCTGCGCGCCAGCGAGCCAGCCAAATGTCGCGTCCTTGAAACGGAAGCGTGTTTCCGGATCAAGAATGAAGTTGACGGTATAGACGACATCGTCAGCGTCCAGTTCGTCGCCGTTGTGGAATTTGACCCCTTTGCGTAAGTTGAATTCAAGCGTCTTGCCGTCAATGCGCTTCCAGGATTCGGCGAGGCCCGGCACAAGTTCTTTTTTGACAGGGTCGAAGTTGACAAGCGTATCGAGCACCATGCGCGACATCATGCTGGTCTGCGGCGAAGGATCGAATATGCCGTCTATAGAAGACACGGGCTGATGGATGCCGATGCGAATGGTGTCTTTTGATTTCTGGGCGAACGCAGTTGTTGCGAAACCCAAGGCGATAACAGCCGCCATTGCGATACGTGAATAGGCCATGTTCCTCTCCGCTCAATGGGCCGCCGCTTTGCGCGGCTGTTGTTGTGAGCGGAGGCTACGATGGGAATGTGGGCAGGGTCAATTTTGGCTCAGCTTGCCTTGCGCCGGCCTTCCCACAACCAACCGGCAATGATGCTGCCGAGCAGCATCAGCAATCCCAGAAAGCCAATAGCCAGAGGGGCTATGCCAATGCCGGTAATGACGCTGGCGCCTGTGCGCTTGAGCCCGATGAAATCGGAGCCGCCATAGATCGGGCTTGGCCCCATCGAGGCAAAACGCGGCAAGGCAATCTCTGCGCCGCCTGCACCGATGCGCCGTACCGTGCCCCCGGTGGCTTCAGCGAGTGGTTTCAACTTGTCGAGCGTCGAAACCACTTCGCGGAATTCGCGCGGATTTTCCGGGCCGACATTGACGAGTGCGGTGAGCGTCCCGTCGCTGAGTTTATAGAGGCCGAGTTCCTCGACCTTGATGTTGGCGCGGGAAAGTCCGGGCTCGCCGGCACTGAGTGTCACCTGTTGGCTTGCTCCGGAAGGCGAAGTGAGTGTGACTGCTGGCACTTCTGATTTCAGACTCTGGCGCTCGATCGTGATCTCGCGTCCCTTGGCTGTTGCGCGGAGGGCTTCTTCTTCCAGTTCCGGTTCCTTCATCAGCCAGTGGGCGACACGGCGAAGCAATTCCTGATGCGGCCCGCCATTGTCAAACCCACGCGCCCACAGCCAGATCTGATCAGAAAGCAGGAGGCCGACGCGGCCTTTTTCCTCACGTGAAAGAACAAGGAGTGGGCTGTTGTCCGCACCGGACATGACAGGCACGCCGCGCACAGGCTGGGTGCTGACCTGCCGGAACCACTGGCTCCAGGCGGGAGGCTCCTGCGCGGAACCTGGCAGGGCACGCGTGACCGGATGCTTGTTTCCGGTTTCAGTGATGCGTGCGTGATAGGGGCGGTCAATCACCTTACCATCGGGACGCGCGGGGGCGATGGCGCCGAGCGCGGAATAGAAAAGCCCGTCGCGATTGGCGTAATCGGGACCGACCGCGATCATCAACGCGCCACCGTCGCGCACATAGCGAACGATATTTTCGAAATAGAGCGGCGGCAGGATTGTCTGGTTGGAATAACGATCGAAGATGATCAGATCGAAATCCTTGATGCGGCGGCCAAAGAGATCAGCGGTCGGGAAGGCGATGAGCGAGAGTTCACTGATCGGCGTGCCGTCTTGTTTCTCTGGCGGACGCAGGATTGTGAAGTGAATGAGATTGACGTTGGCGTCAGACTTCAGAAGATTGCGCCACATACGCTCGCCCGCATGAGGCTCACCCGAAACGAGCAACACACGCAGCTTGTCGCGAATGCCTTCGATCGTGACGACGGCCTTGTTGTTTAATGCCGTTAATTCATCCGGCAGCGCAGCCACATCCAGTTCGATGACATTAGGGCCGCCGTGCTCGATGCGCACTTCTACGCGAATGGTAGCCCCGGCCTGTGCGCGCTGGCGCGATATTTCAGCGCCATCGCGCCGCACGATGAGTTCAATCGGCTCGCCCTTGTTGGCGGTGTCATGCACCCGCGCCGAAATGGTTTGCGGCTTGCCGACGAGGCCGAAGCGCGGGGCTTCAACCAGTTCGATACGGCGGTCGCGTTCGCCTTCCTGCCCCGTGATGAAAGCGTGCAAGGGCGCGCGGAACCCCAATGCTTCAGCGTTCGCAGGAATATCATGCACGACGCCGTCTGTTACAATGATCGCGCCGCCAATGCGATCCGGTGGAACATCGGACAAGGCGCCCGCCAGCGCATTGAACAGGCGCGTGCCACCGTTGTCATTGTCAGATGCACCGCCGGAAACAAAACGCGGTTCGACATTGGGCATCGCTGCAAGCGCGGTCTCGATCGCTTTGCGCGCGGCCGCAGTTTGCATCGGGCGTTCGCGGATCTTCTGGCTGGCGCTTTCATCGATGACGACGGCCACGACATCTTTCAGCGGCGTGCGGTCTTCGCGCACCAGGGAAGGATCGGCAAGGGCGAACAGGATCATGGCAAGGCCAAGAGCGCGGACCATCGTACCGCGCCGGCCTGCATACAGCCCGAGCGCAATGACAGCCGCCGCGCCGATCGCCAAAGCGATCAAGACGGGCCATGGCAGCAGGGGCGAAAGCGCTATGTTAAACTGGGTCATATGCGAGCCTTCATGAAGTCACAGCCCCAGCCGGTCGAGAATGTCTTTGGCATGCACCTGATCGGCTTTATAATTGCCTGTCAGCGTATACATGACGATGTTGACGCCGCTGCGTATGGCGAATTCGCGCTGGCGCGGAGCGCCGGGCTGCAGCGGATATAGGCCCTGCCCACGGCTGTCCACGGCCCAGGCCGCGGCGAGATCATTTGATGTGATGATGATGGGTGAAACGGAATCGCCCGCCCGCGCTGGGCGTCCCGCGTCTTCCTTACCTGCGGCAGGCAGAGCTTCGATCCACGTCTGTCCCACAGTATAACGGCCAATCAAACGATCCAGCAGGTAAAAGGTTTTGGTGATGACGTGATCGCGCGGCACCGGTTCAAGTTCCGGCACATCGACACTGGATAGCAACAGGCGCAGCCATGCAGTCTCTGCCGTTGGCGTTTCGCCGGGACGGTTAAGCAGAGCATCGCGTGTATCAAAAAGGATTGTGCCGCCTTCCTTCATGAAGGCCGCGATCCGCGTGACTGTTTGTACTTGCGGCTGTGGAAGGTTGGCGACAATCGGCCAATAGAGCATGGGATAGAAGGAGAGTTCGTCCCGTGCCGGATCAACGCCGATGGGCTCTCCGGGGGAAAGCGCCGTGCGGGCGCGCAGGGCGGCTGACACCGCGGCCAGTCCGAGCTTGCTGGCTTCATCGACAGCTGAATTGCCAGTCACGATATAGGCAAGGCGCGTCTTGAGCACCGATTCCATATCGCGGGCGTTGAGCGCGCGCGGCGCAGTGTTGGCCACGGGTTTTCCCTGTGGCGCAGGGGTTTGTGCGGACGCAGGATCTGGGGATACGATTAATATCATGAACAGGCCCGCAATAGCTGCCGCCGCTGTCTTACCGGCTCCTATGCGACGGGGGCCGTTGCGCAGGCCACCTGCCAGAAGAATTGAGGCGATGGCATCGGCGAGGAACAATACCATGGCCAAAGCAATGATCCAGGGTCTGAGATCGACGGGTTCGCTGGTCTGGAGGGTCTGCATCTCGATATTCAGTCCTGAAAAATCGGCGCGGGTTATCGTATCGTCGCGTTTGAGTGTATTGACAGCGCGCAAAGCCTCTGGCGGTCCATAAAAACCAGGCGGATAATCGAGGCTGGATCGGCCGTTGTAATTGACCGGAACAGGCCTTGCTGTCACTGGCGGGCTGCCGAATACGCCAAAGCCGTCGAGTATACGCGTGGGCGCGAGCGTTTCCGCGCGCGTATCTTCTGCGTCCTTGGCGGCGTTTGAGGTGCCGCTGGCGTCTCCGGCCTCGCCTTCGCCAGCCATCGCAATCGTACGGCGAAGAACATCGACAAACAGACCTGACAGTGGCAGGTTTGACCAGGTCATATCCGCCGTTACATGGACCAATACGACGAGCCCCTTGCCCCGGCGCACGGCGGTGATGAGGGGTGTGCCATCATCGAGTGTTGCCCAGGTTTTGCCGGGCAGGCCGATTTCCGGTTCGGCCAGAACTTGCCGGGTGATGACGACTTCGCCGGGGATTTCCAGTCCGAAAAATGGCGACTCCCGTTCGAAGTGCGCAAGTTTCCGCGGTTGCTCCCACGATAGCGCACCACCGAGAACGCGCCCGCCCCGGCGCAGTTTTACAGGAACCAGATCGTCTGATCCTGCGGCAAGACGCGAACCGGCAAAACGCAGGAGGATGCCGCCCTGCTCCACGAATTTCACAAGTTCGGATTCAACCGGTTTGGCGACGATGCCGACATCGGCGAACACGAGGACCGAGGGCTTGTCATCGAGAGCAGCGAGCACCGGATCGCGGTTGCCTGCCTTGGGTTCGCGCACTTCAGCGAAGGGCTGCAGTGCACGTGTCAGAAAGTAGGATGGCGCGAGCAGGGGCTGCGCGGTGTCGGCTGTCGCGCCCGATACGATGGAGACGCGCCGGCGCTTCCAGCGTGAATCGAGCAAGGTGACAGCACCGGCGTTGTGTTCTTCGTTGATTTCGATGCGTGCGATTTCGTTGCGCAATTCGATAGGAAGTTCGAATTTCGCCTTGGCTTCGTTCGCCGCGCCAAAATTGAAGGGTGCATCGCCGATAGACAGACCTTTGAGGTCATAGGCGCGCAGAACACCTGATGCGCGCGCATTCGTATCGGCGCGCCGCAGCACGATCTCCAATGCGCCCGGTGCGTTCTCTGCCGAGGCTATGATCGCAGGCGTTTTTTCTGTCAGAAGCGCGCGGATGGAATTGCTTCCGGCTGCAGCACGAAGCTCTTCGGCAAATTTACGGGTGTCACCGGTTTCGATGCCATCGGCGATCCATAGAATTTGGGCTTCCTTGTTGCGGGCGAGCCAGGCTTTCAATGGCGTGAGCGCTTTCATGCGATCGGGCAGAAAGGGCACGGGCTTCAAGGCGCGTAAGCGCTCTACCAGCGCCTGGGGATCAGCGGGTATGATTTCGCGTCCAGAATCGGACATTGGCAAGATTGCGCCCGGACGGCCTTCGCGCGCCGCAGAGGTCAGGGCCTCGCTGGCGGCGGCGATGCGGCGATCCCACTGCACCGCACCGGGCCAGCCATCATCGAGCAGAACAAGCAGCGGGCCGCGCCCGCCTTCGCCCTGTGGCGTGGGGTTCCAGATCGGCCCGGCCATGGCCAGAATCACCAGTGCAGCGAGAAGCAGGCGCAGCAGCAAAAGCCACCACGGCGTGCGGGCGGGGGTTTCTTCTTTCGGCTTGAGATCGAGAATCAGTTTGAGCGGGGGAAAGCTGACCTGACGCGGACGCGGCGGTGTCAGGCGCAAAAGATAATACAACACCGGCAGCGCCGCGAGCGCGGTGAGAACGAGCGGCAATGTAAAGGCGAGCGGAAGGCCCAGCATCACGCCGCACTCCCCTGTGAGAGGACGCCATGCCCGGCTTCAAGGCGCATGCGCAGGTTCAGCAAGGCTTCTGACGCAGGACGATCGGTACGATGAATGGCGAAACTCCAGCCGCGCGATGTGCAGAGCGTGCGGATCGCGTCGCGATGCTGGGCGAGGCGGGCGATATATTCCTTGCGGAAGGATTCAGCTTCGCCGACGCGCAGACGTGCGTTCGAATCCACGTCGAGAAATTCTGTATGGCCTGTGAAAGGGAAGGTTTCCTCCACGGGATCGGTGATCATCACCACATGGCCAACAGCGCCGTTGGCGGACATGCCGTGAATTGTGCGCCCGATGTCCTCGGGGTCGCTGAGCATATCGCTGATGACGATGGCCTGCGTGCGAGACGCCAGCGCATCTGCGGGTGGAAGTTCCGCTGGCGCATGGTCCGGGCGCATCGCTTCCTGGATCATCGCTTCGGAAAAACGTTCGGCGATATTGCGCGCGGCCATGGGCCGGGTCAGGCCGGGAATGCCAACGCGCTCGCCGCCACGCACCAGCAGATCGGCGCAGGCAAGGCCCAGCGTCAGCGCGCGGTCGATTTTGGGTGTGGCTGCCAGGTCTGACTGGAATGCCATGGAAGGCGAGCGATCCGCCCAGATCCAGACGGTGTGTGCGGCTTCCCATTCGCGTTCGCGTACATAAACCCGGTCGTCGCGCGCCGAGCGCCGCCAGTCGATCCGGGTTGTGGATTCACCCATTACGAAAGGACGAAACTGCCAGAAGGTCTCGCCCACACCTGCCCGTCGGCGGCCGTGAACGCCATACATCACCGTGGCCGCCACGTCTTTTGCAGCGACGATCAGGGACGGCAGACGCCGCGCCAGATCGAGGCCGCCGCGCTGATGCCGGGCGCCAACTTTCGCGTCATCTTCGGCCAGAAGCCAGGTTTCGGCGTTTGCGGCCATGCGGGTCAGCCGATCCTTTCGACCAGGCGCTTGATGACGCCGCCAATCGTCTCGCCTTCCGCGCGCGCCGCGAAAGTCAGCGCCATACGATGTTTCAGTACAGGCGTGGCCAGTGCGCGGATGTCATCAAGCGAGGGCGAGAGCCGCCCATCGACCAGCGCGCGGGCGCGGGAGGCCAGCATCAGCGCCTGCGCTGCGCGAGGACCGGGGCCCCAGGCGATGTGCTTGGTGATAGCTGCATCGCCTTCGCCGGGGCGAGCGGCGCGGACGATATCCAAAATCGCTTCCACAATACGGTCGCCCACCGGCAGGCGGCGCACGAGACGTTGCGTTGCCGCCAGATCGTCAGCTGTCATCACGGCGCGGGGCTTGGCTTCGACCTCGCCTGTGGTTTCGATAAGAATGCGCTTTTCCGCTGCGCGATCGGGGTAAAGTACATCGATCTGCATCAGGAAGCGGTCGAGCTGAGCTTCTGGCAGCGGATAGGTGCCTTCCTGTTCCAGTGGGTTTTGTGTCGCCAGCACATGGAAGGGGCGGGGCAGATCGTGCCGCTCGCCTGCAACGGTCACGTGATATTCCTGCATGGATTGCAGCAGCGCCGATTGGGTGCGGGGGCTGGCGCGGTTGATTTCGTCGGCCATCAGCAGTTGTGCGAAAATCGGGCCGCGCACAAAGCGGAAGGCGCGTTTGCCGTCCTGGCTCTCTTCCATGATTTCCGAGCCGAGAATATCGGCGGGCATCAGGTCAGGCGTGAATTGCACGCGGCGCGCATCAAGGCCGAGCACAGTACCGAGGGTTTCCACGAGTTTGGTTTTGGCAAGACCGGGAACACCGACGAGCAGGCCATGGCCGCCTGCGATCAAGGTTACAAGCGTTTCCTCGACAACCTGCTTCTGTCCGAAGATGACGGTGCCGATGCCGGCGCGCGCAGCAGCGACTTTTTCCAGCGCTGCTTCGGCCTGCCGGGTCACTGCGTCTTCAAGGGATTCTGCTCTGTTGTCCTGTGTCGCGCTCATAAATCGGTCCTTGCTGGTGGCCGCGCTGCATGTTCCGTGCAGTATGGCTTGAATTCGTCCGTTTGCGCCAGTTTAGAGGGTGGGGCAGCTTTGTCGATGACCCCGCCTTCACTTTTGCGATAGAAGGTAAGTGTGCCCCTTCATATGCACAGGGCATTTGGTGCGAGATTATGGCGGAACAGATTAAGTCGCCGAATTTGGGCGCAGGTGAAGCTTCTACGAGCGCACCGGCGGCAACAGGGCTCGGCGCGTTGCAGGAAGCTGCGCGGCAGGCAGGCCGGAAAGGTCCGCCGCCGGTTCACCTTTGGAATCCTCCCTATTGCGGCGATATAGGCCTGAAGATCGCCCGCGACGGCACTTGGTTTTACCAGGGAACGCCCATCGGGCGGATGCCGCTGGTCAAACTCTTTGCCTCGATACTGCGTAAGGATCCGGATCGCCACGTCCTTGTAACACCAGTCGAAAAAGTCGCGGTCGAGGTTGAGGACGCGCCGTTTCTGGCTGTCGAAATGCAGGTGGAGGACGGCCCCGTACTGCGCTTCCGCACCAATGTGGACGATTTTGTTGTCGCGGACGTAGATCATCCCCTGCGCTTCGAGCGCGGTCCGGCAGAGGGAATCAAGCCTTATATCAAAGTGCGCGGCGATCTCTGGGCGCTGGTCACCCGCGCGCTGCTTTATGATCTCGCGGAGATTGGCGAAATCAGGGAAGTGGACGGGGCTGAGATGTTTGGCGTTGAATCGTCAGGGATCTTTTTCCCGATGGCCAGAGCTGATGATATGGAAGCCTTTGAGGCGGATGGGCCTAAAGGTCCGGCAGGATGAACGAAACGCGCTGAAAGAACAAAACAATGCCGCTCTATTCCATTGAAGACACGCGCTTGCGGTGCACCCGCATCGTGACATCTGACCTGCCGGTGGATGTCTTTGATGCGCCGATTTTTCCCCCACAAGGCGATCATGCACTGAACCCCGATCTGACGGCTGCACCTGTGAAGGCCAAGCCTGCGGCCGTGTTGATTCCCATCATCGCCCACGCAGATGGGCCGACCATGCTTTTCACCGAGCGCGCTTCGAAACTGCGTAATCATGCGGGGCAGGTGGCCTTTCCCGGTGGGCGGGTCGACAAGGAAGATGCGAATCCCATAGCGACAGCACTGCGCGAAGCCCATGAGGAAATTGGGCTCACGGCCGATCATGTCGAACCGCTCGGCTATCTCGCGCCTTACCAGACGGGCACGGGATACCGTGTGATTCCAGTTGTCGCTTTGGTGCGCCCACATTTCGAACTGACGCTGAACCCGCATGAAGTGGTGGATACATTCGAAGTTCCGCTGGAATTCCTGTTCGATACCGCCAACCACCGCCGTCACCGCTGGGAGCGTGATGGCGTGATGCGCGAATCCTGGGCGCTGGACTACAAGGACAGGATGATCTGGGGGGTCACGGCGGGCATATTGCTCAATTTTTATGAGAGGGCGTTCCGGTGAGGTTTTCACAAAAGGCGGCCCATATCGTTGATGGAAAACTTACAGGCTCGCCGCTGCTGTCCGATCCAAAATTGCGGCTTGTGTTTGAGGCGCTGGATGGCGAAGGCGAGGAGTTGCGGGTCGTCGGCGGCGCTGTGCGAAACGCGCTGCTGGGCGAAGATATCGCCGATGTCGATCTTGCGACAACGGCTTTGCCCGAAGTGATACTGGCGCGCGCTGCCCAAGCGAGATTGCGCACAATCCCCACCGGCATCGAACACGGCACAATAACTGTTCTGGTTGATGGCGCTCCTTTTGAAGTGACGACATTGCGTCAGGATATCGATACGTTTGGGCGGCACGCCACGGTCGAATTTGGCAGGGATTTTGCGGCTGATGCGCACAGACGCGACTTTACCATCAACGCGCTCTCGCTGGATGCGCGAGGTCACGTTCATGATTATTGCGGCGGATTAGCTGATCTTGCGGTGCGGTGTGTTCGATTCATCGGTGATGCATCGGAGAGGATACGCGAAGATTATTTGCGTATTCTCAGGCTTTTTCGTTTTCATGCGGCTTATGGCGAGGGTGAAATTGAAAGCGAAGCTTTGCAAGCGTCAATTGCAAATCGTGGCGGTCTTGAAATACTTTCGCGCGAGCGGATCCGTGCAGAATTGCTGAAACTGCTGGTCGCTCGCGGGGCTGCTGAATGTACGCAGGCGATGGCCGAATGCGGCATCTTGCAAAGGCTGGTTGCCGGTGTTCCTGTTGCCGCGCGCTTGCGCCGCATGGAGGCGCTTGAAGCTCAGCGCGGCGGCACGCCGGATGCGATCCTGCGGCTTGGGGCGCTTCTTGTTTTCGTCGAAGAAGACGCCGTGCGTCTGCGCGATTGGTTGAGGCTTTCTAACGCGGAGGAAACGCGATTGGCCAATGCGGCTCGCGCGCTGGTCGAATTGCATGCCCGCGAAAAGCCGCCGCTGCCCAACGATCTCTATCGCTTTCTGTTTCTACATGGCCGCCGGGCCGCGCTCGATGCGATTCTGCTTGCGCATTCGGAAAGCCGCGCGGCTGCCGGCGATCTTCAATGGGCGTCCGCTTTCAATTTCTTGCATGATACGCCCGAACCGCGCATGCCATTCAGCGGTGGCGATCTGGTCAAGCGCGGAATACAGCCCGGTCCAGCACTCGGGACCATGTTGAAAAACCTTCAGGCGGCTTGGATCAGGGCCGGTTTTCCCAGGGAGCCCGATGTGCTCGCCCGCTTGCTTGAAGAGGCATCGTGGAAATAGGGCTCCAGCTTCCCTGCGGCGCACCGCGTTAGCTTGGGATTAACGAGGTGATTCGTTTTTGACTCGTCAGATGATTCGTTCTGAGCTATTGTCAAGTTATATTGATGTGGCGTGGAGTGGCGTATGGAATCCGTCCGCAGGAGTGCCCGAAAGACACCGGCTGATGTCGCACAGTCGCTGGCGCGCCATTCTCGCGCCATGCGGGAATCCAGCCGCCCCGTGAGTTTCTGGAAGCGCGAAACCTTTCAACTGCCGAGAATGGATGCGCGGGCCAAAGCTCAGGAATGGTTCGAGAATTATCCTAAAGCTGCTTATATGACCGAAATCGAGTTCTGGCGCGTCCTGCCCGATGACAAGATCGAATTCACGATCCGCCGCTTGCCGACGGCTGACTGATTTTTTCAACGCTCTGATTGAGTTCGTCTGTTAAATGATCGCATCAGGCGTTTTCCACGCTATATGCTGACCTGAATCAACGCAGATCATCTGACCGGTGACGCTGTATGCGCGAGCGAGATAGAGTACTGCTTGCGCAATTTCATCCGGCTCAACAGCGTGTTCCAGCGGCACGCGCGAAGCCTCCAGGAGGAAACCGTCCTGGCCTTCATTCTGGTTCGGCAAGACAGGGCCTGGGCCAACGGCGTTGACGCGCAAGTTGGGCGCATAGGCCTGTGCCATCGTCTGGGTGGCGGTCCAAAGAGCGGATTTGGCCAGCGTATATGAGAAATAGCGCGGGTTTAGCCGCAAAACGCGTTGATCGATAATGTTTATAATTGAGCCCCGGCGCTGATTGCCGCACAGACGCGCGAATTCTGACGCTAGTAATACGGGCGCGCGAAGATTCACGGCAAAATGTCGTTCCCAGCGATCGAGATCGAGTGTATCGGGCGAATCCGGCTCAAAAACGGAAGCGTTGTTGACAAGGTGAGTCAGCGGGCCAAGCGCTGTTTCCGCCTCTTGAAGCAAGCTGGCAAGCGCGTGGGGATCGCCGAGGTCGGCAATAAATGACTGCGCGCACGCGCCGGATTCTGAGAGTTCTCGAGTAAACTCATAGGCTTCGTGTTGCGAACGCGGGCTGGCGTGAAGCGCGACAGCAAAACCTTCGGCAGCCAGGCGCATGGCGATGGCGCGGCCGATGCGCTTTGGTGCGCCTGTCACCAAGGCAATTTCTGTCATGAAAGCTCCCGGCGGGGTGTCCTTTTAGGCATGGGGCCAAGCTACACATCGCGGAGAGGGAAGCAAACAGGCGCGAATTAAGAAAACACTAACCAATGGAAATTTGGAGCCGGTTCTCCAATACTATGCATAAATAATTCATTAATCAAAATATATTCAGATATAATTCAGTATATTTACTGAATATATTTTAGATCAACATATCTCTTTGCTGCCATTATTGGATAATATTCTTTGAATGTGGACAGATAAACTTTGTTAACACTGTTCACTGTAGTTTGAGTAACTGAAACTGCCCCTATGGCAGCTCTGGAGTAAAGCCGATGCGTATGCGTAATGTGATCGCCCTGATGTCAATCTTTGCAGCTATACCGGCTGCCGTTGCGGCTGATCTTCCCGGGCGCGGCGCTGCTATGTCGCCTGCGCCTGTGTTTGTTCAGAATGCGCCATTCACATGGACCGGCTTCTATGCGGGTCTCAATGCAGGATATGGCTGGGGTTCCTACAGTAAGGCCGCCAACACGATCATGGCCAAGCAGTCGGGTGGCGAACTGGGCGTGCAGGCCGGTTACAATTACCAATACGGCAATCTGGTTCTGGGCGTAGAAGGCGATGTCAATGGAAGCTGGCTTTCAGGCAGCCGCAGCCCGGCGATTGGCGTGGCAACGCGCGGCAGTCTCGACTGGTTTGGAACTCTGCGCGGACGCGTGGGATTTGCCGCAGACCGGGCTTTGATTTATGCGACCGGCGGTTACGCTGGCGGCCAGGTCAAATCCAATATCGTCAGTGTCCTGCCTGCTTTCGTCGAAACGAGTTCCTCCTGGCGCAATGGCTACGCGCTGGGTGCAGGCATCGAATATGCTTTTACCAACAGCATCTCGGCCAAGGCTGAATATCTCTACATGAATCTCGGCTCGCAGATCCTTTTTCCGGCCAATCTGCCAACGCCTTCCAGCTATAGCTCTTCTGTCATCCGCGCTGGTGTGAACTATCATTTTTAAACTGAAGAGCCTCTTGCAAAACTCTTCGGGGGATTCGCCAGCTTGGGGCTGATTTTGCCGGATAGCGCTGTTTCCGGGCGTTCGCCATACCGTTCTGGCCTTGCATGGCCCATTTTCCGTGATTGCGGACGCGCGGCATCCGCCGCTTGCGCG
>CANJJI010000088.1 GCA_947474545.1 Beijerinckiaceae bacterium | reverse complement strand
GCGTCTCGCGCAGAGGCATTTCGAGGCACTCGCCTGTTGGTGATTTGTCGTGGAAACACCATGCCAGGTTCGGACCCGGATGCCTCGATTTATTCCCTTTCAGGGCGAAAAATCAGCGCGCAATCGCGGTTTTGCAATTGGCTCTATTGTAATAATAATTTGCTCAGACAGCATCGCTTCTCGCGGCCGGCATTCTGCTGCGCCACGGCGACGATTTGAACCAGCCAGTGATCCTTCCAGCCGCTATAAGGATGCCAATGCCGAGTATATTCGCAAACGCGTCGACGAAAAATCCTTTGCCAATACGCTCAATAAATATGCCCAACATGGGCGCAACGATGATCGAAGTCAGGAAAACCGCCAGCGTTTGTGTGCCAACTCGCCTGATTACTTCCACGGCCGGGCCTTTAAGATTTCTGCCAAACTCACCGGAAACATACCATGCGATATAGACCGTCGCCATGAAATGAACGTAGCGCAGGATTCCCTGATTGGTCTTTTCCACCCAGGGAGCAAGCGCCAGATTTATCTCGCCGAATGCTGGAACGTAGCCGAACCCTGCATGGCAATAATATCCATGCTGACACGCAACGAGCGAGGCCAGAGCGACATAGGCGATGCAAATTGCCAGAATACGCCAATCGCGCGGCGGCGCCGGCCACCATCCCCGCACCAGAGAAAATCCGCTGAAGAAAACCAGTTGCCAGGCCATGGGGTTGAAATACCAATCCCGGCCACCTTCAGGCTGCGCTGGCAGATTGATCTGCCAGACATACGCCAGGCTCCACAGCACAATCATATAAACGAAAACCAGTGCATGATGAACACGCGCAATTGCCATGATAACAGGCACCATGGCCAACAAGGCAAGATACATCGGCAGAATATCGAAATAGAGTTCTGGAATATATCGCAGCGACATCAATTGCTGCAGGCGTTCCGGCGCATGGTCAAAAATCTTGTCGAACGTGTATTTGGCCACATATTCATGCGTGCCCAACATCTGGTCTGCCGTGACAACAAGTGCGCCCAGCACCAGGCAGGAGCCGATATGCGCCCAATAAACCTGCCAGATGCGATGCAGGATGCGCGCAGTTCCCATCAGCCAGCCACGCTCGGCAAACACCGAACCAAAGGCTAGCGCTGACGCCATCCCCGAGCAGAAAACAAACATATCAGCAGCATCGCTGAAGCCGAAGCGCGCCGGTATCCAGTTCAACCAGGTGCTATTTGGTATATGCGCAATCAGGATGATGAACATGCCAAGGCCGCGAAAGAAATCGAGGCGCGGATCGCGGACCCGCCTCGTGGTGATCGCAGTTTCCTTAAGCGGAATATTCATATTAGGCTGCCATTTGCGCGTTCGAACACAACAATACTTTTTAATGTCCTAGCAAGGTTGAAACACTTCACGCAACACGCAGGTCGGGCGCTAAAACTTCGCTCTTGATCAACGCCTGCCCCTCCACAAACCGCAAAAAGCGATCCTCGCACCGGTTCAGGTGTCTTTGCCCGAGAACAATATCAAGCGAACCCAGGTCTGCATTGCGCAAAGCAAGCATCGCAAGTTCGCGCGTGAAAACGTCGCGTTGGGCATTCGACCCGCCCAATTGCGGCAAGCAAGACAACATCTTCTCGATATCATCTTTTGTCCTGCCGCCAACCGCCAGGGACATAAGGCTGCGCGCCAGGGGAGCGCCGATTTCACGCGCAACGCGGGCTTGCGTACCTTCAGATTGCAGCGCTGTACTTTCGATCGCCGCAATCATCTCGCGCGCGGCTTGGTGTCTCCCTGCCGCCAGCAATGACAGGAGGTGATGAAGCGTGGAAAAAACGAGCGTGATATCGTCCCGGCGGCGCTCGGCTATGGCCGCAAGCTCATCGAAACGGGGTCCGACGTCGACGCCATCCTGACGCAATCTCCAGAGCAGCGAAGCCGCGTTCGCGATATCCCGGAAATCCTCGCTTTTTACCGCCCTGACATCGCGATCATAAATCTCCAGGGCACGACCGGATTTTCCGGCGTTATGATTGAAAAGGGCCAGATGCCAGGCAAGATGAAAGCTGAAATTGGGCGCATCACACCAAAGCGCACGCGCTGATTCCACCCAGATAATACCCTCGCGATTACGGCCATTCATTTCATAAACATGCGCGAGAGCATGCATGGCCCACAAATCGAACCGGTCATAATGGAGTGCCGCCGTAGCGGCCGCTTCAGCCTTGGCAAACTCGCCGCTTTCTTCCAGCCCGAAAGCATGACAACCGAGCAAATAGCCATAGCCAGCGGACTTCTCAGTCCAATGTCGCAGCATCTGCGCGGTGAACCCGGCCATCTCGTGACTCTGTCCTGCAATAAATTGCAGAGCGTGCACCAGTTTTATCACCAGTAAATCATGGGGTTGACATTCGGCCAATGCCCGCAGGCGTGAAATCGCCGCTTCGCTGTGGCCTTCAACAGCCAGACCGAGAGCAGCAGCCATAACGGCCTCACGAGAAGATGGTGGTGCAAGCCGAACGTGAGCCTTGATATTGGTAATATCCTCGCGCGCAGCAGCGACAGTCTCCCGGCGCGCCAGCAGCACATTGCAAAAGCCCTTCAGCAATCGAGCGGCCAGAAATTCGCTATTATGAGCAAGCGCCAGGTCCAGGAACGCAAGAGATGGCCGATGTTGCAAGAATGCGGCCACAGCTGATTCATAGTCCCCGACGGCTTCCCGCATAGCCGGATCGTGAACGCCGCCGAAGCGATCTGAAATCATATGCCTGCTCCTTGATGACGGAATTGATACATGAATTGGATGACCGTAGCGCTACACATCCAATCGCGCTTCAACACTTTCGCTTGAACGCGGCGTGAAAAGAAGGGTCAGCCGCTGCCCTTTTGCCCCGTGGAGGCCTTACGGCTGGCAAATAGAAAGATGAGCGTTGCCAGCGCGGTCAAAGACAGCGTCGCAACAATGCCACCGGCATTACCATAGCCGCTGAAATCAGCAACCGCTCCGGCAAATACAGGACCCAGAATATAACCTAAATCGCTGATCGTCCGCTGCAAGCCCATGCCTTCGCCATACTTGTGACGCGGCAACACTTCGATCGTATACGTGCCGGTTGCTGCTGAGTTGATACCACCAGCCAGGCCGTAAACCAGCATCGATAGCCAGAAGAAAATCTGGTTTGAACTGATGAGAACCAGCGCAAGGCCCGCAATCATGCCTGTCATGGACAAAATCACAGCAATGCGCGAACCAAACCTGTCCACGATAACGCCTGCAGACGGCAATACGATCAGCATTGCAAACGCAATGACCGTAATGGCAACGCCTATGGCTGCAACGCCCAGACCAAACGTTTCGCTACCGATCAATGGCAAGAGTTGAAACATGCAGGCAGTGCGTGTGAAGAATACGATGCTTGAAACAAGCGAAATCGCCATAAATGGGACGCTGAGCAGCCCGCGGCGGGCCACTCCAAGCGCCCCGGACATGCTGCGGGAAGGCTGAACATTGGCGTCTTTGAACGTCGTAATCGCCAGCACGCATGTCACAAGGGAAATCGCGAGGAGAAACCAGAACGGCGCAGCCAGGCCAAAGGCGCTGGCAACGGAGCCGCCAATCAATGGTCCTATCGACGCCCCGAACTGGATGGCGGCGTGATAAACGCCGACCAGCCGGCCGCGTGTTTGAGGCGAGGAAATATCGGCCAATGCGGCAAGCGATACCGTCCCATACATGCCCGAACCCAGCCCCTGCACGAAACGCCAGAACAAGAGCCAGTTGAAATCCGTTGTGAGCGCCGCACCCACGGCCCCAACCGCCAGAAGCCCGGGCCCGGCGGCTAACAGAGGCCGCCGCCCGATGCGCTGGCTCAGCCATCCCGATGGGAAATTTGCGACAATCCGGCCAATTCCAAAAATTGTGACAAGCATGCCCACGAGCGTTGCTGAAACGCCGAAGCTGACCGCATAGAGCGAAACGACCGGCACCAGCAGACCAGCGCCGAACATCGTGCAGCATACCATGGCGAGCAGCGGCCAGACCCGCTTGTCCTCGCGCAGCGCATCCCGGAAGGCGTCAAGTCCAAACATCATGGGCTTGTGGCAGGCGCATCCCTCACTGGCAAGTCAAATGAGATCTGCGAGGCAGTCCGCCTCACGTTTCCAGCTTTTTGTAGGCTTCGATGATCTCGTGTCCGCGCGCAAACCAGACGCCGCGATGCGCCGCCATATGGCCAAGCGCCCGGTCCAGAATGCGGATACGGCCCGGGGCGCCGATCAGAAACGGATGCAGCGCTAGCCCCATCACCCGGCCACCCTTCTCGCCTTCGTCGTAAAGCACATCGAAGGTTTCAAGAATACGTTTGAGGAACTCTTCGTTCGAAATGCTCGGCGTATTATAGAGCGGCATATCGTTCAGCTCTATTGAATAGGGGATGGAGTAAAGCCCGTTATTCATTTTATAGGGCAGATCATCGTTCACCCAGTCGGCCACATAGGAACAGCCGGCAGCCTTGAGTAGATCAAGCGTATCCCAGGTTTCGCTGAGACCCGGCCCGAGCCAGCCGTGCATCTTGCGGCCATGTTGTTCGATGACGCCTTTCACGAACTTGATAGTCTCCTCCTCTTTTGCGCGGTCAAGCTGCGTCAAAAGAGTGGAATTGGTGGCGCCGTGGCCCATCAACTCCCAGTCGAGCTTCACAAGTTCGCTCATGATGCGTGGGTAGTGGACGCCTATCTCGCCATTCAGCGCGACCGTGCCTTTCACACCATGCTTTTCCATGACTTCGATAATGCGCCAAAGGCCGACCCGATTACCGTAATCCCTGCGCGAGTGATTGCGGATATCCGGCAACGGTCCCGGCAATTCCGTGTGGAAGTGCTCGACATTTGGAATCACCCAGACGGCAATCTTGGCATCATTCGGCCATTTCACCGGCGGATGATCAACAATGGCGCGATAGGGAAAAAACGGAAACGGATCTGTGCGTGTCATCTCTGGCTCCAATTCATCACGCGGCCTGCAGGGCGAGGCGTGGTATAACTTCGGCGGCGAAGGTCTCAAGACCATCAAGCATCGGATGGAAATGCAGCATCAACGTATCGACGCCTGCATCTTCGTAAGCGCGAAGGCGTCGCGCAATCAGCTCCGGCGTACCTACAAGGCCCGGCCCAAGCGCGCGGGACGCAATAAAAGCGATGCGGCTGCGTTCACTCAACGCTTCGAGCTCCTCCGCCTGCCGCTGCGCTTCCTCTTGCGTCTCCGCACAGATGACATGGCAGGACATGCCAAACCCGAGTTGGCGTCCATGACCTGCAGCCTTGTTACGCATATCCACGACCTGATTGCGGATGAAATCGAGATTCCTGTCATAGAGCCTGAAATTGCCTTCGTAGGTCACAAAAAGATAATCGCCACAGCGTGAAATCACATCCCATCCCGGCCCGGTGCGCGTACCCGCATATATGGGTGGCGATGGTTTGCGTACGCATTTCAAAGGCATCCCGATATGATTGACCTGATAATATTGACCATGAAAATCGAAGGGATCCCTTTCCCACAACCCGCGCATGACGTTGATATATTCTTCCATGCGTGCATAGCGGGACGTTTCATCTTTCTGCGTCGAGCCATTGCCGAAAAGTTCGAACTCTTCTTCCCACCAGCCGTTGACAATGTTGATCGCCGCACGCCCCCCGCTGAGCCTGTCCAGAGCGGCAGCAAATTTCGCAGCCTGTTGTGGTTGTACGATGCCCGGGTGCACAGCGACCATCAGCTCCATCCGGCGCGTTGTCACGGCAAGTGCCGAAGCCAACATCCACGCCGGGAGATCCGGCCCGAGCCAGCGTTCGGCAATGAGAGATGTCTCAAAACCCAGGTCCTCAGCTCGGCGCAGGACATCGAGTGCAAAGCGGAAGGAACGGTCTTCCGCCCCTCCCGCCCCGTGCTGAGCAAGATCCGCCTCAGCCTCGATCATCCGCCCTTCAGGCCGGATAGTATGCGGCAGCGGACACCAGATCCCGTAACGCATGAGAACTCTCCTGAGCGATTGGCCCGGCTCTCGACACCAAACTATTTCTGCATCTGCTTGCCGAGCATCTTCGCCTCAAGTTCATGCAGCGAAAGCACGCTGGCATATTTCGCATTCATGTCGAAAAGGTTGGCGCTATGGGCAAATTGCGACCGGTCGAAACAGCAATCATCCACCACAATGGTTGGAAAGCCGTTCGAGAAGCAGTCCACCACAGAGGCGCGTACGCAGCCTGAAGTCGCGACACCGCAAACAACGACAGTATCAATCTTCTTGCGCACCAGATAACTGGCCAGTGGCGTCTGGAAAAAGGCGCTTGCCTTGGTTTTTTCCAGCACCCACTCATCTGCACGGGGCGCAATGACGGCCGGTATTTCGTTATGATCGGCAGCGACTTTCTTGTCGAGCCGCTTGCCCTTTGTGGCGCGGCCCGAATAGGGCGTATCGTCAGGCGCACTGCGCGTGAAGATGACGGGACGCCCCAACTCCCGGAACATTTCGATCAGCCGCTTGATGCGTGGCATGGCCTCCCAGGAAACGGGCCCGCAAGCCGTGGCGAATTCTTCTATGGAATCGTCCAGCGTCTGCCCTTCGCGCCCAGTAAAACCATAGGTGACGTCGACAACCATGAGAGCTGTGTTTTCGCCAATCTCGATATCACCGCCGAAACCTGCGTTCTCATACGTCCGGCGCTCAGCTTCCGGAACAATTGACAGCCAGTCTTTCATGTCACACTCCTGTTTTGCTTCGTTCACCCGTGCAATTTATGCGGATCATAAGCACACGAAACGCCGCCGTCCACTTCTTCAACTTTGAAAAGCCTGCCGCGCCCGTTTCAATTCGACGATATAATCGGCAAAGCCGTCTGCAATCGTAAATTTCGGCTGCCATCCGAGGACTGACTTCGCCCGCGAGATATCCATCGCATGTGCTTTCGACCTGGGCGGCGGCCCCGGCTCGATTTCGAAACTCACCTTCGGAAACAGAGCGCGCACGGCGCCGACCACATCGCCGAAAGGCGTCACATAGCCGTTACCCGCATTGAAAATATAGTCCTCGGGCATCGCTATGGTTGCAGCTATATCCACGATATCGCCGATATCCTTTTCATAGATGTATTCATTGGCCATCGTCTCCGAAGACGGAATGCGCGCCGAACGTCCATCCAGTCCCGCTTCCAGCAGGGCCTGCATTTTCATGCCGCCGGACGAGCCGGCAAAGAAATGTCCGAAGCCATAAACATTGGCTGGCCGCAGGATCAGCAATTCGAATTTATATTCGTCGGCATAGGCTTCAAGTATCATTTCCTTGGCGGCCTTGTAATTGCCGTAGCCGCGATTGGCGCCGCGCGGAAACTCTTCCCTGACATTCGCTGCCGTTTCGCGCCGCGTATCATAAACCCCCATCGTGCTGGTATGCACAAGACGTTTCACTCCCGTTAGGCGCACAGCTTCAGCGACGTTTCGGGTACCACCTAGATTGATATCGAACGCATTGGATAGCGATTGCTGCACCTTGCCACCAATCAACCCTGCCGTATGCAAAACGACAGACGGCTTGGTGGCCTGCATGGCAGCCACGAGCGAGGGCAGATCGCGAACATCAGCGCGAACCAATTTCCAGCCCTTTTCGCCAAGACGGAACTTCAGATAATCCGCACGCGGCTCTGGATCAAGGAAGACAATCTCCTCCCCGCGCGCAATGGCATTGCGCGCAAAAGCTGTGCCGATCAAACCCGCGCCTGTAACCAGAACCGTCATTCACTGCTCCCAACAAATTTCAATAAGACTACTTGCTTTCGCCGGTTGCTATGACCCTGAATTGCTCCACGATATGCGGTGGCGACGCATAGACATCGCGTATAATCTTTTCGATCTGTTCGCCCGTTTGCGGTGCAAGATCCCCGAAACTGATTTTCTGCGCGTCGTCAGCAAAGGCCGGATCATTGAAAGTTGCGAACAAAGCCTTGCGCATGACCGCAAGCCTTTCTGGTGGAACGCCTGGAGGCATCATGAAAGGACGCCCCAAGGCAAAGGACGCGGAAGCCACGTTCAGAAGCGCCAACTTTTCCGGGTCTTTTACCACATCAGGCAGGAAAGGTACGTCTGGCAAATTTTTTTCTTTGTAGGGACCCCATTGCGCGACCACATAAATCTGCTTGTCTCGCATCCATGTCGGACGCGATTGCATCATCGATGTATAGAAATGCGGGTAAGCGTCGACTTCGCCTTTTTCCATTGCCAATAGCGAAGCATTGGAGCCGGGATAGCCGGGAATGAGTTTCAGCTTTGCACCCAGAACCTGATTCAACAAGCGCGTGTTGTAGGCAGGTGTGGATGCTGCCGCAGGTACGCCCACCGTAAGTTCGGTTGCCAGCATTTGCTCAAGCGTGCGCACGCCCTTTGTATGCCAGACCATGAGTAAACCCATTTCCACATTTGGCGAGCCGAGCCACAACAATTTCAGCGGATCAAACGTTGCCGCTTTATTGCCCGCAAGCGGCTCAAGCGGGATCGTGTTCTGCATCAGCGAAAACACTGTGCCGTCTTTCTCGGCAACGGAGTAAACGTAATTGGGCGCTCTGATCCCGCCAGCGCCCGGCATGTTGCGAACAACGATATTGGGTTGCCCCGGCACATGCTTGATCATATTGCGCGCGGTGATGCGCGATAGCGCATCATAGCCGCCTCCCACGTCAGAACTGACGATCAGCGACACGGTCTTGCCGTGATAAAATTCTTCGGGAGATTGCGCATGGCTCACGCCAGACAGCATATAAAATGACAAACAAGCAATCAGCCCGCCTGATATTCTCCCAGCTACTTTCGCGATAGGACCCATCGTCATACTCCCTTACATACCTTCGCCGGTCGCGATCATTTTCAACTGCTCAATGACGCCGGGAGGCGCCGCATAGACATCGCGCAATACTTTTTCGATTTGCTCGCCTGTTTGCGGCGCGAGATCGGAGAATCCGATTTTCTTCGCATCGTCAGCAAAACCGGAGTCATTGAAAGTGGCAAACATGGCCTTGCGCATGGCTTCGAACCTGTCCTGTGGAACGCCCGGCGGCATCATGAAGGGGCGTCCCAGAGAATAGGACGCCGAGGACACATGAAGCAGCGCGAGCTTCTCAGGATCCTTCACCACATCAAGCAGGAATGGCACATTGGCTATCCCATTCTCCTTGAACGGCCCCCACTGCGCCAGCACGAGAACTTGACCGCTTTTGATCCAGTCAGGGCGAGACGACATCGTGGAATTATAAAAATTCGGGAATGAATCAATTTCACCACGCTCCATCGCCAGCAATGCCGCCGTGGAGCCGGGATAGCCTGGCACGATCCTGAGTTTCAGTCCCAAAACCTTGATCAAAAGCCGCGCGTTATAGGCAGGCGTAGAGGCTACCGAAGGCACGCCGATTGTGATTTCCTTTGACTTGAGTTCTTCAAGCGATTTCACGCCTGCACTGGGCATGACAAGCAGCACGCCCGTTTCCACATTGGGCGAACCGAGCCACAACAGTTTGGTGGGATCAAAAGTCGCCGCCTTGTTGCCGACAATCGGCTCAAAGGGAATGGTATTCTGCATAAGCGCAATCACTGTCCCATCTTTTTCAGCGATCGAATAGACATAATTGGGCGCGCGGATGCCGCCCGCACCGGGCATATTGCGCACGACCACATTTGGATTGCCTGGTATATATTTTGGCAAAGTCTTGGCTGTGATGCGCGCCGTTGCGTCATAACCGCCACCCGGCTCTGAACTGACGATAAGCGACACCGTCTTGCCACGATAAAACTCTTCGGGCGATTGTGCGTTCGCGGTGACGGACACATTGGTAAGCACACCACAAATGGCGGCAAGGAAGAAGCCGCTTCTCAAGTGACACATCACAGCCATTCCTCACATGCCATCGCCAGAGGCAATGATCTTTAATTGTTCGATAACCGCTGGCGGCGCGGCATAGACTTCCCGTACGATCTGCTCAAGTTGCGCACCGGTCTGTGGCGCAAGATCAGTGAATCCGATTTTTGTAGAATCTTCCACAAAAGCGGGATCCTTGAACGTCTCTATGAGCGCAGTCCGCATCGCTTCGACGCGATCTTGCGGCACACCAGGCCCCATCACGAACGGCCGGCCAAGGTAAAGCGATGCGGACGCAGCTTTCAACAGTGTTGCTTTTTCCGGCTCTTTTACGATATCCGGCAAATAGGGCACGTCAGCCATGGCGGGCTCCTTATGCGGCCCCCATTGTGCTAAAAGCACCGTCTTGCCTTCCTTGTGCCATGTGGGGCGCGAAGCCATCATCGAATTATAATAGATCGTGAAAGAATCCACTTCACCCCGTTCCATCGCCAGCAAGGTTTCGTTGGCGCCGGGATAGCCCTGCACAAGTTTCAATTTGAAGTCAGCTGCCTTGATCAGCAAGCGCGATAGCTGCGCCTGATTGGATGCGATCCCCGCCACCCCTGCCGTAATTTCCTTGCGCCTGAGATCCTCCGGCGTTTTAATCCCGGCAGAATGCCAGACCATCAGCAAGGCGATTTCGACATTGGGGGAACCGAGCCAGTTGATTTTGGTTGCATCGAATGCGGCCGCCTTGTTGCCGAGAAGAGGATCGAAAGGGACTGTATTCTGCATCAACGCAATAACGGTCCCGTCTTTAGGCGCGATATTGTAGATATGATTGGCCGCCCTTATACCGCCGGCCCCCGGCATGTTTTGAACGGTTATCACGGGATTGCCGGGAATATGCCGCCCAAGATGCCGTCCCGTCAGCCGCGCGGTGGCGTCATAGCCCCCGCCCGGAGCAGAACTCACGATCAACGAGATCGTCTTGCCTTGATAAAATTGTGCAATTGTTTGGCCGCTCGCACCCGCGGGGACGGAAACAATCCCAGCGATTGCCAAGACTGGAAACAAACAATATTTCTGTCGTCTGGATTTCAATGCTCGCATTGCCCTACATGCCCTCGCCTGTCGCAATCATCTTCAATTGCTGCAACACAGCTGGTGGGGCCGCGTAAACATCCCGCACGACCTTTTCGATTTGCGCGCCAGTTTGCGGGGCGAGGTCCGCAAAACCAATCTTCCGCGCATCTTCGGCAAAGCCCGGATCGTGGAACGTGTCCATCATAGCCTTGTGCATGGCGTCATAACGATCCCTGGGAACGCCAGGCGCCATCATGAAGGGACGGCCCAAATAGAACGATGCTGATGCCGACATGAGCAGCGCTTTCTTGTCCGGGTCTGTCACAATATCGGGAAGATAAGGCACTTCGTTGATCAACGGCTCGCGCGGGCCCCATTGCGCGACAAGGACGGTCTTGCCTTCCTTCAGCCACGTCGGACGCGACGCCATCATCGAATTGTAAAAATTCGGGAAGGAATCTACCTCGCCCTTCTCCATGGCAAGCAGACTGTCGTTGGCGCTGGGATAGCCAGCTACAATTCTCAATTTGAAATCCATCGTCTTGATCAGCAGCCGCGCAAGATAAGCAGGTTGCGAAGCCGCCGCTGGCACGCCAACTGTGATTTCCTTCTTCTGCAAATCTTCCAGCGTTCCTATGCCTGCCTGATGCCAGACCATGAATATGCCGGTTTCCACATTTGGGGAGCCAAGCCAGAGAAGTTTAGTTGCATCGAATGTGGCGGCCTTGTTGCCAAATAAAGGCTCAAAAGGAATTGTGTTCTGCATCAAGGTGAGAACAGTTCCGTCTTTTGGCGCGATCGCATAGACATAATTGGGCGCGCGTATGCCGCCCGCGCCGGGCATGTTTTGCACCACAACATTCGGCTGTCCGGGCAAGTGCTTTTGCAATGTGCGCGCAGTAATCCGGGCCGTTGCGTCATAGCCGCCGCCGGGCGCCGAACTCACAACCAGAGAGACAGCCTTGCCCCGATAAAATTCTTCTGGCGATTGTGCCGCAAGCGGTCCCGTCGCAGCGCATAAAAAGCAGGCGACAGAAACAACGAGCCCGAACTTCATCTGCCGCATCAACACATCTCCCGTGCAAGTTCACCAACCCCGGTCAATTCTCGCCGGTGAAAATATACCGGAGAATGTCGACCACTTCTTTCGGCGAGGCATAGGTTTCCCGGATCACTTTCTCCAGCGCCGGCCCCGACTGTGGTTGCAATTCGGAGAATCCAACCTTCTTGGCGTCTGCTGCAAACTCAGGATCGTTGAACGTATCCATAAATCCCTTGCGCAAAGCTTCGACACGATCAGCGGGAACGTCAGGCGGCGCCAGGAAAGGGCGGCCGAGCGCCAGCGTAGCGGAAGCACCCGCTAAAACCGCCTTCTTTTTGGGATCAGTGACGATATCCTCAGCATACGGCACGCCGGGAAGATTAGGTTCGTTGATAGGCCCCCATTTGACGGGCAAAGCCACTTTCTTTTCGCGCACCCAATCAGGCCGTTGCGCCATCATGGAATTATAAACGTGAGGAAACGAGTGAACTTCGCCCTTTTCCATTGCAAGTATGACAGCGTTGGAGCCGGAATATCCGGCTACAAGTTTCAGCTTCAGACCAAGCACCTGATTCAACATGCGGGCGCTGAGTGCCGGATTGGATGCGATTGCTTCCACACCGATCAGAATTTCTTTTTCCTGAAGATCTTTTATCGTCAAAGCTGGCGCCTGATGCCACACCATCAACACGCCCGTCTCGACATTGGGCGATCCCAGCCAATTGAACTTCAACGGATCGAAAGTCGCATTCTTGTTGCCGATCAATGGCTCAAACGGCATCGAAAATTGAATGAGAGCGACCTGCAGTCCATTTCGTTCCGCAACCGTGTACATATAATTGGGCGCCCGCAACCCGCCTGCGCCCGGCATGTTCTGAACAATAACGGTCGGCTTGCCAGGTAAATGATTGGACAAATGTTTCTGCACAATGCGCGCCGTCGTGTCGAAGCCGCCACCCGCGCCAGCGCCCACAGTGATGGTGACTGTCTTGCCCTTGTAAAACTCTTCCGGTGATTGCGCGATTGCGATCCCGGAAGCAATGAGCGCCAATGCGGCGGTAAACAGGGCTGCTCCAGCGCGTTTCATGCTCTGCATCGTTCCGCTCCCTTATTATTTCACGCATTACTCCGGTTTCAGTTTTTCTCGCCCGTATAAATATACTTCAGGATATCGATCACATCTTGCGGCTGCGCATAAACATCCTTGATGAGCTTTTCGAGATCAGGGCCTGATTGCGGCGTGATGTCCTGAAAGCCAATTTTCTTGGCGTCTGCAACAAAGGCCGGATCATTGAACGTATCGGCAAAGGCTTTTTGCAGAACGGCCAATCTCTCTGCCGGCACACCCGGCGGTGTCATGAAAGGACGTCCCAGCGCCAGCGTTGCTGAAACAGCCTTCTGGATCGCCAGCAGTTTGGGGTCCTTGATAATGTCCTCGGCATAAACATCAGTGCCGGAATTGCCGACCTTCGGCCCCCAGCGAACCGGTGTCACAACCTTTTTGTCGCGAACCCAATCGCCTTTAACGGACATCATGGAATTGTAGAAATTCGCGAAGGCATGTACTTCGCCCTTTTCCATCGCCAGCATCACGGAAGAGGATCCCAGATATCCCGAAACGATGCGCATTTTCAGTCCCAGCGTCATGTTCAGAGCGCGGCTGTAGACTGCGGGGGAGGACGTCATGGATTCGACGCCCATGTTGATTTCCTTTTCTTGCAAGTCCTTCAGCGTCAGCGCTGGCGCTGTATGCCAGATCATGACTACGCCAGACTCCGCATTGGGCGAACCGACCCAACCAAATTTTGTCGGATCAAATTTCGCGTTCTTGTTGCCGATCAGCGGCTCGAACGGTACGGTCACCTGCATGATGCCGACGCTGAGGCCCGTCCTTTCGGTCACTGTGTACATCGTGTTCGCTGCAACAACGCCGCCAGCGCCTGGCATATTCTGCACGACGATGTTGGGTTGACCAGGCATGTGACGGGACAGATGCTGGCCGACAATGCGGGTAATCGTGTCGTAGCCGCCGCCCGGCGTCGAACTTACGATGAGCGTAAGATTCTTGCCCTTGTAGAACTCAGCTGGTGTCTGCGCATGCGCCGGACTTGCGGCTGATAAAGACGCTGCACCCATTACGAGTGCGGCGCAGCTGTACTTTGCAAATACACGGCTCATGCAGTCCTCCCAGACGGCCCCGTGCCGGCTTGCACGCCAGCTGTTTGGGTCCTTCGGGTTCAAGACTAGCCGTTTGGCGGCCAGATGCAAATGCCGCCCGTTTCCGGGGAGATCTATTTTTGAACGCTCAGAACGACCTTGCCGTAGTCGATCGCGGCGCTCTCCCAGACAAGGGAATGGTGGGCCGCCGCCGCAAAACAATCGCGGAATTGCCTGTTGAGTACGCTATCATTGTGCAGCGCCCGTCCGCCCGCGATATTGTAGAGCCTTTGCACAGCATTGAGGCAGAGCTGCGCGGCATAACAGGCGTTGCGTTTGCCCTGAACATGCTGGTGCGCGCTGACCTCCTCACCCCGCGCCAACGTCTCCATGGTTTCGCGAATAGCGCCGAGGTACATGCGTTCAGCAGCTTCGATTTCGGCTGCAGCAAGCCCGGTAGACATTTGAATACCCGGCTGCACCGCAACTGAATTGCCGCGTGAGGTTCGCGTTGCCGTCTGCTCGCAGAAATTCTGCAAGAAACCTTTCGCGACGCCCACAACTACGGCGGTATAGCTGACCGCCGACACGCCGCCGCGCGGCAGCTTGGTCATCGGCGCTGTGTAATAGAGCGTGCCCGGCGATTGCCCGGCATCATTGAGTTTCTTGTCGAGCGTACGATGCGCCGGCACGAAAACGTTCTTCACCTCGAAGCTCTTTGAGCCCGTTCCCGCCAGACCCATCACATGCCAATCGTCAATGATGGTCACTTCGCTTGTCGGCATCAACGCCATCAGGCCCCGCGCCTGCTTGCCATCTTCGCCATAAACATAACCGCCGCACATCACCCAGTCAGCATGGTCGATGCCGCTGGAAAATTGATGCACGCCGTTCCAGATAACGCCGCCATCCACTTCTGTTGCCCGGCCCACGGCCGATACGGCGACGCAAAGTTTTTTGGTGTCGTCCTGCGCCCACACATCGTCCTGCGCGGTCAGATCATAGGCGGAGAGCTTCAGTGGATTATCAGCGAGAACCATATAAACCCACGCCTGCGAGCCGCAGCCTTCCGCAAGAATCTGCGCCACTTCGCAAAGCACGTCATAGCCAAGTTCATAGCCGCCGTAGCGGGCCGGCTGGCAGACGCGCAGCAGGCCATTGTCCACATAGTCCTGCACGGTAGCGTCGGGGGCCTTGCGCAGCTTTTCACATTCTGCCGAACGTGCGGCGAGCACAGGCACCAGCCCACGGGCGCGGGCGAGCACATCTTCGCGCGTCGCTTTGGCACCCAGCCCATGCTTTGCCTTACCGCCTTCAATGATAGACAGGGACATCTTCTTCTCCACAAATGTCCCGCCGTTTTAGGCCGCTGCCCTGCCGGGAGCAAGCTCGGGAATATGCCGGTTATCGGACGGCAACCCTGCTTGTCTCCGATTGTATTCGAACCTATCCTGCCAAAAAAGCGTGAGGATATGATGGCGATGTGGCGTGGCGCGATAGCCTCGATCGGAATTTGCCTGGCTTTATTGCAGCCAAACGCTGCTCAGGCACAATCGTATCCCAGCCGTCCCATCACCATGCTTGTGAGCCTTCCTGCCGGTGGCGTTGCGGATACAACAGCCCGCCTGTTCGCCAGAGCTGTGTCGGCCACCATCGGCCAGCAGATCGTCGTCGAGAACAAGCCCGGCGCGTCAGGGATCATTGCCATGCGTGGTCTGATGCAAGCCCAACCGGACGGCTATACCATCATGTTCTCAACCAGTGGCACTCACACGATTTTGCCCGGCCTGCAGAGCGTGCCCTACGATCCCTTCTACGACTTTGAGCCCGTGACGATGCTGGCCAAATCTCCGATGATCCTGGCAGTGCCAGCCGCCAGCCCGGTCAAATCGCCATCGGACCTCGTGGCCTATTCAAAGAGCAAGCCGGATGGTCTCAATTTCGGCACGCTGGGGCGTGGTTCGACACCTGATCTGCTGGGGCGTCTGTTTCAACAGGCCAGCAAGGCCAATATGACCTTCGTGCCCTATAAAGGCTCCAGTGACCTGATGGTGGATTTCATTACAGGCCGCGTGGATTTTGTCTTCAGCTCCTTTATCACGCTTCGGCCCTTTCTCGACGACCGCAAGGTCCGCGTACTCGCTGTCGATATCGAAAAAAGATGGGAAGGATTGCCCGACGTTCCCACAACGGCCGAGGCCGGATATCCGGACGCCGTCAGCAATACATGGTTCGCCCTGGTCACCACCAAGAACACGCCGCGTACAATTGTCGATAAACTGCACACTGAATTCGTGAAGGCGGCCCGGGAGCCGGAGGTCATCCGCCAGGCCCAGCGCGACGGCAATCAGGTGGTGACATCGACACCCGAAGAACTGCGCGCCCTGATGATCCGCGAAGCCCGGCAATTCGAACCAATCCTGAAAGCAATGCAGCGCTGAGGCTGCCAGAAGTCCGAAAGGCTAGACCATGCTGACCGAAGAACAAAATCGCATCCTCACACAGGTTGGACCCGGCACACCCGGAGGGCAATTGCTGCGGCGGTACTGGCATCCCATTTTGATTACCCGTGAATTGACCCCGGAAAATCCTGTCAAACATCTGCGCATTCTCGGCGAGGATCTGGTGATTTATCTCGACAAAAGCAATCAGGTTGGATTGCTCGCCGACCGCTGCCCCCATCGCGGCGCTTCGTTGCTCTATGGCCGCGTGGAAAAGCGCGGCCTTTCGTGCGCCTATCACGGCTGGTTGATGGACTGTGCAGGAAAAGTGCTGGAAGCGCCCGCCGAACAGAAAGACAGCATTGCGCGAAATGTGAAAACAACTGCCTATCCAGTGCAAGAATTTATGGGCTTCTATTGGGCCTATATGGGGCCAGCCCCTGCACCGGCAATTCCCCGCTACGATATTTTCATGCGCAAAGACGGACGCCACAAAATCGTCGCCTATCCAAGGCTCGATTGTAACTGGTTTGTCACCGCGGAAAATGGCGTTGACTCAACCCATCTGCAACTCTTGCATCAGGAACCTCCGGGCGCGAAATTCAAACCGGCCGATTCCACGCGCGGCTATATAGATGATATCGAAGCCAGCGACTATTATAAAAACGACATAGGCATCATGAAGCGCCGCACCTATCACGGCGGCACGGTGGACGAACATCCCTTTATCTTTCCGCTGATGTTGCGCACGCGCGGCTCAATCTGGATGCGCACGCCCATCGATGACGAACACACAAATCACTGGGTTGTCGAGTTCCGTCAGGGCGATCCGTCGCCCGAAATCGCCGTTGAATATCTGGCGCCCTTCAAACATCCGCCTGATGCCGTGCATCCCCAGGCCGTATTCGAAAAGTTCCCGAAACACGGCTGGCCCCTCTCCGAAGACGTTGTCATGTGGGAAACGCAGGGTCGCATTGCCGATCGCACGAAAGAAAATCTCGGCGGCGCCGACAAGGGCGTTGTTCTCTTGCGGCGGATCATGTTCGAGGAAATCGAACGCGTGCAACGCGGCGAAGACCCGCTCGGCGTGATCCGCGATCCCGATCAGGTGATCGACACAAATTTCGACGCCAGCCTGACGATGGTCTATCCAACAGGCCATGTGGCGCAGACTGTGCCGGTGTGAGGAAAGGATTGAGCCATCACCTGTTGACCATATTCTGCGCGCCCCCAAGCAAACTTATATTTAGCTTTCCGCCTGTGAACAGCATATCATCAAGGGCCTCAGACAAGTCAGCGCTCGTGATTGTGGCGCCGCCATTCCGGCCAATACTAGCCTGTGCGGTCCTTCTCATCAGCTCCTTGACGAACGCGGCACTGACACCGGCGGTACGCCTAACTGCTTCGTGGACGAGATCAGACTCGAGATTCAGACCCTTGCCGTAAAGTCTGACCAGCTTCGCACGGCCGTCGTCATCCGGAAGCGGAATTTCGATGGCTTGATCCACACGGCCTGGCCGTCCGGCAAGTGCGCTCTCAAGTTGCTCCGGCCTGTTCGTTGTGAGTACGAACAAAATATCTGAATTTTCCCTCAGCCCATCCATTTCATTCAAAAGAGTATTCAGAAGCGATTCTTCACACACACTGTTCATATTTTCGCGCGCACGGGCGATCAGATCAACATCTTCGATCACAATAAGTGAAGGCTGCAGGAGTCGCGCCAAACTCATATATTGGCCAAGTGACCTGCCCCTGAACTTTCATCCAGTAGCATTTAGAGTCCCGGCGGATTTTACGCCTTGTGGCGCGGGTGTAGCAACAGGCGATCGGCGGAGCTGGTCGGGGTTGCGCAGCCGATCGCCTGTTGCGGTGAGAGTGGCGGCGTAGG
>CANJJI010000087.1 GCA_947474545.1 Beijerinckiaceae bacterium | reverse complement strand
CCGGATTTACCGACGATAGATGAAACCGTTCCAGGCATGGATTTCTTCACTTTCTATGCGATTTTCGCGCCGGCGGGCACACCGCGGCCGATTGTCGACAAGCTCAACGCCGCGATCGTGAAAGAATTGAAGGATCCGCGAGTTGTTGCAAAACTGAAGGAACAGGCCATCATTCCGATGAGCACCACGCCTGAGGGATTGACTGAGGTCGTGAAAGCCGATCTGGCGAAATGGAAAGTGGACCTGCCATTGATCGGGCTTGAGCCGCAATAATCTGAGAGTCAGTCCCCTGTCTTCGGCTGTGTCGAATGTCAGTAATTGCAGTGCCTTGCGGACGATACCCTGAATTCTGCTTTTACTGCATTGGCTTTCATGCAGCTTGAACACACAAGCACACGCCCAAAGTGCGTCACACAAAAAGAGCCCCGATTTGCTTCAATCAAATCGGGGTTCTTGGGTGGTTGTGACGATGATTACGCAGCCAGTGCGACCGCCGGCTTGGGTTCACCTTCTGCTTCCTGCTGCTGCCTGGCGCCCAACAGAAGGGGCTTTGCAGGCTGTGCAGGCGCGCCGGCCCAGGCGCTGTGCGCGGGGATGTCCTCACCCTTCATCACGACAGTCAGCGGGGCGATCTGTGCGTAATCGCCAACCTTGGTGTCATAAAGAACTGTTGCTGCCCACCCCACGGTGACGCCCTTGCCAACAGCAACGCGGCCGACCTTCATAATGCGATCCTCATAAAGGTGGGTCTGCAGGCAGGCCGTCATATTGAGCGCTGAGTAATCACCGATCGTCACGCAGTCGAACTCGGTGATATCGGTCAGATCCATCCACACGCCCTTGCCGACATGGACGCCATAGAGACGCAAGGTCCAGGGCAGGAACGGTGTGCCGCGCAGGAACTCACTGGAAGCCTTGCCGACAAGTCCGCCATAAATAACCGCAACAGCTTCCGTCCGCATTGCCCAGAACGACCACATGGGCTGCATTGTGGGCTTGTAGCGCCCCATGAGGACCCATTTGATCGCCGCGCAGAAAAAGATCGCGATGAAGGCCATGATGACGCCCGACGCGAAGAAGTAGGCAATCGCACGGCCCCATTGTCCCTTGTCGATCGGCGTAGAAATCACATCGGCCGTGATATAGGCCATCGTGATGAACAGCGCCGTCGGCAGCGAGGTATGCAGCGCCTCGAAGACATAACGGAAAGTCTTGAACCAGCGCGGCGGCTGATAGGTGAAGTTCGCGGAGACGTCGACCTTCTGGCGATTGGGAATGACGATTGAGGGCGAACCAAACCAGGTTTCGCCAGCCGCCACATTCAGGCTATCGGGCATCTTGGATTTGACGCCGACAAGCGCACCGTCACCCAGCACCGAGCCGGCAGGAATGACGCTGTCGTTACCAAAGAAGACACGGTCGCCGGTCTTCACCTGCTCAAGCGTCATCCAGCCACGATGCAATTCCTCATCGCCGAAGACGCATTCGTCACCGAGGAAATTGTCAGCGCCGATATCGACGATATCGTAACGGCCGGAAAGATTGGTCGACACTTCCGTGCCCTTGCCGATCTTGGCGCCCATCATGCGATACCAATGGCGCATGTAGACAGTCGCATACAACGACGACAGGGTTTCCAGCGTCACTTCCGTGGCCAGCCCGACGATCCACTTGCGCAGATAGAAATTGGAATGGATCGAGTAGGTACCGGTGCGCACGCGTGGCAGCACCAGCCAGCGAGTCAGCACAATCATCGCCATCGACACAATGACCAGAATGAGGGCTGTCGGCCAGGTGAGGATCGGCAGCATCGACCAGGACACATCGTAGTCGTTCACGCCGTCGATCATCGCATCGAGATTGTAGAGCACATAGAAGGCCGGGAAGATCGGCAGCAGGCCGAACATCAACATGAATATGTAGGACACTGAATAGATCACCGCGTGGGTGGCGCGGCGCAATGTGCTGGCTTCCGCAATCGGTGGCAGAGCGGCGACATCGACCATACCGATCTTTTTGGCCGGTGAACCGTCCCAGATTTCTGCATCGGCAACAATCGTACCCGCTTTCAGGGCCGAGAGATCCTTGATCTGCGCATCTGTGCCGATGGTTACGTCACGGCTCATGACCACGCAATTGCCGGTGCAGGCACCATCGCCGACACGGATCATGCCGACATGAACCTGATTGCCGATCACTTCGACGTTGGCGAACTTGTTCTTGAGGCCGGTCGATGTATTGTCACCGATCTCGATCAGGTCGATGGCTCCGCACTCAAACTCGCCAATCATGGCGTCCTTGCCGACCTTGGCGCCCATCGCGCGCATGAACCAGCGCATCAGCGGCGAGCATTGCAGGAACTTGTCCTGCGTCACCTGAATCAGACGCGCTGAGAACCAGATGCGGAAATAATAGACGCCCCACAACGGATAAACGCCGGGTTTCGTGCGGCCGATGACTGCCCATTTCAATCCGATGACAGCTACTTTCACGAGCAGATTGATGACCACGAATACGAACGGCAGGATCAGCAGCTCGGACCACATTGAGATGTCCTTGTCGATGATGAGAATCGTCGACAGGAACAGGCCCAGCCATTGAATGGTGACCAGACCAAAGATCAGAACCAGCGCGACAGCTTGCGCGGATCCGCACAGGAAACGCCGCAGCAGCGAGGGCGCCTCAAAGGTGAGATCATGCGTGGTGTTACCGCCAGTGAAATGCGCGCGATCATCGAGAACTTCGCCAAGGCGGCGCAGACTGCGGGCCGCATACATATCCTGCAGGGTGACATTTGACAGCGCCGGCGTCTGACGCAGGATCGACACAAACTTCGCCGCCAGCAGCGAATGACCGCCGAGATCTGTGAAGAAGTCGGCATCAAAGGGAATAGACTGCGGCGGCAGAACCGACTTCGCCGCATCAAGCAACTTGGCTTCTGTCTCAGTGCGGGGCTCTTCCTGCGCTTCTGTGCTGATCGTCTGCGCGGTTAGTTCCGCTGATCTCAGCTTCTTGCGGTCTACCTTGCCCGATGACAGGCGCGGAAGTTCATCCATTGTCTCGAAGCGCGCCGGAATCATATAAGAGGGCAGCTTGTCACGAAGGCCCGTGCGAAGCGCCTTCGCCTCAGGAGCCGCAGAGCTTCCCGGCACGACGAAGGCGACAAGCTGATCCATGCCGTTGTCGTTGCGAAGAACAACGGCCACCTGGCCCACTTCGGGCAATGTCGCGAGCTTGCTTTCGATTTCGCCGAGCTCAACGCGGAAGCCGCGAATTTTCACCTGATCGTCGATGCGCCCGCGGAACAGGATGTCTCCATTTGCATCGAGCGCCACGGCGTCGCCCGAGCGATACAGAATGGAATCATGGCCGCTTCTGTCAAAGGGATTCGCGATGAACTTCTCGCTGGTGAGTTCAGGGCGCTTGAGATAGCCGGCCGCAACACCCGGGCCGCCAATCAGCAGCTCGCCTTCGCTGCCCCAGGGCAGAAGGTTCAGATTCTCATCGGCAACATAGCAGGTGTAATTCGGAATTGGCTGGCCGATGGTGACATTTTCGCCCCGGCGAACTTCAGACATGGTCGCCACAACAGTGGCTTCGGTCGGACCATAGCTGTTATAAATCTTGCGGCCGTCACGGCACCAGCGTTCTGCTACGGTCGGCGGGCAGGCTTCGCCACCCAAGATAATGATACGCAGGGTCGCCACATCGCGCGGCATCATCGCCAGCAATGTCGGCACCGTATCAAGCACGCTCACGCCTGCAGCTTCCATAACCTCGGGAAGCTTTTCGGCCTCTCCCATGATTTCCGGCGTTGCAACAAAGAGTGAAGCGCCCACGAGATAGGGTACCCAGATCTCTTCCATCGACAGGTCAAAGGCGACAGAGGCACCCTGGAAAATCACGTCCCCGGAGTGGATGCCATAAATATCGTTCACCGAACGCAGGAAGTGGCAGATGTTGCTCTGTGCGACAACGATCCCCTTCGGGGTGCCGGTCGAACCAGACGTATAAATCATATAGGCGGGATGTCCCGCAGTGCAGCCCGCCGCACGTGCATCGACAACGCTGGAGTCGGCCGCGTCTACCAGATCGATCTCACGCACCACGGGGCAGGACACCGCGCCATGTGCGCGGGTGAAATGCACATCACCGACGAGAAGCGCTTTGGCATCGGCATCGGCGAGGCAGACGCCAACACGATCCACGGGCACGTCGGCATCAAACGGAAGCCATGCGGCGCCCGTCTTCGCGATGGCGATCTGGCCGATCAAAAGGTCTGCGCCACGCGCCATCCAGAGCCCGACGACCGAACCCGGGCCGACGCCCATGCGGACCAGTCCGCGCGCGATGGCTGATGCAGACTTGTCAACGTCAGAGTAAGTGAGGCGGCGCGCGCCTTCCAAAAGACAGATACGTTGCGGCGAAGTGGCGACAGTTGTGGCAAAAATCTCCGCGAGCAATTCGTCCCTGACGAATTCTGGCCGCACCGTGCCCTTCAGGACAGACCCCACCGTAGGAGTACCTGCGGCATCGCTGTTCATGAGTGCGGGCATTTCGACAGAGATGGCCCCCGGAGGTTGTTCCGGCTGCGCCTGCACGTTCAACTTGTTCATGGCTTCGAACTTCCCTTGGCCAGATCGCGCTGCTGTTGAGGGCATACTTCCACACGTTCAAATCGTTCTGCCTGTCCGCAACGCCAGAACTTCATATCCGTGCTTGTCTTGACGAACCCTCGCCCGCTTCACTCCCAGCCCCGCCTTCGCGCTCGCTACCACGTCCGGCAGCTTGCATGATGCCATAATCAGGTTCAATCACTGAACCCAATATGAATGGATTGAAGACTTGCGTTCAGATTGCTGTGGAGGAGAAAAAAACTATTGGCCGTAACTCAAAAGCCGCACTGCTGCAGGTCTTGCTCAAATCCAGTCGAAGCGTCTTTCCTGGAAAACCAAGACGCGTCCCTGCCAGATGTCGGCTAACGCCGCACGCTCCTGCGGCAGACCAGCGATCATCGACATCAGCACCCGCGCCACGCCGCCGTGGGAAACAACCAGCGAATCGCCTGTGATTGCTTCTAGCCAGGGCTTCAGACGCACTTCGAGCATCGCGTAACTTTCACCGCCTGGCGGCACGAAGTTCCACTTGTCGCCTTCGCGCCAGTTGGCCGATTGCGGCGAGCGCGCCTGTACCTCAGGCCAGGTCAATCCCTCCCATTCGCCAAATGTCAGCTCCATCAAGCGGGGATCAGTCTCGAAAATATCGGGATCGAGCCCCATGGCCGCGCGCGCCAGGCGCATGGTGTGCCTGGTCCGGTCGAGCGGTGAGGCAACGTAGTGCAGCGCCGAATCCCGCACGCCATCCGGGCCAAGTATTTTCAGCGCGCGTTTTCCCGCTTCGCTGGCCTGCGCAAGACCGCGTGCGTTGAGGGGAATGTCCAGCTGGCCCTGCAGGCGCGCCTCGGCGTTCCAGTCTGTCTCACCATGCCTTATGAATATGATGCGGTGAGCAACCATCTGGCGTGCCGCTGATCAGTCCTTGCCCGCGACGGATATATCGGGCGCATCGGGATGTTTCATGCCGACAACATGGTAGCCGGCATCGACATGGAGAATTTCCCCGGTGATCCCGCGTGACATGGGTGAGCACAGGAAAGCGCCGGTCTCGCCGACTTCTTCAATCGTGACGGTGCGGCGCAAGGGCGAATTCAGTTCATTCCACTTGAGGATATACCGGAAGTCGCCGATGCCGGACGCCGCCAGCGTCTTGATCGGACCGGCGGAGATCGCGTTGACGCGGATGTTCTTCTCGCCGAGATCGGCAGCGAGATATCTAACGCTGGCTTCCAGCGCAGCCTTGGCGACGCCCATGACATTATAATGCGGCATCCATTTCTCGGCCCCGTAATAGGTCAGGGTCAGAAGCGAGCCGCCCTCCGTCATCAGCTTTTCGGCGCGCTGAGCGACTGCAGTAAACGAATAGCAGGAAATCAGCAGCGATTTGGTGAAGTTCGCTTCGCTGGTGTCGACATAGCGGCCGGTGAGTTCATCCTTGTCAGCAAACGCGATGCAATGAACGACAAAGTCCAGTTTGCCCCAGTGATTGCCAATGTTTTCAAACAGGGCGTCCATGGTCGCCCCGTCAGTCACATCACAATGGCCCGCCGCAAAAGCGCCGATCTGCTCGGCCAGCGGACGGACGCGCTTTTCCAGCGCCTCGCCCTGCCAGGTGAATGCGAGTTCCGCGCCCGCATCGTGGCAGGCCTTGGCAATGCCCCAGGCGATGGAGCGATTGTTGGCGACGCCCATCACGAGGCCGCGCTTGCCCTTGAGAATTCCCGAGCCCGCAATGGACTGGATTGCATCTGTAACTATTGTCGACATCGATGTTCCGATTGCGCGAATTTCCCCGCAGAGGGGTCCCGGCGGCTTGCGGATTTCCTTGCGGTTTAAGCGGTGGCGCAAAAAGTGGCAAGAGAAAGGGCGTAAGCGGGGAATCGCCTTCACTCACGTTTTGCGACATTATGTGACGGCTTTACTCCAGGACAGGCAAACGAGACCGCGAAGGCGAGGAAAATCAATGAAGATCTGTGTTTACGGAGCGGGTGTCATCGGCGGTATCCTGGCCAGCGCCTGTCAGAGAGCAGGGCATGAAGTCTCCATTATTGCGCGAGGCGCGCATCTTGAGGCGATTCGCTCGAAGGGATTGAAAATCGAAGCGCCCGGATTTGAAGCCGTCACGCAGCCCCCGGCGTCGGCCAATCCAGCCGATTTCGGGCCGCAGGATCTGGTCATCATCACGACCAAGACGCCCGCCCTGCCAGAAGTGGCGCGTGCAATTGGCCCCCTGCTCGGCCCCAACACCGAGGTCGCCTTTTCGGTAAACGGGATTTTCTGGTTCTATGGCGATCGCTTCACGAAGGATAATTCGCCAGCAGGCCTGAAGGTGGATTGTTCGCGGCTCGATCCGGACGGACTTCTCCACAGAACTTTCGACATTGGCCGCGTCCATGGCCTGGTCGCCTGGGCCGGCGGGGAAATCGAAACGCCGGGTGTCGTTCATGCCTCGCGTGCGAAGGGCGTATTTGCGCTGGGCTCGGCCCTGCCCCAGAACAGCGGAATTGCAGAGCGTCTGGTGCGCGATCTGGCCGTCAGCGAAGCCCAGATCGATTATGCGCCGGATCTGCGCATCCCCATGTGGAAAAAATACATTCAGGTGGGCGCGAATTTCTCGCTCTGCTCACTCACCACCGCGCCAATCGGCGGCATTCAGAGCGACCCCGCCGTCTACGAAGTGATGCTCGCCATGATGGGCGAGGCCGTCGCAGTCGCCAAGGCACACGGGGTTGATGGGCTCGGCTTTGATCCGGCCAAACTGCGCGCCAATCCCTCAAACTCTGTGCACAAGCCTTCCATGTTGCAGGACCTCGAACGGGGCCGGGTGATGGAGATCGATTCCTCCATCCTCGCCCTGCAGGATCTCGCGCGCGGCGCCAGCGTGCCAACGCCGGTGCTGGACATTGTCGCACCGCTGGTTGCGCTGCGCGCGAAAGTGGCCGGGCTTTATGCGGGGTGATGGAGTATTTGACAACATCGCGTTCGTGTTGGCAATAACTCCATCATGAAGGCTGTTTAACTTTGGATGAACGGCATCTGATCGCAGAAGACAGATTTGTTGAACTGCGAATCTGGCGTGTTCCACGCCCTGTCAGAGCCTCTGACCACCTCTACAAATTTTCACTCGCCTTCGTGGTCAAAGGCATATGTGTTTTGCGTTACGACAACGAAGCGGGAAAAGGCAGTCATGTTCATCGCGGTCATAAAGAGGCGGACTATAAATTTGTAACGCCAGAGAAATTGCTCGAGGATTTCTGGTCTGACGTGGAAGGATGGGAAGAGCCATGAGGACAGTGACCTTATCCGTTGCATCCCGCGACAACGTTACCCGCCGCGCTCTGGCAGCGTTTTCCGGAGCTAATCAGGGCGCGCACATATCGTTTGAGTCGATAGACCTTCTTTGGAAAATCCTGACACCAAAAAGATGGGAGCTGATTAAAAATTTTGACCGGACAAGACCCGATGTCAATTCGCGAAATCGCTCGCCGCGCCAATCGCGATGTGAAAGCCGTCCATGGCGATATCCGTGCGATGTTGAGCGCAGGACTCATCAATAAAACCGAAGACAACAAGGTTGAGTTTCGTTTTGACGCAGTGCATGTAGATTTCACTGTGTCAAAGGCGGCCTGATGGATTCAGGCCGGCTCTGTTACCCCATCGTGTCACGCGGCCTGTAGGGCTTGGTGTCACGCCATTTCTTCATCAGCGCCTCAAGGTCGCTGTCGACGGCGTCCGGCAAAACGATTTTCATGGCCACCAAGAGATCGCCAGCGGGCTGGGAACCTGTTGCCGGCAGTCCCTTGCCGCGCAGGCGCAGGGTTCTGCCGCCGCTCGTTCCCGCCGGGACGTTCAATTCGATGCGGCCGGTGAGCGTGGGAACTTCAACGGGTCCGCCGAGTACGGCTTCATAAAGTGTCAGTGGCAGTTCGATGCGCAGATTGCGGCCCTCCACAACAAAGAGCGGATGGGTTGCGATTTTAACAGTCACGATTGCGTCGCCCGGCGGGCCGCCCATGGGTGAGTGATTACCCTGCCCTTTCAGGCGCACCTGTTTGCCATCTTCCATCCCTGCAGGAATCGTGACGTCGAGCGCCTTGCCTGTGGGCATGGCTACCCGCTTGGTCGCACCCTTGACTGAATCCTCAAGCGAGATCGTGATCGAGGCCTGCAGATCTTCGCCGGGTTGTGGTGCGCGGCGGCCACGTGCGCCAGCTCCAGCGCCTGCAGGTTTACCGGCGCCAAACAATTCGGAGAAAATATCGGCGGCATCGAAACCGCCACCTGCGCCGCGTGTGCGAAAACCACCCTGACCGAATTCGAATTCGAACCCGCCGGGTTGTCCGCCACGCTGGCCGCCGCCGGGAAATCCTTCAAACCCGCGCGGCTTGCCCTCGGCGTCAATTTCGCCGCGATCGAATTTCTGCCGCTGGGGCTCATCGCCCAGAATTTCATAGGCCTGATTAGCCTCGGAAAATTTTTCCTTCGCCTTGGGGTCGTCCTTGTTCTGGTCAGGATGATATTTCTTCGCAAGACGGCGATAGGCCTTCTTGATGTCATCAGCCTTGGCGGTTTTTGCTACCCCAAGAACTGTATAGGGATCACGTGCTGGCATAGGTTTCAGAGCCCAATGATACGCCTGCCCGGATGCGGCGCAGGTGCGAATGTCTCGGGCAGCATTTGGGGATTGCAGCGCAGCTTTGCAAGCGGAGCTTTACCGGGGCCCCATCGCCGCCCACGCCTATTTGACGTAATATTTGAAGAGTTCGTCCAGTTCAGCCTTGGTGAAAGGTTTTGAAATGAATTTCAGCGCCTGAGCATCGGCCATGGCCTGATCGATACCGCCGATCTTGTTCAGCACCAAACTCTCCGCCGGGTAAAACTGATCGCGGGTCGTGCGGGTTTCATCGACGGGGTGACCGTAGAATTTGGCGAAGACTTCGACGGGTTCGTCGCCCTTGGCCATCCATTCCAGCGTTTCGGCGTAACCCGCAAGAAAGCGTCGCAACACCTGCGGGCGCCCGGTGATGAAGTTGAGGTTTGCCACCTGCATGCGCGCGTTCATGTCGCGATATTCGGGAATGTCGCTGTAACGGGCGACAATGCGGATCTTCTTTTCTGCAAGTTGCGCCATGCCGAAAGGCGCAGCGCCCCAGCCGATATCGATCTGGCCAGACATCACTTGCGTATAAGTCGCCTGCGGAGTCCCGGCGGGCTGCGCCTTGATGGGGACGCCCGCCATCTTGATCAGTGTAAGGACGGCCAAATGAGACGACGAGCCGACAGCCGAAAACGCGATGGTCTTGCCAGCCGCATCTTTCAGACTATTGACCTGTGAAGAGGCTGGCACATACCAGAAGGGCTCGCGCGCGCCGATGACAGAATTGCCGATGGGCCGCACCGGGGCACCCTTGGCAAATACAGCCATGATGGAGGCGACGCCTGTTGCCACTGCTACATCGACGCTGCCCGAAATCAGCGCCTGCATGGTTTCGCCGCCGCCTGATGTGTAGACGGTCTCTGTCTTGATGCCGTGTTTGGCGAATATGCCTTTCACCTGCCCCAGGTCGGCAGGTGATGTTTCCCAGGTGCCGCGCTGAGGCATAGCCACTTTCACCACATCGGGCGCTTGTGCGAACACGGGCGCGCCAGTAAGCGCGAACAAAGTGGCGGCAGATATCACCAGTTGTGACAATTGAATCGCAAGGCGGTTGCGCATGGCATTCTCCCTCCGGGCGCGCTTCTTAGAGCGGCAACGAAGGGATTGTCAGAACTTGTTCCTGCTGTGTCAATCCAAACAGGGCAGCCAAACAGGGCATGCGCCCGAAAGCGGAGCTGGAGCTCCGCGCGTTAAACGCCTTCAACCTGGATCGCGAGCTGCGGGATTGAACTTCTTTTTCAGGCCCTCCCAGCAATCGATATAGGTGTCGTCACGCGTTGCAAGATTGCTGGCATAGGCCGTTACACGTTGCGGAAACTTCGTCTCGAACATGAAGGCGAGAGAACCATCCATCTTCACCGGCTTGAGATCGGCCGTGGACGCATGTTCGAACGAGGTTTCGTCGGGACCATGCGCGAGCATGGAATTATGCAGGCTCATGCCGCCAGGTACGAAGCCTTCGGGCTTGGCGTCATAAACGCCGTAAACAAGACCCATGAATTCGGACATGATGTTGCGATGATACCAGGGCGGGCGGAATGTGTTTTCACCTACTGACCAGCGCTCGGGGAATATCACAAAATCGACATTGGCTGTTCCCGGCGTTTCGGATGGCGCGGTCAGCACAGTGTAGATAGAGGGATCGGGATGATCGTACAGCACAGAGCCGACCGGCGAGAAGCGGCGCAGGTCATATTTATAAGGCGCGTAATTGCCGTGCCACGCCACCACATCCAGCGGCGACTGACCGATGTCGCACGCGAAGAGATCACCGCCCCATTTCATAAACAGCTTTGATGGCTCTTCACGATCTTCATAAGCGGCTTCCGGCGTCAGAAAATCGCGGGGGTTAGCGAGGCAGTTGGCGCCAATGGGCCCGCGATCGGGAAGAATGAAACTGCCGGCATAATTCTCGCAGATATAACCGCGTGCCGGACCATTCACCAGTTCGCAGCGGAATATCACGCCACGCGGAATGACACAGATTTCGCCCGGCTCGATTTCCAGCACACCAAGTTCAGTCGCAAAGCGCAGGGAGTTCTGTTGCGCGACGATGAGCATTTCGCCATCGGCGTTGCAGAAATATTCCTTGTCCATGGACTTGGTGACAAGCAAAAGATGCGCGCCCATGCCAGCACGTGCATCGCTGTCGCCCGCAGTCGTGATTGTGTGCAGCCCCTCGATGAAGGTTACCGGCGTTTGCGGCAGCGGCACGGGGCCCCAGCGCAATTGCGCCAGCGGCAGATCACTTTCCTCGCGCGCCTGCGGTGCGTTGCGTAACAGGCCCTTGTCCACTTTCACAAAACGTCCGGAATGTTTCACCGATGGGCGGATCCGATAAAGCCAGGAACGCTGGTTGCTGGATTTTGGCGCCGTAAACGCCGTGCCGCTCAGTTGTTCGGCATATAGTCCGTAATTGCATTTTTGTGGCGAATTACGGCCAATGGGCAGCGCGCCTGGCAAGGCCTCTGTTTCGAATGAATTACCAAACCCCGTCATGTAGCGGGTTGTCGTCAGTTGATCTTTCATGGTGCGCGCTCCCGGATTTTGTTCGCTTATAGCGGATTCATAGCCGGGGTGGAAAGTTACGCGCCGAACCAATGGGCGAATTGATATCAATCAAACGAATGAGCTTCTGGATGCCTGGCATAAAAAAACCGCTGGCTTTTGGCCAGCGGTTCAAAACTCTTGACGCGAAGTCTCAGACGGCCTTGAGGTTGCCTGCAGACTGCTTGCCAGTGCGGCGATCGGTCAGAATTTCGTAATTGATCTTCTGGCCTTCGGCGAGCGAACGCATGCCGGCCTGTTCCACTGCGGAGATATGAACGAAAACGTCCTTCCCGCCTTCATCGGGCTGAATGAATCCATAGCCCTTTTGGTCGTTGAACCACTTCACGGTTCCAGTGCTCATAGTCGTGCCTTTTCATTTCAGTAAAGCCAGCGCATGCGGAATACACGAACCAGCCAATCGAGCTTTTTTAAGAGACAGTGTCGTGCGCCCGATCTTCAGAAAAGGCAGACAGCCAATCGTCCGGCCAAAGTCGAATTTCGCATATAAATCACAAATGCGGCGAATGCAAGGAAATGCTATGAAATCGCAATAATTTGATCAGTTCGCACTTGAATTGTTCATGATTGAACAGGACACTTGGTGCGTTTGCATCAAAAACTTTCTTCGCGCTTCCAGGTGACGACAACACGCACCTTGCGGCCGGGCAAATTGGGATGCGGCATCGGCGCGCTTACAATGTTCAGCAAATCATCCTTCGAAAACTTGATGTTGCGCACTTGATCACCACCGACCCAGGCTTCATTCCATGCCGCTTCCACGCGCGTGGTGACGACGCCGTTGTCGAACTTGTAACGGCCGGTATAGGCGATCATCGTCTGTAATGCTTTGGCGCGATCAGCATCGTCGGCAGGAATGGGCCGGCCTTCGGCCGTAGCCAAAGCAATCCAGCGGCCATCTGGTGTAGCGATTTGCCGGCCCTTCGGTTTCTCACCAAAGATCGGCACGCGCTCGCCGGTTTCAACGTCCTCATACACCTGCGCAACAAGGCCCCAGCAGCCAACGATGCGTTCTTTATCTGATGCGTAGGTTTTCATTGTCGAACCACCCCAGGGTTTTTATCCCGATATTTTCGAAAAATCCGCCACGGTATGAACTGCGTTGCGAAGAGCGTTCAGCAACCGCAGGCGGTTGAGGCGCTTTTGCGGATCGGCGTCGTTGACAGTGACATCCTCGAAAAACTTATCCACGGGCACGCGCAGCTTTGACAGCGATTGCATGGCGGATTCGAAGTTTTCTGCCGCCACTGCCGTGGCCGCGTCTTGAGAGGAAGCAGCGACGGCTGACGCCAGAGCTTTTTCCGCATCCGGAGCACTGGCGTCTGGTTCGTAGGCGGCGTTGAAGGCGCTGGAGTCCTTCTCTTTCTTTTCTTCCGCGCGCACGATGTTTGCCGCGCGCTTGTAGCCGGCGAGCAATGTCTTGCCGTCATCGGTTTCAAGGAAAGAGCCGAGCGCGTTGACGCGTGCGACGATCATGAGCAGGTCGTCATTGGACGCCCCCCTCTCCCCGCCTGCGGAGAGAGGGCCGGGGTGAGGGGCAGCGCCATTCTCAGTTGGATTTCCCTGCCCCTCATCCGGCCCATAGCCCGTCGAGAGACGGGCGTCTTGCGACGCCCTATCCGGGGCACCTTCTCCCCGCACGCGGGGAGAAGGGTTTGCGCCCATGCTCAGCACTGCATCAATCAGATCATGCCGCGCGCCCTGATCGCGCAGATAGACTTTTAGGCGGTCGTGGAAGAAGGAGAGGAGCGATAATGCTACTGCGTTTTCATCCGCTCCCTCGCCTATAAGCCCTGCTTCGGACTGGAGGTGGCCCCAATGTGCATTGGCTATACGTCGCATCAGTGGATACCGTAGCCCATTCTCCAGCACCAGCCTGATCACCCCCAGCGCCGCGCGCCGCAGCGCATACGGATCTTTCGAACCCGTCGGCTTCTCATCAATCGCCCAGAAACCCACGAGCGTATCGAGCTTGTCTGCCAGCGCGACTGCGATACTCACCGGGTTCGTGGGAATGCGATCGCCAGGCCCCTGCGGCTTGTAATGTTCTTCAATCGCTGCGCAGACATCGGCATGTTCGCCCTGCAGCTCCGCATAGCGGCGGCCCATCAGGCCCTGCACTTCAGGAAATTCGCCGACGACTTCGGTCATCAGATCGGCCTTGCAGAGTTCGGCGGCGCGCACGGCATAATCGACATTCGCGCCCACCAGTGGCGCGATTTCCTTTGCCAGCGCCTTGATGCGCTCGACGCGCTCGCCCTGTGTGCCCAGCTTTTCGTGGAACACGATGTTGAGCGCTCGCAACTTTGCCATGCGCTGGTCGAGCTTGCTGCCTTCCTGCGCATAATCGGGCAAATCCGCCTGATCGGTTTTCCAGAAGTACAGCGCATCGGATAGCCGCGCGCGGATGACGCGCTGGTTGCCCGCCACAATCGCCTTGCCGCCATCGCTGGCTTCAATGTTGGAGACGAGAAGGAATTTGTTGGAGAGAGATCCCCCTCTCCCCGCTAGCGGCGAGAGGGCCGGGGTGAGGGGCTGCGTTGACCCATCAATCTGGGTGCTGCCCCTCATCCGGCCTTCGGCCACCTTCTCCCCATCAGGATGGGGAGAAGGATGTCGCAACACAAAGCACTTCTGGTTGGCGCGGATGGTCGCGCGGATCACCTCGGCGGGAATATCCAGAAACGCTTCGTCAAAATCACCCATCAGCACCACAGGCCATTCGACGAGGCCCGCGACTTCGGCGAGCAGCGCGTCGTCTTCCACCAGCTCCAGACCCTGCGCCATGGCAAGATCGCGGGCGTCGTGCAGGATGATATCGCGGCGGCGGGCCGGATCGAGCACCACCTTGGCCTTCTCAAGCGCTGGCACGTAATCGTCGAAACGGCGCACACGGATTTCACCCGGCGACAGGAAGCGGTGGCCGTGAGTCACATTGCCGCTGGCGATGCCGTCCACATCGAAGCGGACGATTTCAGGCTCTTCGCCCTCTGTCCCGAAAGTGCAGAGGATGGAATGCAGCGGGCGCACCCAGCGCAGGGAATCGGACCGCGTGGAGGCTGCGCCCCAGCGCATGCTCTTGGGCCAGGGAAACGTCCGGATCGTGTGGGGGATGATTTCGGCCAGCACTTCGGCGGTTGTGCGGCCCGCCTTCTCGATGACAGCGACATAGAATTCGCCCTTGCCCTTGGGGTCTTTCTCGACCTTCGCCTGATCCAGCGAGGTCAGCCCGGCGCTTTTCAAAAAACCAGCGACAGCGGCTTCGGGCGCGCCGACACGCGGGCCTTTCTTTTCCTCGCGCGTATCGGGCTGGCGCGCGGGCAGACCTGCGACATGCAAGGCCAGACGGCGGGACGTCGCGAATGCGGCCGCGCCTTCGTAGACAAGGCCGCGCTCAACCAGTGCGCCGGTGACGAGCTTTTTCAGGTCATCGCTCGCCTGCTGCTGCATGCGGGCGGGGATTTCTTCACAGAAGAGTTCAAGCAGAAGGTCGGGCATGGGGATTCCGGTATGATGCTGGCGGGTTGTTAGCCCATGCGCGGGACAAGGGGAACCGGATTTACGCCCTATTTCTCGCGCGCGCCGGTGATGTAAAGCCGCGACAGGATCCAGCGCGGCTCGCGAATGGAGCGCACGTCGTCGATCATCCAGCGGCCATTTTCGAATACAAGTTCGTAAACCAGTTCCACATTGCGGTGGTTTCGCAAGCTGACGCGCACACGCGCCTGTTTGCCATCGTTGCGGCGCGCGGCGATTCGCACTGTTTTTTCATATCCAGGCTCGGCGGTCGTGGCGTTGACATGGTACATGAAATCAAGCCCGGCGACGGCAGCTCCGACCCTGCGCGTGGCGGCCTCCGCCGCATCCTGCAATTTGGTCAGCCGGGCCGAATAGACCCAATTGCGCTGCTCGCCTTCTGTTCCAAAATAAATCCGGCGGACGACAGCAAGAGGATCGGCAACCGGCGCTGCGGGCGGCGCGGGCTCTGTTGAGAGTGCGGGTGGCGCTGCAGCAGGCGGCGTAGCTGGTTCGGGGGCTGGCGACGCCTGCGCCATGACCCCATGCGGAGTCATCATCAGCGCAAGACAGACAAACAGGTGTTTCATCACAAAACCTCCGATAGCCTGAAGCCTTCAGAAAACGCAAACAGCGCGCCGAGTTCCCGGCGCGCTGCATTTCAGCCCTCAAACGCGGGGCTGGAACTCAGATCTTGCCGTGCGTTCCATCGCAGAGCGGACGCAGAACGGCGTGTTTGCAGCCGCAGAAATAGACCTTCTGGTTCTTGGTGGCGGTATAGCGGATCGGCGCCATGCCAGTGCCCTTGTGAGTACCATCGCAAAGCGGCTGCTTCTTCGACAGGCCGCACGCGCACCATGCGTAGGTTTTGCCTTCTTCCACATCCATGGGATAGGGGGCCTTCTGGGCTACGACAGGATCGGTCATTCGTTTCGCTCCGTTTGAATTGCTTGTTCGTTCCTGAGACACGCTGGCGGATCAGCCTGGAACCATTCCAATCATGCGACGGGAAGGGTTGCCGTGTCCAGCCTTGGCCGCAAAGCCTAAGTGGACGTTAAGCCGCGCCCCCACCCGGGGTGTGGATTACGCAACTGGGAGAAATTGCTAGACGATTGTGAAATCCGAACCCACCAATGCCGGAGCCCCATTGATCGTCGCAATTTGCTGGCGGGTTGAGCCCACGCCAGAACCGTCTGCGTCGAAGTACAGGGCGCCTGTTGTTGAATTATAGACGAAGCGATAATCACTGCCGGCGGCTGACCCCGTGCTGTTTGAAACAAACTGCGACCCTGTCAGGCTCACACCCGCCGACAGACCCCCGCCGAACAGGGCAGCGGAAATTTCCAGGCGATCCACGCCCGAGACAAAGTCTCTGACGTTGTCGCGGCTCGATGAAACATTCTGAAGCACGAACACATCCGACCCATCGTTGCCAAACAGGGTGTCAAGGCCGAGCCCGCCGATAAGTCGATCGTTGCCCAAACCACCGGTGAGGATGTCTGCTCCCGCGCCGCCATCGAGCACGTTGGCGCCATCATTGCCGGCGATGCGGTTCGCAAGCGTGTTTCCTGTGCCGTTGATCGCTGTGTTTCCGGACAGGGTGAGATTTTCAACGAAACTCGAAAGCTGGAAAGAAACAGAAGAGGTCACCAGATCAACGCCGCCAGCGTCGTTGCCAAACCCGTCTGTCTCGTCGACAACATCATTGATGTTGTCAACCATATAGCGGTCGTTTCCACCACCGCCATACATCACATCAACGCCGTCGCCGCCATCCAGGAAGTCGTCGCCAGACCCAAACAGATCCGGATCGTCTCCCCACAACACATCGTTGCCCTCATTGCCAGCAAGGGTATCGTTACCATCGTTGCCAAACAATGTATCGTTACCGGCATTGCCGGTCAGCCTGTCAAGGCCGCCGCCGCCAATCAAAATGTTATCAAGCGCATTGCCGGTAAGAATGTCACTGCCGATGCCGCCGGTTACATTTTCGACATCGTACAACCGGTCAACACCATCCGCCCCGGATGCGGTGCCATAAATGCCAAGGCTTGTCACAGTGTCTCGCAGGACTACCGAAACCGCGCCAGCGGCCCCGGAATAGTCAGCCGTGTCTATACCTGCGCCGCCGATCAAAGTGTCATTGCCAAGGCCGCCAACGAGAAGATCGTTTCCGGCATCACCGTTGAGTGTGTTGTTATTGGCGTCACCGGTCAAACTGTCATTTGCGGTGGAGCCGTAAAGGTTTTCGATGGAATCGTAACTATCGCCCGCAGCATGGCCCGTATTGGCGCCCGCGTTTGCAAGGCTCGCAACGACTCCGTTGCCGCTCTCGTCTGTCAGATAACTTGCAGTGTCGTTACCATCGCCGCCGAAAAGAGCATCGGCGCCCTCGGCCCCAGCCAGTATGTTGTCGGACGTATCGCCATAAAGAGTATCATTATAGGCAGAGCCGCGGATACCCTCAATTCTGACGAAGGTATCTCCGACAGCGTCGCCGGTGTTCAATGCAGTGTTTGCAAGGCTCACGACCAACGGAATGACGGACCCGTCATAGAATCGGTAACTGGCAAGGTCGACACCATTACCACCGTCAAGATAATCGGCGCCGGCACCGCCACCCAGGAAGTCATTACCCCCGAGCCCATACAGAGTATTGTTGCCCGAGTTTCCCCCAATAATGTCGTTAAACTCGCTGCCGTAAACCCCTTCGATGGAGATGTAGGTGTCGCCGGCCGCCTCGCCGGTGTTGTCGCCTGGCGTTCCAAGCCGAACAATCAATCCCGAGGTTGAGGCGCTGTAATCAGCGAAGTCCGTTCCAGTACCACCATTCAACACGTCAGCGCCCCAGCCACCGCGCAGACGGTTACTGCTGCTATTGCCAACCAGGACATCATCGAAGCCAGAACCAATGATGTTTTCTATATCCCGCAATGTGTCATTGCCCGCCGCTCCTGTAGACGAACCGCCGGAGTGGCCGGAGACTACGTTGGTCAGGGTGACGGTCACGGACCCCTCAGCATCCTGATAACCTGCCCAATCGCTCCCCGCGCCGCCATCAAGGTAGTCGTCGCCTTCCATGCCTCGCAGCGTATTGCTGAGAGCATTTCCGGTCAGTGTGTCATGAAGCGGCCCCCGCGGACGCGCTCAATGTTCAACAAGATATCGTTGCCGTCAGCGCCGGTCGCAGAGCCGGTCAGATTGCCACTACCGTCTAAAACATCCGTAAGAACAACTGTCACACTGCCGGCGGCATTCCGATAATCGGCTGTATCATTGCCGGCGGCGCCGTTGATCGTATCGTCCCCCGCGTTACCGCGGATTAGATTGTCGCTCGAATTGCCGGTCAAACTATCGCTGCCTGAACCGCCGAAAATATTTTCGATATCGATCAGGGTATCGTTACCTGCAGCGCCCGAGGACGAGCCACCGCTATGGCCACTGACAACATTCGTCAGTACGACCGTCACCGTTCCTGATGAATTCGAATAATCGGTCGTATCGCTGCCCGCGCCACCATCAATTACATCATCGCCAAGATTGCCACGCAGGATATTGTTGAGGCTATTGAGCCAATTGCAAAACCGCGATTGCGCGCTGATTTTTCGCCCTGAAAGGGAATAAATCGAGGCATCCGGGTCCGAACCTGGCATGGTGTTTCCACGACAAATCACCAACAGGCGAGTGCCTCGAAATGCCTCTGCGCGAGACGCT
>CANJJI010000086.1 GCA_947474545.1 Beijerinckiaceae bacterium | reverse complement strand
TGTCCGTCGTCAGATAGTTTGGGACAATTCAGGCGGTTTTCGAAGAGAGGCTCTGGCTCATCGGGGTTAGAGTTTAAACGGCTTGCAGGTGGTGCTGCAAGCGTCTGTGTTTGAGCGTTTCGCGCTTGACGCGTTGGCGCTCGGCGAGGATGGTCTGGGCCCTCCCGAAGTAGACATCGGCCGGGGTCAGATTGTCGAGGCTCTCATGGTAGCGGGCGTGATTGTAATGCTCGACGAAGGCGCTGATCTGCCGTTCGAGGTCGGCGGGCAGGTAGTAGTTGTTGAGCAGGATGCGGTTCTTTAGGGTCTGATGCCAGCGCTCGATCTTCCCCTGCGTCTGCGGATGATACGGCGCACCCCGCACATGCTCCATGCCTTTGTCCTCGAGCCAGTTGGCCAGATCGCCCGCGACGTAAGATGAGCCATTGTCGCTGAGCAGCCTTGGCCGTTGTAGGACCGTGATGTAATCCAGCCCCGATGCTGCCAGCGCCAGGTCCAGCGTGGCCATGACATCAGAGGCGCACATGTTGATGCACAGCTTCCAGGCGACGATATAGCGGGAGAAGTCGTCGAGCACCGTCGACAGATAGTACCAGCCCCAGCCTGTGATCTTCAGATATGTAAAATCGGTCTGCCACATCTGGTTGATGGCTGTCGTCTTATCCTTGAATTCGTTCGCCGCCTTGATCACGACATAGGCCGGGCTGGTGATCAGATCGTGAGCCTTCAGCAGGCGATACACCGAGGATTCCGAGACAAAGTAGCGTCTCTCGTCAGTGAAGCGCACCGCCAGCTCGCGGGGCGACAGTTCTGGAACATCCAGCGCCAGATCGATGATCTGCTGACGGACAGCATCGGGAATGCGGTTCCAGACGCGGTCTGGCCGTGAGCGATGGTCAACCAATGCCTCTGGCCCGCCATCACGATAGCGCTCGTGCCATCGATAGAAGGTGGCACGAGGAATGCCGAGCTTGTCCAGCGTCTTCTTGGCCGGCAGATGCGAATGCTCGACCAACTGAATGATCTCGGCTTTCTCTGATGCGGTATATCTCATTCGCCGTCCTCCCCATCCTCGGTCATGCTTTTTTTAAGCAGACGGTTTTCCAGGGTCAGATCAGCCACGACCTCTTTCAGGGCGCTCGACTCGCGGCGCAGGTTCTTCACCTCATCCGAAGTCGCAGCGCGGGCTGTGTCACCAGCCAGCCGTCGCTTTCCAGCCTCGAGGAACTCTTTCGACCAGCCATAATACATCGACGCGGCAATGCCCTCGCGGCGGCAAAGCTCCGAGATGCTTTCCTCGCCCCGCAGGCCTTCCAGCACGATGCGGATCTTCTCTTCAGCCGAATACTGTCGGCGCGTCTGACGCCGGATATCCTTCAGCACTTGTTCTGCCGGTGCTTTTTCCGGCCCGGATTTCTGTTTCATCTTCGCTCCTTGCGGCTATGATGAACCAGAAATCCTCCCTTCGTGAAGACCCGAAGTTTGTCTCATGGATGCTGACGGGGAACAGTCTCAACCATTCCCGACAAAACTTGACGTCTCGTTACTTCGAAAGTCTTAAACCATGAATGCGGCTCAAAAAATCGGGTTGGAGGTGAATGAGCCTCTCGAAGACGAACTCGAAATGGCAGGCCGTCGCGTCGGTGGTCATTTCGATGCCGCCTGGCTTGCAAGCGCGCTACGCTCCGTTTTGCCTTCTGCACAGGATCAGATGCAGACCCGGTCTAGGGATCCGGTTCAGGTAGAAGCTGCCGCTCCGCGGATCGCGGTTGTTATCCCCTGCTTCAATGAAGCGCTGACTATCAACCAGGTTGTTAAGGATTTTGCGACCGCACTACCCGGTTCCAGAATAGCAGTTTTCGACAATGATTCCACAGACGGGACCGGCATGGTCGCTCGCGCGGCTGGAGCAGAAGTCTTTTTCGAACCGCGGCGTGGCAAGGGCAATGTCGTGCGCCGCATGTTCGCCGAGATCGATGCTGACGTCTACGTTATGGTTGATGGTGACGGGACTTATGATGCCCAGGCGTCCGGCGATCTGGTTTCCCTGGTTCTCAATGACCGTGTCGACATGGCGATCGGAACCCGGGCAAACGTCACGGAAAACGCACATCGCGCCGGCCATGCGTTTGGCAACCGATTATTCAACCGGATATTTGCAGGCCTCTTCGGCCACGCTTATGCAGACATTTTTTCAGGCTACAGGGCGTTCTCGCGACGCTTCGTAAAGAGTTTTCCTGCGCTCTCGTCGGGTTTTGAAATCGAGACGGAACTCTCTGTCCATGCAAGCCAGATGCGGTTGCCAGTGGCAGAAATAGAAACCGCGTACAGCAAGCGGCCCGCTGGGTCGCAATCAAAATTGCGGTCAGTGCGCGATGGCGTTCGCATCCTGCATGCCTTTGTCTTTCTGTTGAAGGAAACCCGGCCGATTCTATTTTTCGGGCTTTTGGCCGGTGCAATCGCGGCCATGTCTTGTGTGCTGGCTATCCCGCTGGTCGATACCTATCTGAAGACAGGTCTGGTGCCGCGTCTGCCCACAGCCATTTTGTGCATGGGTATGATGGTTGTCGCCAGCCTGTTGGGCGTGTGCGGTATTATACTCGACAGCCTGTCCCGGGCGCGGGTCGAGCAGAAGCGCATACTTTATCTCGCAGTAGAGAACTTGTCGGGACGGCGCCGGATTTGACGGTGAGTGAAGGGGGGATATCAGTCATGATCACCCGGCCGCATGTCTTCTGGACGTGGCATTGAGATGATGTTGTAACCAGCATCGACAAAGTGGATTTCTCCCGTGACGCCAGCTGAAAGCGGCGACAGAAAGTAAAGACCAGCCCCGCCAATATCTTCAATGGTCAGGCTGCGGCGCAGCGGCGAATGTTGTTGCTGGAAATTATACATTGATCGCGCCTCAGCAATGCCTGCGCCGGCAAGGGTACGGATCGGGCCAGCAGAAATAGCATTCACCCGGATGTTCTGCGGACCAAGATCACTTGCAAGATAGCGCACACTGGCTTCGAGTGCGGCTTTCGCTATCCCCATGACATTGTAATTGGGCATCACGCGCGTTGCACCGCCATAAGTCAACGTGAGCAGAGATCCGCCATCCGGCATCAGCTTTGCGGCGCGTTGCGCCAACTCAGTGAACGAAAAGCAGGAAATCACCATGGTGCGCTGGAAATTCTCGCGTGTCGTTGCGTCGACGTAGCGGCCTTTCAGCTCGTTCTTGTCGGAAAATCCGATGGCATGCAGGACGAAATCGAGTGTCCCCCAGGATTTCTCCAAAGCATCGAAAACCGCATCGACAGAGGCGATATCTTCGACATCACACGGCAGAATGAGATTTGCGCCCAGACTTTCGGCCAGAGGCGTCACCCGTTTTCCCAAAGCTTCGCCCTGATAGGTGAAGGCAAGCTCTGCACCTTGAGCAGCAACGGCTTGCGCAATGCCCCAGGCGATGGAATGGCTGTTGGCGACGCCCATGATGAGGCCGCGTTTACCCTGCATCAGGGGGAGAGGTTGCACCTGCATGAAAAGTCCTGATTACGCGTCGACGTGCTTGAAGACGAGGGTGGCATTCGTGCCGCCGAAGCCGAACGAATTGGAAAGCACCGTCCCCAGCTGAACGTTGTCGCGCCGGGTGCGCATGATATTCATATCCGCGAAATCCGGATCGAGTTCGTGGATATGGGCGCTTTCTGCGATGAAGCCGTTCTTCATCATCAGCAGCGAATAGATCGCCTCCTGCACACCGGCTGCGCCAAGGGAATGGCCAGTCAGCGCTTTGGTGGCGGAAATCGGGGGGCATTGATCGCCTGCGCCGAACACCGCTCTGATCGCCTCGATTTCTTTCGCATCGCCAACCGGCGTGGAGGTCGCGTGCGGATTGATATAATCGACACGTGTTTGGACATTCTGCATCGCCATGCGCATGCAGCGCATGGCGCCTTCGCCTGAGGGCGCCACCATGTCATAGCCATCGGATGTCACGCCATAACCAGCAAGTTCGGCATAGATCTTGGCGCCGCGCGCTCTTGCGTACTCATATTCTTCCAGAACCAGCACACCGGCGCCGCCCGCGATCACAAAGCCGTCACGATTCCTGTCATAGGGGCGAGATGCCGTTGAAGGTTGATCGTTGAAATTCGATGACATGGCGCCCATGGCGTCGAAGAGATCGGACAGAGACCAGTCCAGATCCTCACAGCCCCCTGCAAACATTACGTCCTGTTTTCCATACTGGATCATCTCCGCAGCATTGCCGATGCAATGGGACGAAGTCGCACATGCCGACGAAATTGAATAGTTGACGCCCTTGATTTTGAACCACGTCGCAAGAGTTGCTGATGCTGTCGAGGACATAGCCTTTGGAACTGCAAAGGGCCCAATCCGCTTAGGTCCTTTGGTGCGTGTGATATCGGCCGCTTCTACGATCGTGCGCGTTGAAGGCCCACCCGAGCCCATGATAATACCGGTTCGTTCGTTGGAGACCTCGCTGTCGCTCAGGCCTGCGTCGAGGATCGCCTGATCCATCGCAACGTGGTTCCAGCCTGTGCCACCGCCATGGAAACGCATCGCGCGCCGGTCAACAACGTCCTCAGGCTTTAGCGATGGTGCGCCGTGAACCTGGCACCTGAACCCGTATTTCACGTAGTCGTCGGCCGTCACAATTCCTGACCGGGCTTCGCGCAGCGAAGCGGTCACTTCCTGCGGATTGTTGCCAATAGCTGAGACAATGCCCATGCCGGTGACGACGACGCGTCTCATAAGTGTCTCCTGTTGGCGCCGGAGCGCGGGTATCTCAGCTCGCTGCAGGCGAGCCGGACTGAAACAATCCTACCCGCAGATCGCGCGCTTCATAAATGCGCTTGCCGTCGGCCTCAAGCCAGCCATCGGCGATGCCGAGTACCAGCTTACCACGGAACACCCGTTTAAAATCGATTCCGTAAACCACATTCTTGACGCTGGGGAGAACCTGATCGACAAATTTGACCTCGCCGACACCCAGCGCCCTGCCGCGGCCCGAAGCCCCGAGCCAGCCAAGATGGAAACCAACTAACTGCCAAAGCGCGTCGAGTCCGAGACAGCCGGGCATGACCGGATCACCCTTGAAATGGCAACCGAAAAACCAGAGGTCCGGCTTTATAGCGAGTTCGGCAAGTACATGCCCTTTGCCGTTAGCTCCACCGGTGTCCGAAATTTCAGCGATCCGGTCGAACATCAGCATCGGAGGGAGCGGCAATTGCGCGTTGCCAGGGCCGAAAAGCTCTCCGCGCCCGCAGGCCAACAGGTCTTCATACTCGAAACTTGAGCGCCGCTCGGCCATATCGTCCTAATACCTCTCCCGCACGGGCAGAAAGCCCATCCGGACATCGCATCCGGTTTGCCCGGGTCTCCTAACATACACAAGGGCGCATCGAAAGGAGGCAGGCGCCGCTAGGATGAAAAGGTTCAGGTAGCGTGGCACAATCTCCACAATGCGTTGCGAAGACCGGTTATTGGGTCAGGAATAAGGCGCTTTAGTCCAATTTTTCGTCGGGATAGACACCCCAGAGTTCTTTTTGTGCAATATATCCGTCGAACTCCTTTGAAGAGACGCGGCACCAGATCTGGTCGCATTTGCGCACTTGCGCCACGACGCGGGGCTCCAGCCGCGCCGCGAGGGGAGCGTCGGCGCCTGGTTTGGCCCGCACGTCGATCAATCCGTCCTTGTTCCAGGGAGATATGAGGGCCGTGCGGCGTCCGGACAAAAGCGAATGCAGTACCCATCCCTCCGACCCGTCGGAATCACGAATTTTGCGCCAGGTCTCGAATTCAGCGGTTATTTCAACCGGCAGACCTTCCTTGCGATAGATCCAGATGGTGTCATGTTCCTTTGACGGGCCCTGGCGCAAATTCACATAGCCTGAGCGTAAACTGACATATCGCGGTATAGGCAGTCCCGTGGCAGAGCCGATCTGAGTTTCGTTGCCTGCCAGGGCTGGCTGAGCGTACGGAAAAATTGTGATGATGGCGGCAAGAGCGGGGGCCGCGCTCGCTGAAGCGAAAATTCCCAAAAAGCGACTTTTTTTCATCCATGAACGCATGAGATTAACGCTCTACTCGACGTTGGCATCAGCACACTGGCTGCATATCCATTTGCACTCACAGCGGTTAAAGTGTGATGAACGAAGCGTTACGGGAGTGATTACGAATCGCCCGGATTCACCTCCGAAGCTGAAGGAAACCTTTGGATGAACAAGCGCCGGCCCCGGGTCATCGTGACGCGAAAACTTCCCGATGTCGTTGAAACCCGCATGCGTGAATTATTCGACGCCCAGCTCAATGTGGACGACAGGCCATTGTCGAGAGCAGAATTGGCCGAAGCGTTGTTGCATGCCGATGCGCTGGTTCCCACGATCACTGACCGGATCGATGCGGAGATGCTCACCGGCGCCGGCGCACAGCTGAAGTTGATCGCAAATTTCGGCAATGGCGTCGATCATATCGATGTGGCGGAAGCGCTTAAGCGCGGTATCACTGTGACTAATACGCCAGGGGTTTTGACGGAGGATACGGCTGATATGACGATGGCGCTGATCCTGGCCGTCGCCCGCCGGGTCGTCGAAGGAGCAAATGCCGTCATAACTGGGGATTGGGCCGGCTGGTCTCCAACCTGGATGCTGGGTTCGCGCATTACTGGCAAACGCCTTGGTATTGTCGGCATGGGCCGGATCGGCCAGGCGTTGGCACGCCGCGCAAAGGCGTTTGGCCTGTCGATCCATTATCATAACCGACGCCGGGTGAGCCCCGCCATCGAAGAGCAGCTTGAAGCCACGTATTGGGACTCACTCGACCAGATGCTGGCGCGGATGGATATCGTATCGGTCAATTGTCCTCACACGCCCGCCACTTTTCATCTTTTGTCCGCGCGCAGGCTGAAGCTTCTGCGCCCCAGCGCTATCATCGTGAATACAGCGCGAGGTGAAATTATTGATGAAAAAGAGCTGATCCGGCTTGTCGAAACGAAAGCCATCGCCGGGGCGGGTCTCGACGTTTTCGAGCACGAACCTGCCATTTCGCCCAAGCTCATGCGGCTCGCCAAGGCGGGCAAGGTTACGCTTCTGCCTCACATGGGTTCTGCGACCTTGGAAAGCCGGATCGACACCGGCGAAAAAGTTATCATCAATCTGAAAACTTTCACGGATGGCCACACGCCGCCGGACAGGGTGTTGCCGCATATGCTGTAATCCGGCAAGTTGCGGCATCTTGAATCAGCAGGCTGCGCGCCCATATAAATTGCGTAGTCTGGATTGGCGTGACGGGCGAGGGAAACACCAAGCCCATCACATTGGCCGGATTGGGAAAATGGGACGCCAACCGGGTCCCTTCGAGGCTCCTACTGGGCTTCGCGAGTGCAAAGATGACGCGCATACCGACACTGAATTCGCCATTCTTGCTTGGCTTCGATGACATCGAGCGGGCGCTGGACCGGGTTTCCCGGACTGCATCCGATGGCTATCCCCCTTACAACATCGAACGCATTACTCGTACAGATACCGAGCCGGAAATGCTCAGGATAACCTTGGCCGTTGCTGGATTTACCCGCGAACAGCTTGATGTGACCGTCGAGGAACGCCAACTCTTGGTGCGCGGCCGCCAGACAGATGATCGCGAGCGGGTTTATCTGCATCGTGGTATTGCGGCACGGCAGTTTCAACGCGCCTTCCTGCTTGCCGAGGGAATGCAGGTTCTGGGCGCGGATCTGGTCAACGGTCTTTTGTGCATCGATCTCGCACGGCCTCAGCCTGAGCGGATCGTCCAGAAGATCAACATTTCGGCGCGGGATTGAAAATCAGCGCCGGGACGCGGGCCTTTTAAAGGACGCATGAAGGAGAGTGAGATGATTGAATCAGCGAAAGCAGCCGGCAAGCCTGTCCTGACACAAGAGCAATTCGCTCATCTTGGTGGCGGCACTGTTGCTTATGTTAAAGCGATGAAGAGTGATGAAGTGCTGCGCCTGTTTCCGCAGGTCGGACCAGTTCAACCCAATATTACGCTCTATGCCCTGTTGGCGGCGGACGGTTCGCCCATCCTTCTGACGGATTCAAAAGATGCGGCGGTCGCCAATGCCTGGGAGCACGATCTTCATCCCGTCAGTGTCCATTGAACCACTGATAACGCTTGAAATTCCCGGAGAGCCCGGCCGTGCGCCGGGCTTTTCCGCATCCACTTAGCCACCGAACATGCGCTGAAGGATATTGCGATCTTGCTGGGGAATCCCGTTCGATTTCTGTCCTCCAACCGGCGCAGGGGGGATCAGATCATTGACGCTGCGCGGTGCCGACGATGCCTCGCGGCGGGCGCTCTCTTCAAAGGCTTTGCCCGAGGCGTTGATGGCAAGGGGTGCCCCCGGTGTGCGAACTGGAGACGGTTTTATGCCAGCTGAGGCGGTATTTGCGCCATTGGCAGTTGGAACTTCGGCGGGCGGAACCGGCGCTGGGCCGCTCCGGGATGGATCACTCCATGTGCCGGATGGCAGGAATTGTGGCGGAATGCCCTTGTGCGCTTCGCGCATAAAGCGGCTCCAGATTTCAACGGGCAAATTGCCGCCGGAAACCTTTTTTGTTGGCGAGGAATCGTCGTTTCCTAGCCACACGCCCGCGACCATGCTGCTTGTATAGCCGACGAACCAGCCATCGCGATATTCCTGGCTTGTGCCGGTTTTACCCGCTGCCTGCCAACCCGCCAGTTCGGCCTTTCGCGCTGTGCCGGTCAGCAATGTTTCCTGCATCATCGCATTCATCATCGCCACATATTGCGGTTCGACGACACGCCCGAAGCTCATGCCTTTGCGCCGGTAAATTACCTGCCCGCTCGCCTTGCGCACTTGGGTAATAATGTGAGGCTGTACCCGGATGCCGCCGTTGGCGAAGGGCGCATAGGCTCCCACAAGTTCAAGCGGTGTGACTTCGGATGTCCCAAGCGCGATCGCCGCATTGTTCTGCAAAGGCGAAGAAATGCCAAGCCGGTGCGCCGTCGAAACGACAGCATTGGGCCCAGTGGCGAGCGCGAGCCGCACCGATACCGTGTTGAGCGACAGCGACAGGGCTCGTGTCAGGGAGACTTCACCAAAATATTCGCGGGATGAATTCTCCGGTTTCCAGCCCTTCACGTTGATCGGGCCATCCAGCACTTTGGACTCTGGACGATAGCCGCGCTCCAGGGCCGTGAGATAAACAAACGGTTTGAAAGCAGAACCGGGCTGGCGTCTGGCGCTGACCGCACGGTTGAACTGGCTTTCCGAATAATCACGCCCGCCGACTAGCGCCTTGATCTCCCCGCCTGGCAACATAGCCACCAGCGCGCCCTGTTCCACGTTCAACTTTTCAGAACTGCGGTTCAAAGTTTCCGCCAGAGCCTTTTCCCCCGCTGATTGCAGATTGGTGTCGATCGTCGTCGTCACGATGATATCGGTGTCGAATGCGCCAACTGTGTCGTCGAGAATATCCATCACATAATCGGCGACGTAGTTGATGGAACCGCTACCCTGCTCCTTCTTGGCGAGTGCAGGCCGCGCCAGCGAAATCTTCGCCATGGATTCTGTGATATGGCCTTCGCGCGCCATGGCTGTGATGACCTGGGCAGCCCGCGCAGCAGCGCCATCGGGATTCTTGTTTGGCGCGAGACGGGTCGGCGCTTTCATCAGGCCCGCCAGCACGGCTGATTCGGGTAGAGTGAGCTGGCGCGCGCTCTTGCCGTAATAACGTTGGGCTGCTGCCTCGATTCCATAAGCGCCCGAACCAAAATAGACCCGGTTCAGATAGAGCTCGATGATCTGGTCTTTGGAATATTTCCGCTCCAGCCAGACAGCGAGAATCGCTTCCTGGATTTTTCGCGACATCGTGCGTTCCTGCGTCAGAAACAGATTTTTCGCGAGCTGTTGCGTGATACTGGAGCCACCCTCCATGTTTCCGCTCTTGGTCGCATTGCGGAAAATGGCCCGGCCGACGCCCATAAGGTCGATGCCCCAGTGAGAATAGAAACGTCGGTCCTCAATCGCCACAAAGGCTTTGGGCGTATAATCGGGCAATTCTCGAAGATGGATCGCGGCCCCTCCGGTATCGCCGCGATTGGCCAGAAGCGTTCCATTCTCCGCCATGATCGCGATGTTCGGCGGGCGCTTGGGCACAGCAAGTTCGTCGATCGGGGGCAGCTTGGACGCGTGATAGCCGATCAGGCCAAAGAGTCCCACGACGCCCCAGATGCCAAAAACGAATGTCCAATAGGTAAGAAAGCCGATGATGGAACGGCGCTTCCTAGGCTTCTTGCGGCGGGCAACGGGCTTTTGCGATTTTGAAGGGGGGTCGAAATCGTCCTGATCAGCGCTTTCTTTAGCCGCGCGCGAGAACATACCGCCCAGAAAGCTACGGCGCTGCACTTTTGACGGCGGGTTGCGGTCGGATTTCGTTTTGTTTCTGCCCTTGGATTTGGTCGATCTTTCGGGCGCAATCCGGTCGTCAGGGCCGACGTGAAGCTCCGAACGCACCCGTTGTGTGCCCATATGTGGCTCTTTTCGCTCGAACCAGCCGCCCATGGCCTCACTTCACGTTGAAATAACGGTCAATGCCTGACCAGATCGCATTGTGCGGCGACACCGCCGCAGAACCTGATCTTCAAATTAAAGCTGGCGGATTAAGGGCCGATTAAGGTTGAGCCTGAGGCAGGGGGTCAGGATGGAGCATTTTCCGTAACAGTTTTCCAATTTCTGGGGAAATCGGCGTATTTCCGCCAATGTTATGCCATGCATTGTAGGGTCTGTGATAATGTCCCCAGCCCGGATCGGCAGGATTCGGGCCATAATTTCTTTTCGCGTTGGAACGGACCCTCACGATGAAAGTCACTCTCGAAAGAGCGGCGCTGTTAAAGACCCTGGGCCATGTGCATCGCGTCGTTGAGCGGCGAAATACAATTCCGATACTTTCTAACGTTCTGCTGAAAGCCAGCGACAGATCTCTGGTTCTCAAGTCGACCGACCTTGATCTGGAGATCACGGACACTGTCCCGTCCGATGTCGGCCAGGCTGGCGCGACCACGCTGCCTGCGCATACGCTCTACGACATCGTTCGCAAACTGCCCGACGGAGCACAGGTTTCGTTGGAAACGGCTGGCGATGCAGGTCAGTTATTGCTGCGCTCGGGACGTTCACGCTTCAATCTGCAATCGCTTCCCGAAAGCGATTTTCCTGATCTCAACGCAGGAGAACTCACGCACAAGTTTGCACTCGCCGCGACCGATCTCAAGAAACTCATCGACAAGACCCAGTTTGCCATATCGACTGAAGAGACGCGTTATTATCTCAACGGCATTTACGTGCATACGCTCGACGTTGCCGGACACACGATGTTGCGGGCCGTCGCGACAGATGGCCACCGTCTTGCCCGAGTCGAGATCCCTTCGCCGGCAGGCGCCGCCGGTATGCCCGGCGTTATCATTCCGCGTAAGGCTGTCGCGGAATTGCAGAAGCTGATCGAAGGCGTCACAATCGATGTGATCGTTGAGCTTTCCGCGACGAAGGCTCGGTTCACTGTTGGTGATGTCGTGCTCACATCCAAGCTGATCGACGGAACCTTCCCCGATTACAATCGCGTTATTCCCACAGGCAACGACAAACGGCTGGTGGTGGAGCGCGATCAATTCATTGCCGCTGTTGATCGCGTGTCAACAATCTCGTCTGAACGCGGCCGCGCGGTCAAACTCTCGCTTGCTGACGGAAAACTGACCTTGACGGTGACTAATCCCGATTCCGGCTCTGCAACCGAGGAAATTGAAGTTGATTATGATTCTGCGCCTATCGATGTCGGGTTCAACGCGCGCTATCTTCTGGACATCGCTCAGCAGCTCGATAGCGATACAGCGCTTTTCAAGCTCGCGGATGCAGGTTCGCCGACGTTGATTCAGGACCGCGATGGAGCCGCTGCACTGTATGTACTGATGCCCATGCGCGTATAGCCGCGCAAAGACCTCGTTTAAATCGCGTCAAAACCGCCATCGCTGTTCAATCGGATTTTTCCGGATATGGCAGGTTGAGCCCAGGCGGCAGTGGCGCCGATCCCGCCGAATGCAAACAGGTGTGGCGTCACATTGTCGATCTGGCCTGCCGCTTTGGCGCCGGCAAGGGTGCGGATAATGGGATCAGGCGCGACGGATTTGAAGGCATGCCGAACCAGCCCGCTGCGGGATGCCAAGGCCTCGGCAGAGGCCTTTACACCGCATTTACGCGCATAGTTCAGCCATTTCATCAGACTCGTCGGCCCGGCCAATCCAATCTTGACAGGCGATTGAATGCCGCGGGTCCGCAGCCAGTCGAGCCAATTGATAATAGTCTGTGCGTGGAAGCAGAATTGGGTGACGATATATCCATCCAGTCCTGCGCTTTGTATGGCGGCAAGTTTTGTCACGAGACTGGCTTCGATTTCGTCTTCAGTCATGGCAGGATGCCCGTCCGGAAAACCGGCGATACCAACTGCCTTGATCCCGCTGTCTTGCAGAAGACCACTTTCAATAACTGACAGAACATCCCGTACGCTGCCTGCGGGTTTTGCCGTGTCGCCTCCAATCAGGAGTATCTCATCTGCTTTGGCTTGTCTGGACAATGATTTGAGCAAGCGGCCCAGTTCTTCAAACGATTCGATATGGCGCGCCGCAACATGCGGCACCGGTTTAAGGCCGGCCTCGCGAAGCGCGACAGCCGACGCGATGAGTTCGCTCGTGGGACGGTTTGGTAGCATCGTGACATAAACAGACGAGCCGGGGCGAAGGCTTGCCTTGAGCGCAGCAATATCGTCGGCCGAGGGCCGGGTCGCTTCATAGGTGCACCCGACCATAAACGCCTCGATATCCACCACACTGGCGTCAAAAGACTTCAGGGCGGTTCCGTTTGTATCGGCCATCAGGACACTCCTATTCCCGGCGGCGCGAAATGACAAAGGACTCGTCCAGGAACCAAAGTCCGCCATTGGCGTGCAAGGCTTCCTGCGTCGCTTCCAGATAACGATTGTTGGAAACTACGGGGCCTAGCCGGTCGTCCTCGACCTGCGCGACGTAAACAGCATCATTCCAGGCCGCAAACAAAGTGGACGTGCCAATCGATCCTTCAACTTCTGTAGGTAGCGTGTGCATCTTGTATTTGAACAGCGACTTGGCGTCCGAATTCGCATTGAAGCTATAATTTCGTGCGGCATTTCCCATCTCCGTTTTCACGGCCTTGAGAATGTCGTGGCGGTTGTTGGTGACAAAAGGATCATCTTCCGGCCAGATTTTGCGGATGATCTCCATCCCCGGATCCTTCCCATAGGAGTGGATGCCGATCAGCCTGCCACCCGGCCCCAAAGCGCGCGCCAGCGGCGCGATCACACGCTTGGCCTTGAATTGAACGGTGGCTCGGGCGCGATAGGGTTGGGAGGCAATGACAAGATCATATTCAGCCGGGGTTTCGCCGAGCTTGGGGATGATCGGATCTAGAAGGAAGCGATGATCTTCGCGATAGATCACCAGTACCGCCGGACGATCGTAGACAGAATTTCCGGTTTTGCCCGTATGGGCATTCCAGTTTTCAGCCAAAAATGGCTCAAGCGCCGTTATCTGCTCTTCAAAAGAATGCGATGTATTCCCTTTCAGCCGAACTTCGTGCCAGACTAGGCTCGATGCAGCCTTAAGATCGCGCACGGTGAGCCAGGGCGCATTGGCATATTGCAGATTGGTTAGCACCAGAACCGTTGCGGGATGCTCGTAAAAGCGGTCCGGCATTTTCTGCAGCGTCAACCGCACGTCTTCCAGACTGATTTCCTTGCCGACAATATAAAAGGGCATGGTCGCGAACTTGTCGTGCATGGTTCGCATGACACGCGAGAGGATTGTGCCGTCACCGACGCCCGCATCGAAGACCCGCAGGGCTGGTGGGCGGGGGTGGACATGATCGAGTTCCTGCGAGACCCGGTTTGCGACTTCCCATTTTTCGCTGCAAGTATTCACGAACATCAGGTATTTTTGCCTGTTGTCATAAAAGCGGAAATTTCCCTGACCGTCCTCGCCATTGCTGGGTTTACCGCTGCCAGCTGGCATCGGAGCTATCGGACCGGCTTTGGGGATTGCTGGTGTGGTCACTCCAGAATGTGCAGAATTCATTGTCGGCGCCGCCATAGAAAGAGGAGAGACTGCGTCCGCCCGTCCGCGTCCGCGTGCTTGATAGTTGGTCATGAAGTGACGAATGCGATCGAGCGTGTCGGTGGTAATGCGTCCGCCATTTCGCAGCCGGCTCACGAGCTTGCCATCGTTGATGGCGGCGCGGCCGAACGTTGACTCGGCCAGTCCCGCAGTACGGCAAAAATCGCTGATCTCCGTCAGAAGGTGCTCAGCACTCATTCCAGATCCTCCCGGGTCACTTGTTCTTGAGAACCGCCGATAACGCGCGATCACCCTGCCAAAATCCGCCTGTCTCCTCCTTCTGTCAAATAAATTTTATGCCCATAATAATAGTGGGCAGTTTTATGTAACATATCCCACGTTAGCCCATTTATATTTCGCAAGCCGGGAATCATACTTCGTGGCAAAGAGAGTTTATGTTAGCCAACGCCGCCATGCCGATGTCCGAACCGCTGACGGGCCCCGCGATCCGCCGGCTTCAGCTTTCGCAGTTCCGCTCCTATGCCAGCCTCGATTTGCGCTGTGACGCCAACATGATCGTGCTGACCGGTGAAAACGGTGCAGGAAAGACCAATATTCTCGAGGCGATATCGTTGCTGACGCCCGGACGGGGCCTTCGCCGCGCTGATTTTGCCGAATGTGCGCGGCAGAGCGGGCCGGGAACATTCGCTGTGGCTGCAGAAGTTTGCGGTCCGGTAGGCGTGGTTCATCTGGGTACAGGCACCGAAACCGGCGAAACAGCGCGCAAATACCGCATTGACCGGGAGCCGGTCAGCTCGATCCGAGCCTTTGCTGACCATGTGCGAATCGTCTGGCTGACTCCGGCGATGGACGGCCTATTCACGGGCTCGCCCGGTGATCGCCGCCGCTTTCTCGACCGCTTGGTGCTGGCCATCGACTCTGAGCATGGTGCGCGGGTCAACGCGCTGGACCGCGCGCTTCGTAACCGAAATCGCCTGTTGGAAAACGGAGGGCGAGACAGGGCCTGGCTCGATGCAGCTGAGCGGGAAGTTGCCGAACTTGGCATAGCCGTGGCGGCTGCGAGGCAGGAAACCATCGCACGGCTTTCGGCCTTGATCGAGGCAAGTTGCGACGAAACGTCGCCCTTCGCGTGGGCAGGATTATCGCTTGTGGGAGAGATCGACATTCTCGTCACCGAACATTCAGCTCTCGAAGCAGAAGATGCCTATCGCCGGATGCTCATGGAGACCCGCAATCGAGATGCCGCCGCTGGCCGGACCCTGATCGGTCCGCAAGCCAGTGATCTCATGGTTGTTCACGGGCCAAAAAAACTGGAAGCTGCGCGGTGTTCCACGGGCGAACAAAAGGCCCTGCTTGTCGGACTTATACTTGCCCATGCGCGGCTGGTGTCATCCATGAGCGGCATTGTTCCTATTGTTTTGCTGGACGAGGTCGCCGCGCATTTCGATCCGCGGCGTCGCGCTGTGCTGTATCAGCGTCTGGCGGAACTGGGGTCGCAGGTCTGGATGACGGGAGCGGATATTTCAGCCTTTGCTGAAATGCCCATTGGCACTGATTTCCTGCATGTTTCGCCAGGTTATATCGGCCGCGCCTGACGCCGTCACAATTTCAGGCCCCATGCATACGCAAAGCGCCTGTCCCGGAAAGAGTTGTTCCACCGAAGATTCGCGCGGGAAGCGCTTGTTTTTCGTGCAATTCGAGGCCGGATTGGATAGAACATCCCTCAACGAATCGAGCCAGCAAAAAAGGCCGCGATCCCGTTCCGACCGGAGCAAATTTTCCCGATGGCTGAGACCCTTCCCGTACCCGCTGACGATAACGATGCTGTAAACAGCTACGGCGCTGAATCGATCAAGGTTTTGCGGGGCCTGGACGCAGTCCGCAAACGCCCGGGCATGTATATCGGCGATACCGATGACGGGTCCGGCCTGCATCACATGGTCTACGAAGTTGTGGATAACGCCATTGATGAGGCGCTCGCTGGCCATGCGACGCTGGTCACAGTTACGCTGAACGCCGACGGCTCGGTGACGGTTACGGACAACGGCCGCGGTATCCCGACCGACATTCATTCGGAGGAAGGCGTTTCGGCTGCCGAGGTCATCATGACGCAACTTCATGCCGGCGGAAAATTTGATCAGAATTCTTACAAGGTTTCGGGCGGTCTGCACGGCGTCGGTGTGTCGGTTGTCAACGCGCTGTCTGTTTCACTGAAATTACGTATCTGGCGCAACAACAAAGAACATTTTATCGAATTCTCCCATGGCGATGCGGTTTCCCCGCTGATCGTCGTCGGTCCAGCTGAACTTGTCGATGGCAAGCCCAAGCGCGGGACCGAGGTGACGTTTCTGCCTTCAAAAGAAACGTTCACCATGGTCGAGTTTGACTATGCAACGATTGAACACAGGTTGCGCGAGCTCGCGTTCCTGAATTCAGGCGTGCACATCATTCTCACAGACGCGCGCCATGCCGAAGTCAAAACCGAAGATCTGTTTTACGAAGGCGGGCTGGAAGCTTTCGTTCGCTACATTGACCGTAACAAGAACTCGACATTGACCAAGCCGATCCTTATTCGCGGCGAGCGGGACAATGTGACAGTTGAAGCGGCGCTCTGGTGGAATGACAGCTATCACGAAACGGTTTTGCCCTTCACCAACAACATTCCGCAGCGCGATGGCGGCACCCATCTGGCGGGTTTTCGTGCTGCCTTGACGCGTCAGGTGACCGGCTATGCGGAATCCTCAGGGATCACGAAAAAAGAAAAGGTCGAATTGTCAGGTGACGATTGCCGCGAAGGGCTGACCTGCGTCCTGTCGGTTAAAGTGCCGGACCCCAAATTTTCATCGCAAACTAAAGACAAACTTGTTTCTTCCGAAGTGCGGCCCGTAGTTGAAAACTTTGTCAATGAAGCGTTGAACCGCTGGTTTGAAGAGCATCCGCAGGATGCGCGGATTATCGTGACCAAGGTGGTTGAAGCAGCTCTCGCGCGTGAAGCAGCCCGCAAGGCGCGCGATCTCACCCGCCGCAAGGGCGCGCTGGATATCGCCAACCTGCCCGGCAAATTGGCCGATTGTCAGGAGCGTGATCCCGCGAAGTCCGAACTTTTCATCGTCGAGGGTGATTCTGCAGGCGGCTCCGCCAAGCAGGGACGCAATCGCGAATATCAGGCTGTACTACCGTTGCGCGGCAAGATTCTCAATGTTGAACGCGCTCGTTTCGACAAGATGCTTTCGTCGCAGGAAATCGGAACACTCATCACTGCGCTGGGCGCAGGCATCGGGCGTGACGATTTCAATGCTGACAAGCTGCGCTATCACAAGATCATCATCATGACGGACGCCGATGTCGATGGTTCCCATATCCGCACCTTGTTGCTGACATTTTTTTTCCGCCAGATGCCGGACCTCATCGAGCGTGGGCATCTCTATATTGCACAACCGCCGCTCTATAAGGTCAAGCGCGGTCAGTCCGAACAATATCTGAAAGACGAGCGCGCTCGCGAAGATTATCTCATCACAAATGGTCTTGATGGCGCCGTGCTGCGCCTGGCCAGCGGCGAAGAGCGCGGCGCTCAGGACCTGCGCGCGATCGCCGAAGAGGCGCGCCTCGTTAAACAGGTGATGGCGCAATTGCATTCGCGCTATGATCGCGTAGCGATTGAGCAGGCCGCCATTGCTGGAGCGTTGAAACCGATTCCTGCCATGGACGAGGAAACCGCCAACAGACTGACCTCCGAAATTGCAGGCCGTCTGGATGCTTTGTCTGAAGAGACCGAACGCGACTGGCGCGGCCGGATCGAAGCCAATGGTTTTGTTTTCACACGCACGGTGCGCGGCGTTCAGCAGGCCAATACGCTTGATGCCGGTCTTCTAGCTTCTGCCGAAGCACGAAGGCTCGACGAACACGCCAGCTCGTTGCACGATATTTACTCGAAACCTGCGCTATTCCTGCGTCGTAACGATGAGATCAAGGTTTCCGGCCCGAGCCAGTTGCTCGACACCATCATGGCGGCGGGGCAGCGCGGCATCACCCAGATGCAGCGTTACAAAGGTCTGGGCGAAATGAATCCCGAACAACTCTGGGAAACGACGCTGGACCGAAATGTGCGTTCTCTCCTCCAGGTGCGTGTCCGAGACGTTGCTGACGCGGACGACATCTTCGTAAAGCTGATGGGCGATACCGTTGAGCCGCGCCGCGAGTTCATTCAGGAAAATGCTTTGAGCGTCGCCAATCTCGACGTTTAATCTGGCGCACGACAGGGGGCGGTACATGTTTGGTACAGCAAAACTCATCCTGCGTCCGCTTAAGAGACTATTGGTAGCTGCGCCACTTCTAACGGCTGCCTCAGTCCAGGCTCAGACGTGGGACGAAGTTGTTTCAGCCGCCAAAAAAGAAGGGCGGCTAACGCTTTATTCCGCTCATGTTGGCAACCCCCTGCTGAAATCCCAGAACGACGCATTTGCTGCCAAATATAATATTCCCGTCGAACGCCTCGAAGCGCGCGCCAGCGAATTGCGAGAGCGCACGCGTGTGGAATATGCGGCTGGCCGCAATGTTGCCGATGTGACCTTTACATCGTCTGGGCAGGCTGTGCTCATTCACGACGAAGACAAGGTTTTTGCCACGCACGCCCCATCGCCCAATTCCGCCGGTCTCCGTTCAGGATTCCAGGATGACGGACTGTTCGCGCCAGTGATGATTCTAAATTATGGCCTGCTCGTAAACACCTCTTTGGTGTCGCCTGCAGATCTACCCAAAAGCTGGCGCGATATTTCCAATCCCAAATGGAAGGGTAAAATACTCAGTGACGACACGCGGGCGATTGGTGGTGGCTATCTTTATTTTTACGTCACGTTTTTCAACCCGGATTTAGGTGAGAAATATCATCAAGCCATGGCGGCGCAGGAACTCAGCTTCAC
>CANJJI010000085.1 GCA_947474545.1 Beijerinckiaceae bacterium | reverse complement strand
TGATTTGTCGTGGAAACACCATGCCAGGTTCGGACCCGGATGCCTCGATTTATTCCCTTTCAGGGCGAAAAATCAGCGCGCAATCGCGGTTTTGCAATTGGCTCACAAGTATGCGATTTATGAACGCCCCAGACATTGATCCACGGCAATCGTTGTCCAACGGAATGTTTGAAATAGACATAGGGCTGCAATTCAGTTCAATGTGAAGCTGAAGTATAAATTGCAGCGATGAATCATGTATCGAGCCAAACCTGTTGACGGCATAGCCTGGATCACTGGAGCCAGTTCTGGCATCGGGCGCGGCGTTGCGCTTGAACTCGTCCGGCGCGGTTACAGGGTGGCCGTGACAGCCCGGCGCGGTGAAGAGCTGGAGGCGCTGGCCCGGGAAACGGGCGGCGTCATTTCCATATTTCCTGGCGATGTTACAGATGTCGCAGCTATGTCTCTAATAGTCGCTGCCGTCGAAGATGCGCATGGCCCTATAGCGCTCGCTTTTCTCAATGCGGGTGGGAATTTTCGCGATTCATCTGATGATCCCTGTGGTGAAAACTTTCGCCGGACGCTGGATCTCAACATTAACGGCGCGGTGAATTGTCTGCGGCCATTGGTGAAGACGATGCGCGCGCGTGGGCGCGGGCAGATTGCCTTGAATGCTTCGGTCGCTGGCTATGCGGGCATGCCCGGCGCAGCCGCTTATTGCGCTTCAAAAGCTGCTGTTATTGCGATGGGAGAAAGTCTGCATGTTGATCTGGCTGCCGATGGAATAAACCTGCAGGTGGTTTGTCCCGGTTACGTGCGCACACCCCTGACCGAGCGTGCTGAATATCCCAAGCCCTTTATGCTGGAGCTTGATGATGCCGTGCAACGGATTTGCGATGGCTTCGAACGCAAGGGATTTGAGATCGCATTTCCCAAGCGCATGGCCTTGCTACTGAAGCTCCTGACGAAATTGCCTGCGCCCTTGTTCTTCTGGCTCATGCGGCAGGGTAACAAAAAGGCTCTCAAGAGCTGACAAACTTGCAGTGCGTTGTGTGCTATAGCATTGCAACGCCTCGTCTGATCCAATCGATCAATTCAATGCCCGGATGAATTCATGTCTTTAAACGCGCTCGTTCTATTCTCAGGTGGCCAGGATTCGGCCACTTGTCTGGCCTGGGCGCTGGAGCGTTTCGATCATGTGGAGACGATTGGTTTTGACTACGGACAACGTCACCGCGTTGAACTCGAATGCCGCGGCAAAGTGCTGGAAGCCATACGCTCGGAGTTTCCACGTTGGGGCGCACGGCTTGGCGAAGACCGGGTGATCGATCTCTCTGTGATCAAAGCAATAAGCGATACGGCGCTCACCAGCGATAAAGCCATCGAAATGCAGAAGAACGGATTGCCCAATACTTTTGTGCCCGGCCGTAACCTTCTGTTTTTTTCCGTGGCAAGCACGGTGGCATACAGGCGCGGCATCAAGCATATTGTCGGCGGCATGTGTGAGACAGATTATTCCGGCTATCCGGATTGTCGCGACGATACACTCAAAGCATTGCAGGTCGCACTTAATCTTGGAATGGAGTCCAGGTTCGTAATCGAAACCCCGCTCATGTGGCTCGACAAGGCTGCGACGTGGGCAATGGCGGAAGTGTTGGGTGGGCAACGCCTTGTCGAGATTATTAAGCAGGAAACGCATAGTTGTTATCTGGGCAATCGCGAAACCAGACATGAATGGGGCTATGGGTGCGGGACGTGTCCCGCGTGTGAATTGAGGCTCAGGGGCTATCAGTCCTATAGAGTTTCGCCGGGGATCAGCCCTTGAGCATTGCAAAAGCCGCCAGGGCACGTGCGCGCGCTGCGCTATGTTCGACAATCGGAAGTGGATAGGTTTTTCCGAGCGCGATGCCCGCTGTGCGCAGCATGTCTGGCGGCGCCATCCAGGGTTTGTGAATGAACTTTGAATCCAGATCTTTCAATTCAGGCACGTATTTCCGCACATAGCCGCCAACAGGATCAAACTTTTCGCCCTGAATAATCGGATTAAAAATGCGGAAATAGGGCGCTGCGTCTGCCCCCGAACCGGCGACCCATTGCCAGCTAGCCGCGTTATTGGCAGGGTCTGCATCGCACAATGTGTCCCAGAACCATTTTTCGCCTGTCCGCCAATCGATCATCAGGTGCTTGATGAGAAAAGAAGCTGCGATCATGCGTACCCGATTGTGCATATAGCCGGTCTGCCAGAGTTCGCGCATACCCGCATCGACGATGGGATAGCCGGTGAGTCCGCGCTGCCACGCCGCTAAATGTTTTACGTTTTCACGAGGCCATGAAAATTCATCGAAGCGGCGGTTGAAATTTTGGGTTGCGAGATCGGGATTATAAAATAAAAGGTGATAGGAAAATTCGCGCCACCCCAACTCAGCGAGAAACTTGTCGCCATTGCGTGTATCGATCGCACCCGAGGCCATGGCGTGCTGCAGCGCGCGCCAGATCTGCCGCGGCGAAATCTCGCCAAATCGCAAATGAGGTGACAGTAAGGACGTGGCCTGGCGATCGGCAAAATCGCGCCCTGCTGCATAATCTTTCAGCGCATCGTCAAGAAATTGCGTAAGCCGCTTTTGTGCGCCTGCTTCGCCAGGAATCCATTTCTTGCGCAGCCCAGCAGCCCAGTCGGGCATTGTTGGAAGCAGTTCCAAATCATCAAGACGCGCTCTTGGCGGAGCCTTCCTCGGCCAGGGAGCGGTGTTCAATTTGCGGGGCGCGGCGAGGGACGGCGTTGTTTGCATTCCTTCTCGTGCAGCTCGCCAATAGGGCGTGAAGACACGATAGGGATCACCGGTTTTAGTTTTTATCTGCCAGGGCTCAAGGAGTAGCTGTCCATTGCTACTGTTAACCTGGATGCCCCGGTCCTTCAGTTGCGACTTGATCTGGATGTCGACCGCAATTTCCTGCGCTCCATAACGACGTGTCCAGAAGATCGAACCAGCGCCGACCGCCTCGACAATGGCGGGCACCAGTTCACAGGCATCACCGCGCACAACATGCAAATCGCATCCGCGTTTTGCGAGGTCGCGCGCGAGCACAGCCAGCGAATGATGCAGCCACCAGCGCGAAGCCCCGCCCAAGGCTCTAAGCCCGGACCTTTCATCCAGAATATAAAAGGCGACGATCGGTGCGCCAGTTTCCGCGGCAGTATGCACCGCAGGCTGGTCACTCAGCCGCAGATCTTCGCGAAACCACAACGCGACCGGTTTTGAAATATTCATTGAACGGGGTCCGGCGAGCCGCAAAGCCGGCTCGCTGGCTTAATTGTGTCAAAGTCCTTGCGGATCAAGAGACCTGTTTAGCTTCGATAATATCGACGCCGCGAATGCGATCCACCAGATAGATCAGCCCACGCGAATCCATAGTGAGATCATTGGAGGAGCAGCGCGTCTGGCCGGGGGCAGGATCGGGCTGATAGTGGGCGATTTCCTGTGGCGCATAGGGGTCTTTCACGTCGAATATGCGAAGGCCCTGGGCGAACCAGGCGAAGGGGACAATGGTGCCGTTGAAGACTTCGGAAGGCTGATGACATCCGGTCATCGGCGGTTGCTGGCTGCCGTCCTTGTCGACTCCGGCGACATTGATTGTCGAAATGGGCGTCGGCAGCGTCTCGTCGGTGATGTCGTAGACCATGGCGAAAGCAGGCGCAGAAGGCCGTAGTGCCGCCACATCCTCGTCAGCCACAATCATGATCTTTCGGCCCTTGTGGGTGCCGGGGATGACGAGGCACGTGTGGGTGGGGTTCGGAAAGGCCGGGCTGCGGCGGTCATGTCCAACCATTTTCGGGTTGGAAATATCGGAAATGTCCAGAATGTAGAAGCCGTGATGCCAATAGCTGACATAGAGCCGGTCGCCGACGCGCAGGGGGTGATGGCACCGCGGGCGGGTGAACATCGCCCAGGGATATTCCTCGCCACCAGCGGCCCATTGGCCGGGGATCCACCATTTGCCGACTTCGACGGGCTTGGCTGGATCAATCAGATCCAGAATGACAACAATATTGCTGACAAAGCCTTCCTTGGTGGCTGAGACATAGGCATAACGGCCGTCAAAATCATAACGGTGTACACCTGCGCCATGGGTGATCCATTTGGTAATGGGCTTTGGCGACGCGGGCTTGCTGACGTCGTAGATCATCAAGCCACCCTGAAAATTCTGGCCGGGCTGGAGAACGTCACGCGGGCCATTTTCCTCATGGTTGACGATCATGATGCCGTTTTTGACGCGCACTTTGTGCGAGTGCCAGCCGTCGGGCAGATCTATTTTCGACAGGAGTTTTGGCGAAGCGGGGTCTGAAATGTCGTAGATGCTGGTGCCGCTGGGCGCTTTCATGTGGGCGACATAGAGAATATTGCCCTCGATCCAGACCTGGCCGCCGCCATCGCAATCGATATGTCCGATGAGTTTGGTGTTGTGTGCGGATGCCATAAGCGCGCTCCCGGTTTTTGTCTGGCTGCTTAAGCTGCACTATCACCCGGAAAAGGAGAAATGCAAAGTGTTGAGCGTCCTTGGATACAAGGACGACATGGTGTTTCATCTTGCCAGCTATGCATTTGGAAACTTGCGGCCATGCGCGCCAAATTTGCACAGCCTTCGGGTCCTGCCATTGCCAGAGCCGGGAACCTGCGTCATTCTCCCGTCTGGAATTGCTTCGCGCCAACGAGCCGGGAGGAAATATCATGAAGGTTATGTGGTTTCACCTGATGCCCTATCAGGATCTGCCTGTGGACTTCAAGGACAAGCATAATTCGGTCTGGGTGGATATCGATCCGAAACTCTATGATCCCGTCGCCGGACACAGGCTTTACAACGAATATATCGACGAACTCGTTTATGCCGACAAGGTGGGCTTTGATGGCATCTGCGTGAACGAACACCATGCCAATGCCTATGGCCTGATGCCTTCACCCAATCTTATCGCCTCTGCTCTGGCGCGTGAAACCAAGGACGCGGCGGTTTGCGTCATGGGAAATTCGGTGGCGCTCTACAATCCGCCGACCCGGGTGGCCGAAGAAATGGCGATGCTTGATTGCATGTCGGGCGGGCGGCTGATTGCCGGTTTTCCCGTCGGTACGCCTATGGATACCTGTTACGCCTATGGTCAAAATCCGGCCAATCTGCGTGAACGCTATTATGAGGGCATAGACTTTGTCATGCGCGCCTGGCGCGAGGAAAAGCCATTTTCCTATAATGGCCGTTACAACCAGCAGCGATATGTCAACGCTTGGCCGCGTCCGATCCAGAAGCCCAATCCCCCTGTCTGGATTCCTGGCGGCGGTTCTGTTGAAACCTGGGATCTCTGCGCGAAGAACAGCTTCGTTTATGCGAGCCTGTCCTATTTCGGCCATCAGGCCAGCAAGGTCTCCCTGGCCGGCTTCTGGAATGCCATGAAAGAACGCAAGAAGGAACCTAATCCCTTCCAGGCCGCGTTTCTGCAATTTGTCGGCGTGGGCGAGAACCGCAAGGAAGCCATGGATCTCTATCGCGAGTCAGCGGAATATTTTTATGGCCGCTGCCTGCACACCGATCCGTCCTATGCCAATCCCCCGGGCTATACGACAGAAGCAACCGTTCGCGCCCGCGTGGGTTCGCAGGTGATGCAGGCCGCAGAAGCTTCACGCCGCCGCGTGCGTCAGGATACAAGCGACATTTTTGACGCGGGCCATGTGGTCATTGGCTCGCCGGATGAGGTCGCCGACAAGTTGCGCGCTGTGTGCAAGGAAATGCATGTCGGCCATCTGATGCTTCTCCTGCACTATGGCAACATGAGCGCGCAACTGACCCGCTACAATACGGATCTCTTCGCCAAGAAGGTGCTGCCGCAGATCAAGGATCTCTTCGAGAACGAATGGGAAGATAAGTGGTGGCCGACGGGCATGCCCGCTGTCACCGAGGTGCGTGCGCCGATGGGAGCTGCTGCGGAATGAGCTCGTACAAGGAAACGTTTGTCAGTACGCAGCTCGGCAAGGTTCGCGTCTGGGAGAAGGGGCGCGGCAAGCGCGTCGGTTTTTTTGCCGGTGTTGGGGGGCTGCCGAAGTGGACGCCCTTCCTCGACCGCCTGTCTGAAAACTATCGCGTGATTGCGCCGGCGCTGCCGGGCTTTCCCGGCGGTCCCTCGTCGGAGCCGCTGGATGGGCCGCTCGACTGGGTGCTTGCAGTGGGCGATGTGTTCGATGCGGCGGGCCTGGATGGCGGCGATCTCATCGGAGCGTCAATCGGCGGGGCTATGGCGATGGAAATTGCGGCGATATGGCCGGGGTCGGTTCGCAAACTCGTGCTGATTGCACCATTTGGTCTGTTCGAGGAAGCGGCGCCTGTGGCTGATATCTTCGCGCAACCACCCAACCGCATGGTGAACGTTTTGTCGGGCAAGCCGGAGGACCTCGCCGCGTATTATAAGGTTCCCGACGGTGCAAATCCCGGCGATTGGGAGGTTCAGGCGCTCAACGCCAATATTGCGGCGGCCTCGATTATCTGGCCGCTGGGCGATACCCGTATTGCCAAACGCCTGGGGCGCATTGATGTCGATACTTTGCTGGTGTGGGGCGATAACGACAAGGTCATTCCGCAATCATATGCCAAACGCTTTGCGACAGACCTTGGGGGCAAGAGCAAGACGCAGGTCATCAAGAACGCTGGACATATGGCGGAATTTGATCAGCCTAATGCTGTTGCCAAGGCAATCGCGGGGTTCCTGAGCTAGCGCTGGCTAAGTTTCGACGGTCCACCCAGGGGAGCGCGTAAACTGCGCCTCTCCGGGCGGGGCGCGCCTATTCTTCGTCGTCGTCTTTGTTCTTCCGCCAGTTGCGGATAATTGAGCCTAAAAGATTGGAATAATCGTCCGTCCACACGCGCTGGCCTGGTGTCGGCTCCAGCCTATCCCAGCCCTTCTGCTTGAGTATGGGCGCAAGGCCTTCCTCCGAGTTCGCGAGAATGGCGACCGTCGCGTCGAAGCGATAAGTGTCGGAGTCAGCGCCAGCCATATCCTTTTCGTCGATATCTTCGGCTGCGGTCACCATCCCGTTGGCCGCGGCTATACCGGCCACTTCCGACGCCAGCTCCATGTGGCGGTTGGAGATGTGGAGGATCAACAAGCCCTGCGGCTTCAGCTTTTTCTTGAACAAAGCTACGGCTTCTTTGGTCATGAGATGTACGGGTATGGCGTCCGAGGAGAATGCATCAATCAGCAATGCGTCGAACTGCCCGTCGGGTTCCTTTTCCATCGTCAGGCGCGCGTCGCCCAGAATGATGGGTGCTTTCGCCCCGCATTCGCTCAGATAGGTGAACCATCTGGTATTGCGCGCTATGCGCACGACGTCGGCATCGATTTCGAAATAGCGCCAGTCATCGCCTTCGCGTGCATGACACATCATTGCGCCGCTGCCGAGGCCAACAACGCCAATTTTGAGCGGGCCGCCGGTAATTTCGCGAGCGGAGCGCACGGCGGCAGCAATAGGACCACCCTCGAAGTAATAGGTGATCGGCTCAGGCCGTCCTGTCAGAATCTCGCCTTTGGCGTTGCGTATTTCCTGGGCGCCATGGATTGTGGTGCCGTGGGACAAAATACGGAAACGTCCATCGGCGCTATCGCTTATCTTGTGGACGCCAAAGAAGCTGCGCACAGTTTCGCGGCCGCGCCCGTCAGCAGGGAAATACTGGATCATCGCAAAGCAGGTGGCAATGAGTACGGCGAGCCGCAGACGTTCGGCGCAGAGCAGGAGTGCGATGACAAGCAAGCCGCCGACGATCCAGATCTGCGTCGTCTGCCAGGTTGCTACAGGGATTTTTCCGAACATGTAGGTGCAGGCAGCAAGCCCTGCTGCAGCCGCAACGGCGGCAACCCAAAACAAGGGCTTGCGCAGGGCCTGCGGCCAGGAGATCCCCGGCCTGCATAGAAGAGAAAGTACCATCAAGAGCGGATATTCCGCCACCCAGTTAAAAATATGAGGGGCCAGAAGACCGCAGAACATTCCACCCAGCATTCCACCGAAGGACATGGCGAGGTAGAACGAGGTGAGATGCCGTGCCGCAGGTTTGCGCAGCACGAGTTCCCCATGGCACATCATCGCCGTCACAAAAAACGCAGCCAGATGGACGCCCAGAATAAGGGCGATGTTATCAACGACCTCCAGCGCAGATGTGAGAATGACAGCGGCGACAAGAACGGGCTGAATATACACCATCCATTTGTGCGGGATGACAGGCCGTGGCTGAAACACAATGACGAAAGTCGCCAGATAGAGCGCCAAAGGGATGACCCAAAGCAATGGGGCTGACGCAACGTCCGTCGATATCTGCTGGGAGACAGCAACCAGCAAGCCAGACGGAACCGCGCTCAGGCCGATCCAGCCCAAAACACGCCAGAGTGTAATAGTCCCGCCATCGGCCGTTGCGGCAGATTGTGCGAGGTCAGTGTGCTTCCAGTTTCTGCCTATCAGTGCGCCGCAAAGCGCCAGCAGGACCGCCAGAACGTAATATCCATAGGTCCAGAATTGGCGTTGCTGGCCGAGTGTCAACAGCGGCTCCAGCGCAAAGGGATAGGCAAACAGCGCCAGAAAGCTGCCAATATTCGACGCGGCATAGAGAAAATACGGATCGTGGGCGCTGGCGTGGCGGGAGTGAATGAACCATGCCTGCAACAGGGGGCCATTGGCCGACAAGGCGAAAAACGCAGGCCCGATCGCGGTGAGGAAAATCGTGATGGTGTAAAGCATCTCGCCATCTGATGGCGGAGCGCCCGTCGAGGCGATGGAAAAGGGCAGGGTGGCAGCGGCTGCCAGCGTCACGAATATATGCAGCACGATGCCGGGGATGCCCGGAAGCCAGCGGTTCAGCGCATGGGCATAGGCATATCCCGCCAGCAGCAGGCTCTGGAATACGACCATGGCCACCGACCAGACACCCGGCGATCCGCCAAGGCGAGGCAGGACCATTTTGGCGAACATGGGCTGGACAGAAAACAGTAGGGCGGCGCTGACGAATATAGTGAGCACGAAAAGCGGGAGGGCTATACCGCCGCCGCCCCTGGCTTCATGACTTGACTCAACCGAACAGCTCATCCACGCACCACTTCTAACCCTATGAACACCAGCGAACCCTTAGAGCATTTTGGCCGGGCTTTGCACCCCCTATTGCCCTGGGTGAGGCGAGGAAACGATGGTCGATCTTGCAGCGTTGCCTGCGGCAGAAGCAGCGAAAAAAATCCGAACCGGCGAGATTACTTCAGTTCGTCTGGTTGAGGCCTGCCTGAGACGCATCGAAGAACGCGATGGTGAATTGCATGCCTTTGTGCATTTGGATCCTGAGCTGGCATTGGCCCAAGCGCGGGCTGCAGACAAAATGCAGGAAGCTGGAGAGGCATTGCCACCGCTGCACGGTGTTCCTGTTGCGGTGAAAGATGTGATCGACGCGCGAGGATTGCCTTGCGAAAACGGTTCGCCGATTTTTGAAGGCCGGACGCCCAGCGCGGACGCGAGTTGCGTGCGACAATTGCGCGAGGCCGGCGCCATCATCATCGGCAAGACCGTATCGACCGAATTGGCCTCGCTGACGGCGGGGCCGACACTCAACCCTCATAACACGGCACATACGCCGGGAGGGTCGTCATCAGGTTCCGCCGTTGCGGTCGCTACAGGCATGGTTCCCATCGCGTTGGGAACACAGACGGCTGGATCAGTGCTGCGGCCTGCCTCTTATTGCGGCGTCTATGGTTTCAAGCCTACACGCGGCCTGATTTCACGCAGCGGCGTATTGCTTCAATCACACACGCTGGACACTGTCGGCGTCATGGGGCGTTCGCTTGATGACATCGCGTTGGCAGCTGATTGCATGGCGGCTCAGGATCCATCCGACGATGTCAGTTATCCGCGCGGGCGGGTGTCATTGCAAAAGCTCGCCCGGCAGGCCCGGCCGTTTCCGCCGAGACTGGCATTCTGCAAGACGCCTGCCTGGGCGCAGGCTGATCCGGTGACGCAGGAAGCATTTGCCGAATTGGTTTCATCATTGGGCGGTAACTGTGTCGAACTTGATCTGCCCGAGTCCTGTAAGCCCATCCTCGAATATCAGAGTCTGATTCAGCTGGCCGAAAACGCCCATTATTACGGGCCGTTTTTTGAAGACTATCCGGACGTTCTCAGCCCAGGTATGCTGGACAGGCTGAAGCAGGGCATGATGATCAGCGCTCGCGACTATCTCCGGGCGGAGATGGCCCGCGATGTTTTCTACGAGATTTTCGAAGCCCGCTATGACGGGTTTGATGCGGTGTTGTGCCCTGCGTCTCCGGGGCCTGCGCCGCGCGGAATCGAAAAGACGGGAAATCCTGTTTTCAACGGGCTGTGGACCTATCTGGGCGTTCCGGCGTTAAGCATTCCAATGTTCGAAGACAATGGCTTGCCCTTTGGCCTTCAGCTTGTTGGCAGGCGTTGCGAGGATGGGCGTTTACTTCGTACAGCGCGCTGGCTGGTGTCGCATCTTCAGGGTGCCGCGTGAAGGCTGACGGAAGATCGCAAAGTGGCGATTGGTCACTGGGTCCGGCCCGGCGCAATGCGGCGAATCGGGAGCATATCCGCAGGGCGCGGGAGCTGGCGCGCGAGCGTTTCCGGCTCGGCGATGATGAGACATTGACCGTTACTGAGGTCGAATGTGCTTTGCCGGGATGCCCGCCCATTGAAACTGTGATCGTTTTCTGGACCCAAGGTGGGAACCAGCGGCACCATTACAAAGTCTTCAAGCCGGTTGCCGAGGTGACAGAAGCGGACCTGCCGCCATGGTGGATGAAGGATGCTCTGGCTGTCACCGAGGAATTTGCCTGTTCATGTTGTTGATAAGCATGCAACTTAAAAGCCGGGTTGACGGTAGCTGACAAATCGGGAAGACGTTCGCAAACAGACTCTTGTTCAACATAGAGCGGCGCCGGATGCCGTTCGCATTTCGAAGATTCATGTGCCATTTTTGGTCATTCCCGCTCTATTTGCATTTCCAGCCTTGCAGGTTTTTCCGCAATTCTTGCCGTAATGGCGACGCCAGCGCCCGCCAAAGCTCAGGGTTTGCTGGAACTCCTGTTCGGCCGGCCGCAGGTGCAAACGCCCCCGGCTGCGCCAGCTCAGGCAGGATCCCGGCAAACACAACGGTCCTCCAGACCCAAAGTAGCACGCAAGAAACCAGTAGCGCCGCTGGACGGGGCAGGCTCGTCGCGGCCATCGAGACAAGGTGAAGTTGCTGCCCGAGCGGTTGTTCTCAATGCGATTGAGGCGAAATCCCCGGTAGCGCCGTTTCTGGGCGATCCAACACTGACAAATGGTGATGTGGTGGTGGGACGCGACGGGCTTTATGTTTTCCGCGGCTCGGGAGGTTCGCGTCATCATGCGGCGCAGTTTGTTCCTCTGTCGCGCGCTGGCTCCGGACGCTCCGCGTTCGCCCAGATCGAGCGGGCAAACCGGCAGGTGGCAGGGGTATCTGTTCCGGCCATCGCCGGGCCAAGGGTGAAGCTGGCGTCGAGGCCCGCAGGTGATCGTTCGCAGCAATCACCTTCAGCGCCTGCGCAAAAGATTGTCGCCGAAGGCGATAACTGAAGCGCAGGGTCTATTTGTAATAGGGCTCGACTTCGCCGGTCAGCTTGATGGTCAAGGGATTGCCTCGCCGATCTTTGGCAGTCCCGGCTTCCACACGCACCCAATTTTCGCTGACGCAATATTCATAGACATTGGTTTTTTCGACGCCGCGAAAGCGCACGCCGACGGCGAATTGCAGCACGTCATCGTGATAGTATTCGCTGCGCGGATCGATAGAGAGCCGGTCGGGCAGGGCAGGCTTTTGCGGCGCTGCGGGTTCCTGGGAGGCGTCTTGGGTGGATTTTTCGTCGGACATGTCGGCTTTCGTTCCAAAGTTTGGCGGCAACCCTGCTTTTCAGGATTCGCGAGGGATTCGTTCCCGTTAATCATATTTCATCATTCGTTCCTGCCGCCAATCATTCTTCAACGCTGTCCATTCAGGATATTCGTCAATTCGGACTCCCGGGGGTTTGGTCATGTTCAAATACGTGATGATAGGTTGCAGTGTCGTCTTGGGGATAGCTGGCTTCATGAATGGTTCGAGGATGGGCGAATTGACGTCTGCCTCTGCTTCAAATGCCCCCGTCAATGTCGAGCAAATGCTCGCCGCAGAGGCCGCCAAGCTCAACAAAGAAAAAGGAAAAGTGACAGGTCATAGCAAATTCGTGGAAGCTTCGGCCAAGGGCAAGACATTGTATCACTTTTTCGAATTGAATCTGAGTCCCGGGCAAGTCAACACTGTTGCCGCCGCCGACGACTTGCGCGGAAAAATCAAGGGATCGCTTTGTAAGGATCGGGGAATTTTGCGTCAGGCCATTAGTCAAGGCGCAGTGCTCGAATATTCCTATCAGACTTCGCGCACCCAACAATTTCTGTTTGAAGTGCGGATTGATAACAGGACGTGCATGGCCTGAGGTATAGCGAGTTTTCCACCTCCTCCTTTTCATAAATTGGGCCATGAGATAACCTGCGCTTCCCAAAGGGAGGTTGGCGGAGATTTTTATGAATCGTAGGGATTTCATTGTTTCAGGTTTATCTGTGGGCGTCTGTACTTTAGAGCCCGCGTTGGCACAAACCGGTTGGGCAGACCTTTTCGACGGCAAGACGCTGAATGGGTGGAACCGCACCGGCGAGGCCAACTGGCGTGTCGAAGACGGGATCATCGTTGCTGATGGCGGCAAGAGCGGCTATCTCGTCACACCGGACCATTACCGCGATTTGGAGCTTCAGGCGGAAATCTGGGTTGATGAAATAGCCAACAGCGGCATCTTTTTTCGCTGTTCGGACCCACAAAAAGTCGGAGCGGTCAATGCCTATGAAGCCAATGTATTCGATACGCGCTCTGATCCCACTTTCGGCACGGGTGCGATCGTCAATGTCGCCAAGGTTGATCCCAAAGGTGGTCCCCTGCCGAAGGCGGGCGGCAAGTGGAACACGATGTTGATTACAGCCAAAGGCGACCGGTTTTCGTTCGTCTTCAACGGCCAGACAACAGTCGATAACGCGCACGATAACAAATATCAGGACGGACCGATCGCCTTGCAATATGGAACGGGCATCGTGAAATTCCGCAATATCCGGCTGCGCAGGCTCTAACCGCCGAATCCTGGAGGCAATCTTGAAACCTTTTCTCTCAGCGCTGGCTCTGGCTTGCGCAACCGCTGCCTGCATCGGGGTACTGCCCGCACAGGCGCAAGACAATTGGCCTTCGCGCCCCGTAAAATTCATCGTGCCATTTCCCGCAGGTGGCTCTGCGGATGCTTTGCCACGGATTCTCAGCGAGAAGCTGGCGCAACGCTGGGGGCAATCTGTCATCGTCGAGAACCGGCCCGGCGCGGGCGGCGGCATCGGTGCGGCCGCGGTCGCGCGGATGGAAGGGGATGGCTACAACATCATGACAACCCCGGCCGGGCCGGTTGTCACCAATGGGATCATCCAGACACTGAACTATGATCCGCTGGCGTTCGAGCCAGTCATCATTCTCGCCACGGCGCCAATTGTTCTGACGGTGAAACTCTCGCCGAATTTTGACACAGCGAAAAACTTTATCGCCTACGCCAGAGCAAATCGGGGCAAGCTGAATTACGCCACTCAAGGCCCGGGCTCGAACTCGCATCTGTCTGCGCTGGCCTTCGCCCATTCCATCGGAACGGAAATGACGGCAGTCCCCTATGGCGGCTCTGCGCCCGCACTGAACGACATGATGAGCGGCACGATCGACCTTTTCTTCGATAATCTCGGCTCGTCCTTGCCCCTGCATAATGGCGGCAAGCTCAAAATTTTGGCGGTCGCCACGAAGGAGCGGATCAAGGAATTGCCGGATGTGCCGACATTGATTGAAAGTGGCGTCGGCGATTATCTTTCCTTCACATGGTTCGGCGCCTTCGCGCCGCCCAAAACGCCGCGCGATATTGTTCTGAAACTCAATCAGGATTTTGCCGCAGCCATGGCGCTTCCTGATGTGCGCGAAAAATTCGCAGCGCTGGGCGTGACGCCGGGGTCCGGTTCGCCGGAGGATGTTGCAGCGCTGGTCAAATCCGAACAGGCGAAATGGGAAGCAGTGGCGCGGCGCGCGGGCGTGGAGAAGAAGTGAGGAAGGGAATAGGGAGTTGCGAATAGCGAATTGGGCATCGGAGGATTCAATTCGCTATTCGCTACTCAATATTCGCACCGTCACTCCGCTGCTATCGCAAACGGCATGGTCACAGTGGCGTCGTTGGCCAATGGGGCGGGCGGTAGCACGAAACGCGGGTCGTCCATCTCGCGCTGGATCATGTCGGACAGCAATCTGCGGCCCTGAACCGGGGCAATGTCCGTTTTCACCGCTGTCTGGGGGATTTGCGGCATGCCTTCTGCCTGAAGCGCTGCGTCCTGCAATTCCAGCAATACGCAATCCTCGTTAAATGTCTGAACGACGCCCGCGTAGATTTTCTTTGACAGTTCTTCATCATCAAGCCGGAAATTGCGCGGCAGGCCCCAGAAGTAATGGGCGGTATGTTCGGTTTCCGGCGTGATGAGGTGCAGGGGACGGGTGATGAACGCCTGTGTCTCGCGATCAGTTCCTACTGAATGAAACGCCGCTTCAGTCATGTTGATGCCCGGCGCCATGTAGATGGCGATCTGCCAGCGATTGATCTTGCCGGAATGGCCCTGCAGCGCCTGAAAAAACGGCGGCGGATCGATGTTGGGCATTTCGCGGTGCGCACGGACGATGCGCCCGCCCAACACATTCGACACAACACCGGAATCGGCAACGGATTCATGGCCAATCGTGTGTTTGTGGATATAGGTCTCGTGCGAGAGATCGAGAAGATTGTCGTTGATAAGGCGGTAGTCGCATTTGAAATGGTGATAGCCCGTGACAGCCTTCCAGCCCGGCGCATCCATCCAGTGCAGGTCCGGAATGAGGTCCTCGTCCGCCAGATCAGCCGCGCCCAACCATATCCACATCAGCGCATGGCGCTCAGCTACCGGAAACGTCTTTACGCGAGAGTTCTTTGGCACGCTGTCCTGGCCGGGCACGAAGGCACACGCGCCATCCGCGCCAAAGCGCAACCCGTGATAGCCGCATTCGACCTGATCATTCACAACCCTGCCGGTGGAAAGCGGCACCAGCCTGTGCGCACAGCGATCCTCCATCGCGATCAACTTTCCCGCCGTCGTGCGCCAGAGAACGACGGCCTGATTGAGAAACTTGCGCTTGATGAGGCTTTGCGAGGCTTCATGGGCAAAGCCCGCGACATACCAGCAGTTTTTCGGCCACATGTGAGAACCTCCGGTCGGGTTGGATAGTATTTAGCGGCGGGTCATCCCGGAAAATGTGGAGCATTTATCTAGGATCGTTTGCGGCACGTAACCCGCGATCCCGGTACCGCGCTTCGCTTGGCCGGGATGACCACAACTAATACGCCGCCAGCGCCTTCTTGATGCGCGCGATGATCGGCGGTGGTGCGGCGTAGACTTTTTCGATCAGCGCCTGCACGTCTTCGCCCGAGACGGGATCGACTTCCAGATTGGCCTTTTTGGCTTCGCCCAGCAATTCAGCATCTTTCAATGTCGCCATAAAGGCCTTGCGCATCAGGGCGACTCTTTCTGCGGGGACTTCGGGCGGCAGGACATAGGGGCGGCCAAAGATCATCTGGCTGAAGAAGACATCGAGCATGGCTTTGTCGTCAGGGTTTGTCGTCATGTTATAGGCGTTGGGTACGCCCTCAGCGTTCAGGCCCGCGTGGCCCGTGGGATGTGTCTGCACAATCACGCGCATGGGGCCATTGGGGCCGAACCAGCCGGGGTTTGTGACGGAAATCGACGGCCAGGCAAAGCCGCAGGCGCCCTGTGTTTCGTTTTTCTCGATAGAAAGTCCGGCCTCGCGGCTGCCGGGATAACCCATCACCAGCTTGAATTTGGTTTTAAAAACTTCGTTGAGAATGAGCGGAAAGTCCGACGTCGTGCTGGAATGTTGTGAGGCGAGGATCATCTCTTTCTGCTGCGCATCCTGCAAGGTTGCCACGGGCGCATCCTTGCGGCCCATGCAGACATAGACATCGTTATGGGCGCTGCCGAGAAATTTTGATTTGCGGGGATCGTGCTGCACGGGCGTGTTGCCGATCAGCGGCTCCAGAGGCGAGCCGGCGAAATAGGCGCCGATCATCGTGCCATCCTTGCGCGCGACGTTATAGATGTAATTGGCGGCGATATTGCTGCCCGCGCCAGGCATGTTCGAAACGATGATGGTCGGCGCGCCTTCAAGATAACGCGGCATGTGGCGAGCGATCATGCGGGCATAGGTGTCATAGCCGCCGCCCGCCGTGGTGCCGACGACGATGGTGATCGTCTTGCCCTTGAAGAAGGCGTCGCCGGATTGGGCGCTGGCATTCGAGCCTATGGCGCAGGCGGAGGAAAGGACGAGCGCGCATGCGTAAGTGCGGGCGGATGAACTTCCGGCGGCCATGAGGTTTCTCTCCCGGTCTAAATCTTGTTGGGGCAGGCTACTATGCGGCGGCGGCAAGCGCCAGAGCCCGGATGCAGGCCATTGGACAGCCCCGCAGGCGCTGCCTATGATCACCGCAAAACAGAAAGCGGAGGAAATTCATGAGCGCGTCCCCATCCTATCCGTCCCTGCGTTTTGGCATGTTCATGGGGCCGTTTCACGCCACCAATCTTGACCCTACCTATGCACTGGAACGCGATCTGCAGACGATCCAGCTGCTCGACAGGCTGGGCTATGATGAAGCCTGGATTGGCGAACATCATTCCGGCGGGTTTGAGATTATCGCTGCGCCAGAGGTATTTATTGCTGCCGCCGCCGAGCGGACCAAGCACATCCGCCTTGGCACGGGTGTGAAATCGCTGCCCTATCACCATCCCTTTGTTGTGGCCGAAACCATGGCGCAACTCGACCACATGACGCGCGGGCGGGTGATGTTCGGCGCAGGTCCGGGGGCGCTGCCTTCGGACGCCAAGATGATCGGCCTTGTGCCCGCAAACATGCGGCCGCGCATGGATGAGGCGCTGGACTGCATCGTGGCCCTTCTGCGCGGCGAGACCGTGACGAAAAAGACCGACTGGTTCGAACTGGACGAAGCCCGGCTTTCTGTTGGCTGCTATTCGCAACCGACAATGGAACTGGCGGTGACATCGATCCGCTCGCCTTCTGGTGTTGTCGCAGCGGGACGGCATGGGGCCAGTGTGCTGGTACTTTCTGGCGTGGACGATGAGTCCTTGTTGCATCATGTCTCCAACTGGAAAATCTATGAGGAAACCTGCGCGAAACACGGCCATGTGGCCGACCGTTCCAGATGGTCCTTCGCCATTCAGGTGCATCTGGCCGAAACGCGCGAGCAGGCGTTTAAAGACGTGCAATATGGCCTCGAAAAATGGATCGGCTATGCGCATGATATCGTGCCCGCGCCCAATCCGCCGCCGCGTGGTCTGGCGGATTCCGCGGGCTGGATGAACGAACACGGCCGCGCGATCATTGGCACGCCAGATGACATGGTGCGCATTGTCGAGCATATGCAGGATGTGACAGGCGGCTTTGGCGGCGTGCTGGTGTTCGCGCAGGATTGGGCGAACTGGCAGGCGACGCAACGCTCGCTGGAATTGATAGCTGAAGAAGTTCGCCCGCGTCTGCGCGGCAGCAACTGGCTGCGGCAGGCGAGCTATGACCGCAACGCGCCGATCCAGGAGCAGAACCGCGCGCTGGCAAAAGCCGGTTCGGACGAGGCGATGGTGAGGTTGGGGCGTTAAACTTCCCTGCCTGGAACTTCGCATTGTGGCTTGAGCGCAACCTTCAGCGCGTTATTTCATTGGCGAAACCTATCGAAAATAAAGGAACTTCCGATTTCTGTACGCAGGGCTCATAGGGTAGGGTTCCGCCCATAGCGTTGCCAGTTGCGGCAATCGGGATGGGAGATGAGCCATGAGCACAAGCGAGACAGCAAGCGCTGGGAAATGCCCGGTCATGCATGGGGCGGGTTCAGTCAATCAAAAGTCGAAGGCGCTTTCGGGCCGCACGAACAGAGACTGGTGGCCAAACCAGCTCAATCTGAATGTTCTGCATCAGCATTCTTCCAAGGCCGATCCCATGGGACGGGACTTCGACTATCGCGCAGCCTTCCAGAAGCTCGATCTTAAGGCGGTCAAGCAGGATCTTTATGCGCTGATGACGGAGAGCCAGGAGTGGTGGCCGGCCGACTATGGCCATTACGGGCCGTTCATGATCCGCATGGCCTGGCATAGCGCGGGCACATATCGCGTTGCGGACGGACGCGGCGGCGGCGGGCGTGGCGAGCAGCGCTTCGCGCCGCTGAATTCCTGGCCTGACAACGTCAATCTGGACAAGGCGCGGCGGCTATTGTGGCCGGTGAAGAAGAAATATGGCGACAGCCTTTCCTGGGCCGATCTTTTTATTCTCGCGGGTAATTGTGCTCTGGAATCCATGGGCGTCAAGACGTTCGGTTTTGCAGGCGGACGCGCCGATGTGTGGGAGCCGAGCCAGGATATTAATTGGGGCCATGAGGAAGAATGGCTGGGCGACAAGCGCTATACTGGTGAACGCGAACTCGATGATCCGCTCGCGGCGGTGCAGATGGGGCTGATCTATGTGAATCCCGAAGGCCCCAATGGCAATCCGGATCCGATTGCCTCAGGCCACGATGTGCGCGAGACATTCAAGCGCATGGCGATGAATGATTACGAGACGGTTGCGCTTGTCGCGGGCGGTCACACATTCGGAAAATGCCACGGCGCGGGCGATGCGGCGCTCGTCGGCCCCGCTCCGGAAGCGGGGCCGGTCGAGGCCATGGGTTTTGGCTGGCATTCCACCCATGGGGCGGGCAGGGGAGCCGACACGACTTCCAGCGGCATCGAGGGCGCATGGAAGCCGAACCCGATAAAATGGGACATAGGAGCCAATTGCGAAACCGCGATTGCGCGCTGATTTTTCGCCCTGAAAGGGAATAAATCGAGGCATCCGGGTCCGAACCTGGCATGGTGTTTCCACGACAAATCACCAACAGGCGAGTGCCTCGAAATGCCTCTGCGCGAGACGCTATCA
>CANJJI010000084.1 GCA_947474545.1 Beijerinckiaceae bacterium | reverse complement strand
GCCTCTTCCAGGCCGCCAAGCGCAAGGCCCGCGGCTACAAGCGTTTCGCAACAATGCGCACCGTTCTGTTCCTAATCGCCGGAAAACTCGACTTCGCCCAAATCAAACCCCAGGCTCTGTAACCCACTCGAAATTTAAATGAGCCATAATATTTTTCGCCAGTAAGAATGCTGAATGCCTGTCCCACTCCACGTCCACTTTGTTGGAGGTCTATCCGGACCTTGGCGGGTCAACCGTGTTGAACCCGTCGTTGGCCCCGGATTACCGGTGGTCGAGCGTCTGAGAGTCGACGAGGCTCCGCCGACCGAGACCTATCCGGATTCCACGTGGCTGTTGCGTGGCGTCACGAGCAATACGCGTTACACCTGCCAGAGAAATCCGTAGAAGTAAAAGACACCCAGAAAGTCCGCAATTGCCGCAAAATTTTCTCGCTTGATTGGCCGCGACCATAGGAAAAGATTAATCGAGAAGAAAACCGCGGAGCAGGCGATAAGGGTAATTCGGGCTGTCATCATTGGGTGAACAGACTCAAAAAATTTTTCAATATCGAAACCCAATGCTCATTGTTACGCTCAAGTATAATAAACCTTCATTCATACTGTAAATTCTATTTTTGAATGAACATACGCTTTCGTCGAATAATCATAGGCGGAGTTTATGACTTGGAACGTGAGATATTTTTATGGGATGTTTCCGCGCGACCAGGCTTGACCCGCCAGCACGAAGTTTGTCCGTCACTTGCATGGTCGAGTCTAAGGTGGAATATTCATCATGCTCCATCCCATTCAGGTCAGATCAAATGACGCCCTCAATCGAAAGCGTTGCGAGCGCTCAACTGATGCTCGACAGCGCAGAGCAGAAATATCGCGCGGCCAACTACGAGGACGCCCTGCGCCTCACGGAAAGTGCTATCAAAAGTGACAATAACTATCGAGCATGGAACCTGAAGGGCAGCATTCTCAATGCGCTCGAACGCTATTCCGACGCCTTCGCGGCGCTGACCCAGGCTGTCCGGCAGAATCCCGCTTTGGCACCTGCCCATGCCAATATAGCCAAAAGCCTGCTCGGTCTGGGCCGATTCGATCTTGCGATCGAAGCGGCCCGACGCGCAATGGCGATCGATCCACGTCATCTCAATGCCATCCTATATTGTTCGGAGGGCCTCGACCTCAAGGGAGAGATAACCGACGCGATTACAGTTCTCACACCGGCCCTCGAAATCGCACCGACATCGCCGGAGGTTCTGGAGCTACAGGTTAGCTTGCTGTTTAAATCGGGGCGTATTGAGGAGGCGCTTGCCTGGGTTGATCGGGCCGTCGAACTCTTTCCAGATAACACTGGGTTCAAATTAAACCGGGCGAAGATGCTGTTGCGGCTAAAGCGCGAAGCTGAGGCCCTGGCCGCCTGCGACGCGATTCTTAAGCAAGAACCTAAAAATTATCTGGCGTTGTGGTTTTTGGGCGACTTTTACTTCCATTACAAATTGGATCGAATAGAAGCAAACAAGCACTACCGCGCTTCGCTGGATGCGCGGTTTGATCTGCGCACAGCAGCACACCTGTGCTCTTCTCTCACAAATACGCGCGGACCAACAGAAGCGGCTTGCATTGATGAAGCGCACACACTTGCAGCAAAATGCTCTGATACCATTGGCATCACATTGCAAACGGCGCAAATGTTTCTCTCTATATTTCATAAGACTTGCGATTTTCAGCGAGTTGCGAAATTCGATCTCAGGCTTTATGCCGATTATTGCGTGGCGAATAATATACCTGGAGCTCTGCAGGCTCTACTCTCGACCGTGAAAACCCGAGAAGACCGGCGACGTTTGTTATCGCAACACCGGCGCTGGGGCGAATTGAGTCAGGCGCGTGCGGACGCCATGCCGATTGCCCGAGCACCACGTTTGCGCAAGCAAGGAAAGGTGCGGATCGGGATTATGTCATCGGATTTGGGCCATCATCCCGTGTCCTATTTTGCCCTTCCGATATTCAAGCATTACGATCGCGATCGCGTGGAAATTTACGTTTATGCCTTCGATTCCATGGAGCCGGACAACGTGCAACGCTTCATCATGTCGCGCGTTACCATGTTCCGGAAACTAGTTTCCGGCACTGACCGGGAGCTGGCACAGACGATTGCGCAGGACGAGATCGACATTATGTTTGATCTCGGGGGAACGACCTACCTAAACCGTCCAAACATTTTGAGCTGGCGCGTCGCGCCAATTCAGGTCAGTTGGCTCGGCTATCCTCATTCACTTGGCTTACCCGCGATCGATTATCTACTCGTTGATCCCTATTTGCGCCCATCGCCTGACCTGATGCTCGAGCGTCCTTTGGAAATGCCGCACACTTGGGTAAGCCTCGAACCGTTATTCTTCGGCAATTCTGACGCCTTGGCGGAAGCGCCGCCGATTTTGAGCAACAATTATGCGACCTTCGGCACTGCCAACAACCCTCAAAAGTATTCGCCCGAATTATTAGCGCTGTGGGCAAGGGTATTGAATGAAAATCAGAACTCGCGATTTCTCTTCATCCGGCCCGAAGGCGCGGTAACCGCCTTCCGCGAAAACATTCTCGGTAATTTCATGAAACATGGGGTCGCAAAGGAGCGGATTGAATTCCGAGCTGTGCGCGGCACTCATATGTCGCATTACAACGACATGGATATTTCGCTCGATTGTGCGCCGCTCACCGGCGGCACGACGACATGGGATTCACTTTGGATGGGCGTTCCTGTTGTAACACGTGTTGGAGAATCCCTTTTCGAACGGATGAGCTACAGCAGTCTTAATACTGTCAGCCTTGGCGATTTATGCGCTGGGGACGCGGATGAATATGTGGCGATAGCGAGCACCCTGGCGAAAGATGTCAAGCGGTTGAAAGCGCTGAAACGAGAATTGCGCCCGCGTATCCGCAAATCGCCCGCTGGTAATACGCAACAATGGGTGCGCGATTGGGAGAATCTGGCCATTGACCAGGTGCGCAATAAATGACCGGCGGTAGTTGAGGGCGGTTCTTGGATAGCCCTGTTCTCACGGGTACGATTGTCGGACCTATGTTCGATATATTGCCTCAACCCTGGATCATGATAAAATTAGGTGATGCGCGTCGTCGCTGCATTTGGTGCATGTCTGCTCGCAAATGTGTTGAGCTAATAACCGCGACTCCCGATCTCTCTGATCGGGTGGATTCAGCCCTACAATGATCGTTGGCAATTTATCCGGATCGCGATTTTCATCCGTCTGTGCGATAGCCGTTAATGTGAACATGCTGGACGCCGCCAATAGGCACGCAGTGCCCGCCTACAATTTTAACAGAAAACCGCGCTTCATGTTGGGGCCCCATCAGCTGATCGGCGTAACGTACATTGGTGATATTACCTTTGGCAATCAATCGCCCATGCAGCTTTGCAGATCAGGCGCAACAACCCGTCCTTTGCAAAACCCAGACAGACCGTGTGAAAACTCCGGACTATCGGATTCCAATGATGTCGCTGTCGCAGTAGAATCGCGGCATGGCGCACATATCCGGATTCGATCGCTCCCAAACCCTTTTGTTTCCCGAGGCGATCGACGATTACGTTGGCGCGGACAATCCGGTTCGCTTCATCGACGCCTTCGTCGACGGGCTTGATCTGGCGGCGGCGGGGTTCGCCCGCGCCGCGCCGGCGAAGACCGGCCGGCCGGAGTATATGCCGGGCGATCTGCTGAAGCTCTACATTTACGGCTATCTCAATCGCGTTCGGTCGAGCCGGCGGCTTGAGGCCGAATGCCATCGCAATATCGAGGTCATCTGGCTGCTGCGGACGCTGAAGCCGGATTTCAAAACCATCGCGGATTTCCGCGCCGATAATCGCAAGGCTTTCCGCCCGGTGTTCCGCCAGTTCGTGGTGTTGTGCCGCAAGCTCGATCTGTTCGGACGCGAGCTTCTGGCGTGGACGGCACGCGCATAAAAGCGGTCAACAACAAGGGCCGCAATTTTACGAAGAACTCGCTGGCGAAGTTCATCAAGGGGGTGGACGAACGTCTCGACGAATATCTGAAGCGCCTTGATGAAGATGACGCCACGGAATCCGGCACGGGCGGTTCGCGCACGAAAAACCTTGCAGACAAAATCGAGGCCCTGCGCGCAAAACGCGATGGCTACAACGCGATGCTGAACGATCTGGAACGCCGCGGAGAAGACCAGATATCATTGACCGATCCCGATAGCCGCGCCATGGCGACGCATACGAAAGTGGGCGTTGGCTACAATATTCAAGTCGCGGTCGACGCGAAGAACAAGATGATCGTCGAACAAGCCGTAAGCAATCAGGTCGTCGACATGGGGCTCCTGACGCAAACCGCGCAGGCCGCGCGCGAGATTCTCGAAGTCGAGAAGATTGATGTCGTCGCCGACAAGGGCTACTTCAAAATCGAGGACATCGAGGCCTGCGAAAAGGCGGGAATGACGCCATATGTGCCGCAGCCACAACGCGGACCGGCGGTGGCGAAAGGGCTGTTTCGCAAGGACGAGTTCAACTACGATGCGGCCCGCGACGTGTACATCTGTCCCGCCGGTCAGACGCTGTCTTGCAATCATGAGAGCACGTTGTGCGAGCTGAAGAGATTTCACTACACCAATCCTGAGGCCTGCAAGGCGTGCCTGTTGCGCACTCGCTGCACTACAAGCAGCCATCGACAGGTCACGCGGCTGGAAAACGAGGCGGTGCTGGACAGCCTGGCGGCGCGGCTGAAAGCCAGACCCGGCATCCTCAACACGCGCCGCGAGATCGTCGAGCATCCCTTCGGCACGATCAAGCAATGGATGAACCAGGGCGCGTTCCTGACGCACGGCCTCGAAAAGGTCCGCGCCGAGTTCAGCCTGGCGGCGCTCGTCTATAATCTGCGGCGGGCGCTCAACATCCTCGGCACGGTGGCTCTGGTGAGGGCTGTTCGGGCCTGAAGGAGCACGTTCTTGGCTGCATGGAGGCCGGAAGGGCTCCTGAAAACGCCATGCCGCCCCTGGGAAACTTCAGGGGCGAGATTTTCTGCGATACAGCGAAAAACACCTTCGTCTGCCGCGCAGGGCGACTGTCAACTCAGCACGTAGCGTTTTCACACGGTCCGATTACTTTTCGCAGTTGAAAGTACGTCAAGACTAAGTGACTGAAATATCATTCAAACGAATTATGCAAAATCCCATTGCAAAAAAGTATTAAGAAAACTCGGCGACGCGCTCGTCTCAACGGATCAACAGATCGCTCGATCTTCAGTGCAACTCGCCCTCCCTCCACTGCGCCCACGACTGTCCGGGGACAGTTTGGCTAACCGTCCCACCTCGCGCAAGCACTGCTCGATCAACCGCATATCCGCCTGCGGGGAACCTCACCGCATAGATCGTCCAGAAAGCGGCGCCGTGATGATCTCCGGCTGCCTCGACAACGCCGACAATGCCCGCTCCCTTAAAGATCTCGGCCTCCGGTGCCACACGCCAAGATCTCACCCAAACCTTGCGTAAAAATCGAGATGGCCGATCTCGCAGGCGCTGGCGTTGCGGCGCGCCTCCTGCCAGCGGGCGAGATCGTCTTTGGCGATCGTCCCGGTCTCTTCCACCGCGGCAGCGATGCCACGCGCCAGCTCCTGCATGAGCATCTGGTCTTCGGGCCCGAGCTGCCAGGGACTCGTCCCTGTCATGATTTTCGCGCCATGGCGCTGAAACCCTGCGGCGAGCGCCTGCGTTGCGCCCGGCCCGGCCGCTGCGCCAAAACCCTTGTCGCTGGCTTGATGGCGGTGAAAAGCTGCCAGAACCGCAGCATCTTCGGGCGAAGGCGGCGTCCATTGTTCACGGCCGTCATAGGTGAGCACAGTATAAAACCGCCTGCGCCGCGCCGCCATTTCCGCGCAGAAATGACCAATCCAATCTTCGGAAACCAGATCGAAAAAGGCTGCAGCCGTAACAGCATCGCATTTATGGTCGAGTACGTCTGAAAGCCCGGTTGCCAGATCGGCCTGCAGGAAAGCCACTTCAATCGCGCGCTGGTCTTTGACCAGAAGGAGCCTGTCGCCGCTTTCGCGCGCATCATCGGCCCAGCGCATGAGTGTATCCCGCGCTGCACCCAGCAAAGCCGCATCGTAATCGACAAGCCGCCAGACCTGGCGTGCGCCCAGGTGCGGGGCCAGGCTGCGCAAATTTGAACCTGTGCCGCAGCCGATATCCACGACGGCGACGCGCTCCTGTCCCGCGAGGTCATCAACAATCGCCTTGCGAACCTGCGCGTTCACAGCGCGATGGTCAGCGCTTTCCCGTAACGCCAGCCACTGGGGAGAAAATCCGCTCATCCAATTTTCTCCGAATGGTGTTTGCCGGATACAGCGCGGATGACGCGCGCGATGGCCTCCGCAGCGTCTTCCCAGCGGGGCAGATGTCTTGCGGCGGCCCATGCCTTTTCGCCAAGTTTCCGGCGCAAGGGCTCATCCGAGAGCAAAGTGCGAAGTCCCTGTGCGAGCGCTGTTGCGTCACCCGGCGGGACTTTCACAGCTGCCGCATCCGGGACAGTTTGCGCCGCCGCGCCGCCTGTTGTGACCACCATTGGCAGCCCGCGCGCCAGCGCTTCGGACAACACCATGCCATAGCCTTCGTAATGGGAGGCGGATGTAAAAATATCGGCGCCATCATAGAGGCGCGCGACTTCCTCCTCATCCACTTCCCCGGCCAGATTGATACGGCCGGCGAGTCCGGCGCTGGCAATCTGTTCGCGCAGGGCCGCCACATAACCGGGGGCGCGATCAGGCGATCCTGCAATGACCAGCCGCCAGTCCAGATCGGGGATTTCGCTGAGCGCGCTGACGAGCACGTCATACCCCTTGCGCGGGACGATGGAACCCACTGCGAGAATGACGGGCGACCCGCCGCTTCCGTGCGCGCGGGTGGTGCGATCCGTCCCGGGCTCTGCGATCGTAATCTTGCTTTTGGGGACCGCGAAATCGGCAATCAGCGTGCGCGCCGTTGTAGCGCTCGTCACTATGACATGCGCAGCAACGGACAAAGCCTGTCTTTCGGTTTCGATCAGATGAGCGCGTTGCGCATCCCCAAGCCCTGCTTCAAGCCCGAGGGGATGATGACAGAGCGCTATGATCCGTGCGCGAATGGCCTGCGTGAGTGCCGCAGGCAAAGCGCCATAGGCAAGCCCGTCGGCCACGAGGACCTGTCCGGCCGGAACAGCGGACAGCGCGTCTTGCGTGGCCGTGAGATCGGCCTCATCAGGAAACGGAAACGAGGCTGGCAGCCTCAGATGCACAGGCTCGATGCCGCATTCGGGCAGCAATTCCATGACGCGGCTGTCATATATATAGCCGCCTGTGCGGGTTGCGAGGTCACCGGGAATGGCAAAGACCGCACGCAACGCGGTCATTGTTTGACAGCGCCCTCGTACCACGCGCGGGCAACGTGGGACTCGTGCAATTGCACCTTGATCTTTACAATGCCCTCGCCGCCGGGGCCAAGGCGGCCCTGCAGCGCCGCATCGGCCATGGCGTCGAAAATATATTTCGACAAATATTCAGTTGTCGTCTGCTTGCCCTTGAATTGCGGCAGCTCGTCGAGGTTTTGATAGTTCAGCGGGCCAAGCGTTGCTTTCAGCGCATCATGCGCGCGGCCGATATCGACAACAACGCCATTGTCCGTGAGATCCTCACGGAAAAAAGCCACGTCCACCACAAATGTAGCGCCATGCAGCTTTTGCGCGGGCCCGAAGAATTCGCCCCTGAACGAATGGGCGATCATGATGTGCTCGCGCACTTCCACAGCAAACATGCTTTACTCCTGTTGCGAATATGTGATCACAGCTGCGAGGCCCGCCGCACCTTGCTGCAAGAATCCCGGCAGCTTTTCGGGCAGGTCTTCGAATTTGAATTCGTCTGTAATCAGCGCATCGAGGCGCTCGTCGAGCAGAAGGTCCATCGCCTTGGCGATACGGCGGCTATAGTCCCAGCGCGGGCGGCGTCCCGGCGAGACCTGACCAACCTGCGAGGAAATCAATTGCAGCCGCCGGCTATGGAACGCACCGCCAAGGGGAACCTGCACATCGCCCTCGCCATACCAGCTCATTTCGATGATCTTGGCTTCCGGCCCCGCTGCGCCAATGGCCAGCGAGAGCCCCGCTGCCGAGGCGCTGGCATGAAAAACCACGTCCGCTCCATAATCGCCCCTTGCAGCGCATGCGCTGGGGGTCAGGAAGCTGGCGCCGAAACGCCTGGCAATCTCAGCCCTGCCAGCGTCGAGATCAGCGCAGACAACATCGGCGCCAGGCAATTGCGCACACAAATATGTGACCAGCAGCCCTACGAGACCGCAACCGATGACCGCGATGCGATCGCCAGGGCCTGCGCCGGAATCCCATACCGCATTGAGCGCAGTCTCCATATTTGCGGCCAGCGTGGCGCGGCGCGCCGGCAGCCCGGCCGGTAGTGGACGCGCGGCAGCGGCGGGGGTCACGAAACTGTCCTCATGGGGATGCAGGACAAACACTTCCCGCCCAGCCCATCCCGGCGGTCCAGCCTCCACCAAACCCGTGAGGCAATAGCCATATTTCACCGGGAAGGGAAAATCGCCTTCCTGAAACGGCGCGCGCATGCGGGCATATTCTGCGGTCGGCACGCGGCCCTCGAAGATCAGCCGTTCCGTGCCACGGCTGATGGCGGACCAGCGGGTGCGGATCAGCAGTTCATCCGCTGCCAATGATCTCAGCGGTGCAGCCCTCAGGACGGCTTTTCCGGCAGACTCATACCAAAGGGCCATTGCTGTCTGTCCGCTGCCTGCTATTTGCATCTGGTCCAACATCTGCCATTGCGCTCGCTTACCATCGCCTAAGCCATTCAAGCCCCGAATTCCACCCCGCCCAGAGTTTGCGTCCAGATGCCTCTCGATCTCATTCAATCTCAGGAACCAGGCCAACCGTCGCAGGCTAGCCTCGATATGACGCCGGCAGGCATTCAGCGCCGGGACGTGCTGACCCGGCGGCGGATACTTGTTTTCACGCTGAACGCAATCACCTATCTGGTGCTCATGACCTGGCTTGCAAGTGTTCTCGGCCATGGCGGCTGGAGCGTGTTCGACATTCTGATTTTTGCAGGCTTCGCCATGGCGGCCCCGTGGAGCGTGCTGGGGCTCTGGAATGCGATCATCGGTGTCTGGGCCTTGCATGGGAGTCAGGATCCGGTGGCCGCCGTCGCGCCTCATGCCGCGGCAGGCAATGTCGCCACGCCCATCAGCACGCGCACCGCAATCATCATGACGATTTATAATGAAGACGCCGCCCGCGCGATCACCCGGCTCGCCATCGTCAAGGAATCGGTGGATGCAACGGGCGAAGGCGCGCTGTTCTCTTACTTCGTCCTCAGCGACACGAGCGACGCCACAATTGCCAAAGCCGAAGAGGACGAATTTGCCCGCTGGAAGGCAGGGGCCGGTGCATCAGCAGAGCGCATCTTCTATCGCCGCCGCACATCAAACGAAGGCTACAAGGCTGGCAATGTGCGTGAATTTTGTGAAACCTATGGCAGCGGTTATGAATTCATGCTGCCGCTGGATGCGGACAGTCTGATGTCCGGTCAAGCCATTCTGCGGATGGTGCGCACCGGGCAAGCCTGGCCGCGCATCGGTATATTGCAAAGTCTTGTAGTAGGCGCGCCGGCGAAATCCGGATTTGCCCGGATGTTCCAGTTCGGCATGCGCCATGCGATGCGTCCTTATACATCGGGCGCGGCGTGGTGGAATGGTGATTGTGGCCCCTATTGGGGACATAATGCGCTGGTGCGCATCGCGCCGTTTCGCGAATATTGCCATCTGCCGGTGCTGCCAGGCAAAGGGCCTCTGAGCGGCCTGATTCTGTCGCATGATCAGGTTGAGGCTGTTCTTATGCGCCGCGCGGGCTTCGAAGTGCGTGTGCTGCCGCAGGAAGGGGGAAGCTGGGAAGACAACCCGCCCACGCTCACAGAATTCTCCCGCCGCGATACCCGCTGGTGCCAGGGCAATCTGCAATATCTCAAATTGCTGAACCTCAAGAACATCGAACCGATGAGCCGCTTTCAATTGATTTGGGCGATCATGATGTTCATCGGCATCCCCGCCTGGACACTGATCATCGCATTGATCGCTTTAAAGCCGCTCGATGGTGAAGACTATGCGCATTTTCCCGCAGCTTCCGCACTGGGCCTCTATATGGTGTTCATGCTGATGTATCTTTCGCCAAAGCTCGCAGGTTACGCCGACGTTGCGCTCACAAAGGGGGGGCTCGCCAGTTACGGCGGTGCGTGGCGGTTTGCGGCAGGCATGTTGATTGAGGTTGTCTTCGCTCTTCTTTTGTCTGCCGCGACAACGTTTCGTACAGCGATTTTCGTTCTCGGTCTGCCCTTCGGAATAGTAGCGGCCTGGAGCGGACAATCTCGCGATGCTCATCGCGTGGCGCTTGATGAGGCGATCACACGGCTTTGGCCTCCCACATTGTTCGGGCTATGTATTTTTGGCGCTGCATTGATTCTTGCGCCTTCTCTCATCATGCCAAGCCTGCCGCTGACGCTCGGTTATCTCATCGCTGTGCCCTTCGCGATGTTCACGTCAAGCGCCGGCCTTGGCGAATGGCTGCAACGTTATCATCTGTGCGCGATCCCCGAGGAATTCGAAACACCATGGGAAATAAGCGCCTTCGAAGCACGCAGGAGGCCATGAGATGGAGCTCCTGAAGGAATGGCAGGGCATATGGAAATCGTTGCGCGTTTATCGCATGGACAGCGGCCATGCGATTGCTCTCGACAATCTCTACCGTAATTTTGTTGGACATGATGAGCTCGCGTTCGATATCGGCGCCCATGTGGGTGACCGTACCGCCTCGTTTCGCAGACTGGGTGCGCGTGTAGTCGCTCTGGAACCGCAGAAGACCTGCGCACGCGTTCTGAAACTTTTGCATGGGTTCGACTTCGGCGTGACGATAGTTGAATCCGCCGTATCGGATCGTGAGGGTAAGCTGAATTTTGCCGTTAATTCCGCGAATCCCACTGTATCGACGGTTTCGCGCGAATTCGTGGAAGCCGCCAATGCCGGTGCAAAGGGATGGGAAGGCCAGGTCTGGGACAAGGTGATCGAAGTGCCCGCAACGACACTGGATCATCTCATAGCTATTCATGGCGAACCAGCCTTTATCAAGATTGATGTTGAAGGCGCCGAAGAGCAGGTGCTGCGGGGCTTGTCGCGGCCCGTAGCGGCACTCTCGTTCGAATTTACAACCATACAGCGCGCAGTCGCCTATGCATGCCTCGCAAGATGTGTGGAACTCGGCTATCGCCGCTTCAACGTATCGCTGGGCGAGTCACAGCGTATGACATTTACCGCGCCCATTGATGTGCAGGCCATGTGCCAGCATATTGCGGACTTGCCGCATGAAGCCAATTCCGGCGATATCTACGCGCTGGCGGATAACTGGAAAGCAGGACGCAGCAATGCCATGTTTTAATCTTGTGCGATCAACGCGAAACCTGTTCACAGCCCTTGCTGTTTTTTCGGCAGGGTTCGCGCAGGCGCAGACGGTGCCCGGCTCGGCCACACAATTCGTTCCACCGGCGGAAAAGGCTGATCCCAACGCCATCGGCGTTGAGGCCATCAACAAAAGCGAGCAAGTGCTTTGCGCCGAAAAGGATAATATCCAACTAGATTTCGTTTCCCCGCAGGTGCGCAACTTCAGGGTTCAGGCAGTTCATCCCGCCTATATAGGCACCATCGTCAACGATCGCTGGGCGCCTGATTTCACGGCCTGCGATATGACCAATGATCCCTCCTTCGGATCGAAGGCGCGCAAGGTGACCTTCTGGGAGACGCCGGAATTCTGGATTACCGGCTTTACCTTCCCCTCGTTCTGGCGGCCAGGAACTGTGCCTGTGCGTATCGGGGACCGCGTGGAAGAGGGGCTGCATCTGATCCAGCTCTGGATGCGTTATCGCGACCGCGCCGAGGAAGTGCTGGTGTTGTATCCCCCCGATGGTTACTGGCGCGCGCGACCGCTGCCCTTCGCGGATATGCGCATGACCGCTTATGGCTCTTCGTTTCTTGTTGGTCCGGTGGAAGTACAGCAACGCCCGATTGTCGCGATCAAGGATATAGCATTTGATCCTGCCAGCATGACGTTCACGCTGAATTTTGTGCGCGGCGGCTCGGCGAAAATCAAACTCGACAAGATTGATCAGGAGCATATGTCGCTCGACGTTGCTTTCGAAGGCGCAATGCCTGCGGGCCTGCCGTTTGCCTCACTGCGTTCGATGTATGCCACCGAATATAATTCCGATGCCGCGCGCGTGGCCTGGCGCACCAAAGGCGGCAGCCGCTGGGGCGAAGAGAACGTCATGCAATTCAAGAGCGCGGGAGAAATTGCAGAATTGTGGCTTGGGCGCGTTCTGCCATCCAAGCATAACACCAGTGCACCCGACATGATCTTTGGACGTTTCTCGTCGCAGACGCCCAATGGCCGCTGATTTGGCAATTTCTCGCGAACGCTGGCCCTGGCTTGATGGATTGCGCGGCATAGCCATCATCGCGATGGCGATTTATCACCTCACATGGGATCTGACGTTTTTCCACCTTGTCGAACGCGGCGTCTTGCAAACGCCGGGATTCACGCTGTTCGGACACTCAATCGCCTGCGCGTTTCTTGGCATCGCCGGATTTTCCCTGGCGCTCGCGAGCCAGCCGCACTTTGACGTTCGCAAATTCCTGCTGCGTCTCGGTATGATTGCGGCTGCTGCATTCGCCGTCACGGCCGTCACTTACTTTATCTTTCCACAAAGCTATGTGACCTTCGGCATCCTACACTGCATCGCAGCCGCAAGCCTGATCTCATGGGCCTATGTGCGCATGGACTGGTGGGGCAGCGGCATAGCTGGGATATCAATCTTCGGTATAGGGGTACTCACCCATGCACGATTTTTCGATGCGGTGAATGGCTGGCTCGGCCTGGGTCAGTCCATTCCTCTTACTAATGACTGGCGGCCGATATTTCCCTGGGCCGGAGCGATGCTGATAGGCCTGTCAGTCGGAAAATTGGTGCTGGCGAAAGGATGGATGGTCAATGTACGCGGACCATTTACTGCGACAAAGTCTTTCATGGCGCTGGCGCTTGCGGGGCGTCATTCGCTCGCCATTTATCTCATCCACCAGCCCGTGCTGTTTGGGCTGGTCTGGGTTGCGGCGCAGTTCGTGCAACCCAAGGCCATTCCGGACATCACACCTGACACGTTCGTAAGGGCCTGCGAAGCCCGTTGCGGCGCCGCCAATTCGCCTGCCGGTTATTGTGCACGCGCCTGCGGCTGCATCACGAAGAGCACATTGACGCATGGATTGTGGACAGAGCTGACGCGCGGAAAGCTCACCCCGCGCCAGCAGGAAGAATATGACGGGATTATCGCGACTTGCCGAAGCGCCGCGTCCGCGCCGCAGCTGTAGGATCAGTTGCCATATTCTTTCAACACATGCCGTGCGATGACAGTGCGCATGACTTCGCTGGCGCCTTCCGTGATGCGGTAACTGCGTTGCTGCCGCCACATGCGCTCGATGGGTAAATCCGTCGTCAACGCAATGCCACCGTGAATCTGCATGCAGGTGTCGATCGCCTTGAACGCCATCTCGTCGGCAAAATATTTGCAGTGATAGGCTTCCGTGCGCGCCTCGTGGCCTTCGTCGATCAGCGAGGCAGCGCGCCACACGAGCATGCGCGCGACTTCCATCTCCATATACATATCCGCGAGCTTCCACTGGATGCCCTGCCGGTCGGCCAGCGGACGGCCAAAGGTGGACCGCTGCTTGGCATAGGATGTCGACATTTCCAGCGCGCGCTCGGCAACGCCCACGGCGCGTGCGCCATGTTTCACGCGGCCCGCGCCGAGCCATTTCTGCGCCAGTGAAAAACCTTTGCCTTCGCCGCCGACCATTTGTGTCGCGGGAATGCGCACATTGTCCAGAATGATCTCCCAGGGCTTGTCGCCCATCATGGTTTTATATTGCGCACCTAGTTTCACGCCGGGTGTATTCATATCGACAAGGAAGCAGGAAATGCCGCCGCGCGACCCCTTGGCGCGATCGGTCGCCGCCATCAATTGCATGAAATCCGATTTGCCTGCACCGGTGATAAAACGCTTGGTCCCGTTGATGACATAATGATCGCCGTCGCGCACGGCAGTGGTTCTCATGCCTCCGGGATCAGAGCCGGCATCGGGTTCGGTCTGCGCGAAGCAGGCGCGCTTTTCGCCGCGCAGCACAGGCAGAAAATACTTTTCCCGTAATTCGCCTTCCAGCGTGTAGAGTATGCCGCGCACCGTCGGGCCGGTGATCATGTCTTCGCGCGCAGGCAACGCCACCGTACGTCCAAGCTCTGTCCAGACAATGGATTTGGCGAGCAGATTGAGCCCGGCGCCGCCATGCTCTTCAGGCACGTCCATCATCCACAGGCCCAGCTTTTTCATGCCGTCCTGAAAACGTTCCTGCCAGCCCGGCTTGAATTCGTCAGCTTCGACGCTTTCCATTTCACGCGGGATCATTTCATTGTCGACATAGCGCCGCAACGAATCCTTGAGCATGCGCAATTCTTCAGGCAGTGAGAAAGATACCATGATTATTCCGCCCTGTTGGCGGCCTCCCTTTTGTTGCTTTTTATTTCGCTGCGGCGAGTTGCGTTTTTTTGACTTCAAAGCCGCGATAATTCTTGTCTGTGAGCTGTTGTATCGCAGGCAGGACTTCGGCGGCAAAAAGACGGATATTTTTTTCCGACAGCGCCGCCGGCATATTCCCGAACATCAGCATGGTCATGAATTCCTGAAAGCCCATCTCGTGATGCGCCTTTGTGATCTGCTTGCGCACTGTATCGGGACTGCCGCACAAAATGATCCCTTTTTCGATCATCTGTTCGATTTTCAGTCCGCCAGCATTGCCCTTCTTGTGTGCGAGCACCCGCTGCAGGGATTCGACCGACATGTAGCCGGGCGGGAAGAACATCAATTCGGACGCTTTGGGCAACAACACATTGAACATGAATTCGATATGCGGACGGGCCTCGTTGATCGCCTGCTCATCAGTTTCGGCAACGTACACCGGCGCACACCAGCCGATCTGGTCGGACTTGGCCTCATAGCCATATTTGACCTGCGCCGTCTCGCGATACAGATCAAGATACCTCGCTACGGATTCGCGCGGGCTGTAGGTCTGCACATAAACATACTTGTTCTTGGGGTCGCAGGCCCAGTCGATTGTTTCATAAGAGCCGCTGGACGGACACCAGATCGGCGGATGCGGCTGCTGGAACGGGCGCGGCCAGAGATTCACATATTCAAAGTGATAATGCTTGCCCTCGAAGGCGAATGGCCCCGGCTCGGTCCAGGCGCGCACGATCAGCTCATTGGCTTCCTTGTGCCGTTCCAGCGAATAAACAGGGTTTGAGCCGAAAGAAAAATATTCCGACCCGACGCCGCGCACAAAACCGGATATCAGGCGCCCGCCCGTGATCACGTCGATCATCGCATGTTCTTCGGCGAGGGTCAGCGGGTTCTCGCGCAGGCAGAACGCGTTGCCGAGAATGGCGATACGCGCTTTTTTGATCCGCCGCGACAGGGCCGAGGCCGTCACCACGGGCGAGGGCATCAACCCATAGGCGGTCTGGTGATGCTCGTTGATGCAGACGCCATCGAACCCGAGTTCTGCCGCAAGTTCAAGCTCGTCGAGGTAGCGATTATAGAGAACATGCCCCTTTTGCGGGTCGAAATAGGTGTTTGGGACATGGACCCAGGCGGATTTGTACTTGTCCTTCACTTCCGGATCGAGGTCCGCATAAGGCATCAGATGAAAGCTCATCACGCGCATGGCGTTCTCCCGGTGGTTTTCAGCCAGTCTACATAGGGGATGGCCGTGCCGCAATCACCGCCTCTTGTGCGCAACGGAGCGTTGGGAGATACAGGGGGCAGGGGCGTCAAGCCAGACCGGACAGGGAGAGAAACGTACATGATGCTCGAAGGCATACGTGTCATCGATCTGGGCTCGTTTATCACGGCGCCGTTGGCCGCCATGATGCTCGGCGACCTTGGCGCCGATGTGATCAAGGTGGAAAGGCCTGAAGGGGATCCCTTCCGCCGCAGCGACGGAACGCAATACAGCGCCACCTTCATCGCCTATAATCGCAACAAGCGCTCAATGGTGCTGGATACGACCACTGAAGCCGGCCGCGAAGCGCAACTCAAACTGATCGATACCGCCGACGTGGTGATCGACAATTACCGCACGCCAGTGCTCATCAAGCTGGGGCTTGATCCTGACGTGCTGCGAAAGCGCAATCCACGCCTCATCCATTGTTCCATTACCGGTTTTGGCTCGAAAGGGCCCTATCAAGCGCGCGCGGCATTTGACACCGTCGGACAGGCGCTCAGCGGTATTGCCGGGCTGATGGTTGATCCGGACAAGCCCGAAGCCTTCGGGCCGACGATTTCCGATAATGTGACAGGCATGTATGCGGCCTATGGCGTGATGGGCGCTATCATCGAACGCATGCGCACGGGCAAGGGCCGGCGTCTCGAAGTGAATATGCTGGAATCATCCATGGCGTTCATGCCCGACATTTTCACCAATTATACCCGCGATGGTCACCAGGGCGGACGGCGCTCGCGCGTGGCGCGCTCGCAGTCCTTCGTTTTCAAATGCGCAGACGGCAAGATGCTGGCCTTCCACATGTCAACGGGCGAGAAGTTCTGGCAGGAGCTTGTCAATGCCATCGGCCTGCCGGAACTCATCACCGACGAGCGCTTCCTTAAGCACGTCACGCGCGGCAAGAATTATTTCGCGCTCGAAGTCATTCTGGCCAGGCGTTTTGCGGAACAGCCCCGCAGTCATTGGATCGCCAAATTCCAGGGCGCTGACGTTCCCTACGCGCCCGTCAACGATATCGCTGAAGCCATGAACGATCCGCAGGTGCTGGCTCTCGGTACGGCCCAACGCATGTTGCATCCCAAGGAAGGCGAGGTCGTCTCTATCGAATGTCCTGTTGTCATTGATGGCGGCCGGGCGCGTTCCATCAATGTCGCGCCGCCGGTTACGGGCGAACACACAGCCGAACTTTGCGCCGAACTCGGCATCGATCCTAAAACCCTTGTCAAACAAGGCTAATATCAAAAAGGAGGAAAGCATGAGCACACAATGGAAGCCTGATCCCATCCGCCGTGTCGTTACAGGCCACAAGGGCGATATCGCCAAAGTCATGATCGATACGCCCGCGCCGACCGTGCGGGCGAACCGGGATGGCTCGGGTTCAACCCTGATCTGGTGCACCGATTCCATGCCTTGCGACATGCCGGCGGGCGAGAATTTTGAGGATATGGGCAAGCGTATTCTTGGCACCTATCCGCCGGTCAATGGCGCGCGCTTTATCGTGATGCAGATTGATCCCGGCGCGCCCGGCGCCATGCATCGCACTGAAACCATAGATCTGATCGTGGTGATCGAAGGCGAGATCGACATGGACATGGATGATTCCAGCGTGAAGCTGAAAGCGGGCGACACGATGGTTCAACGCGGCACCAATCATTCCTGGGTCAACCGCAGCAACAAGCCGTGCAAGATTGCAATCGTGCTGCTGGACGCAAAGCCGCTCGGCATTGGTCACGCTGTGCCGCGTGGCGGCATTGCTGGAGATACAGTGAAGAAATAGCGGAATGTCATCCCGGAAAAATGCGCAGCATTTTGTCCGGGGCCGCTGCAGCGTTTGCACAGATCATCAGAAGGTCCCGGCTCGCGCCGTGCGCGGCCGGGAAGACAATTCTTATGGCGGACCACTCACGCTGGCAGCGGCGGCAGGGTCTCTTTCTCTTTCTCGTAGACCTCGTCCATGTTCGGTTTCACCGCATGGCGCGCCAGGGCTTCGGCGAACATCCTGCGCACTTTCTCGGTTTCGTCGGCATAGTCGATCTGTGTGCCACCGATACGTTTGCTGATCCAGGAAGTCGGCACGCCCTGCGCATTTCTTGGCGAATTATGTTTGAAAGCGAGATAGCGCGCCGGCGTTGCGCCGCCATTAAAGTGCTGGTGATAGGTGGCGTTCGGCGGCACGATGAGTGAGCCGGGCTTCCAGTCGTAGCGCACGGGCTCTTCGCCCTCCTGCCACATCAGCGAATAGCCTTCGCCCGAGAGAATGATCACATGCGCGCCCGGCCCATGTGCATGGGCTTTCTTGTATGTGCCAACGGGAAACTGCGAAATGTGGCTGGCCATCGAGCCCTTCGCCATGTTGAAGCGGATATGTCCACCGCCCGCGCCACGCTCCTTGGCGGAGATCAGCGGCAGGTTCACGGCGTCCGGCACGAAATTGGTCTTGAGCAGAAAGCCGGTCTGCTCACCCTTGGCCGAGAAGTAATCGGGTTCACCGTTGAAGCGGCCGGTGAAGTCGCGCTTGTGGTTGAAGACAAAGTCAGGATCGCCGTAGAGGTTCAGCACCCACGGGCAGAAAGTGACGCCGACATAGCGAGCAGCCTCCTGTCCCGAGCCGTTGAAATGCTGGTGATGACAATTCAGGGGAATGGCGAAAATCGCGCCCTGCTTCCATTCAAACGTCATGCGCTTGCCCGCATCATTCCAGATTGTCGTCGAGCCGCGGCCGGAAAGGATGAGCACCATTTCCTCGAAAAGCTGGCGATGCGGAGCGGTCTTGCCGCCAGGCGCAATTTCCAGCACGTAGCAATCGTTGGAGACGCGCGAAGCGTCGTGATTGATCATCACGCCCCTGGCGTTGCGCGCAGCCCATGGCTTGAGCTCAACCGTGCGTAGATCGGGCACATAATTGGCTGGGATAATATCGAGCCCCTGTTCGCGGACCCAGGCGAGATAGGGCGTGTCCTTCTCGCTGGCGAATTTCTGCGCAAGATCTTCATTGACGCGAGCGTCCTTGGCCATCGGCTTCCTCCTTGATCATGTCCCGGCACGGCTTTGTCGACTTTGGCAGAATAAAATCTGTTGCCCGGCTGGGCAAACCGGGTAGGATTCGGGGATGAGTACGCTGCACGGTGGTGTCAGACTAACCAAAATAGTCTCAGATTTCCCCCAACGAGCCAAAATTCAGGCCGCACAAAGCCGGCGCCACTCAGCAAGAGCGGCATCGCGGCGGGTCTTGAAAATCTCGCGGGAGGTGAGGTGGCGATCCTGATTGAAGTGATAGTGGATCGAGCCGTGTCTGGCTGCGAATTTTTGAAGACTTTGCATTTGCCGAAAGCGAAGCATGGCCCGGTCCCGTCGTCGGAATGGCTGGTGGCTGTTTTCGGCTCTGTTATTGAGCCACCTACCGAT
>CANJJI010000083.1 GCA_947474545.1 Beijerinckiaceae bacterium | reverse complement strand
GCAACCCCGACCAGCTCCGCCGATCGCCTGTTGCTACACCCGCGCCACAAGGCGTAAAATCCGCCGGGACTCTAAATGCTACTGGATGAAAGTTCAGGGGCAGGTCACTGGCGGAGTGGAAAGAAGCGAGCGTGAGTACCGCGATCTTTACTCTGCAGCAAGCCTCCAGTTGACTGAGGTGGTGCCAACCTCTTGTGATCCGTCAATAATGGTGGTTTCGCCGATATAAATATTCCAAGACAAGTCTCAATGAAGACAAATCTCCAGGTTCACCTCGTAAAATAGCCGCTTATAAAAGGTAGACCTTTCGCAAACAAACACTCAATCCCCGCCCTGCCCCTCATCCGGCCTACGGCCACCTTCTCCCCGCTTGCGGGGAGAAGGATGCAACTCCCGTTTCAGATTTTCTCGACGCCGGTTTCTTCCACGAGGCGTTTCCATTCCTGCTCGGACTTGCGCAGGAGCGTCTGCGCTTCCGCCAAGGGCGTGATCAGCACGTCATTAGCCTGTTCGCGAAGATAATCGGCGGTGTCTTTTTCCTTCAGGGCTTCGGCAAACCAGCCGTGGATTTTCTGCACGATGGCATCAGGAGTTCCTGCTGGCACCATCGCGCCCCACCAAGTCGAGAGATCCACGCCGGCCACGCCGCCTTCGGCGAAGGTCGCAAGATCCGGTGTTGATTGCATGCGCTGGCCCGTGCCCACAGCCAGCGTGCGCCAATGGCCCTGCTTTTCCAGCACGACGGCGGACACGGAATCGGTGATGGCGAAATCGAGATGGCCTGCGTTGAGGTCATTGAGGAATTCCATGCTGGTCTTGTAATTGACCTGCACGGTCGCAAGGCCCGCGCGCTTTGTGTAAAGCTTGCCGATCACGAACGAGGGCGTATTTGCTGTGCCGTAAGTTCCCTTCTCGCCCTTGGCTTTCAAGGCTGCGGTCAATTCTGGCAAGCTTTTGTAAGGGCTGTTTTTCGGCACAACCAGAATGAACGACAGGCTGCTCAGAGTCGTCGCCACTTTCAGGTCGGTCACAACGTCGAACGGCGGCTTTTTGAAGATATGCATGTTCGCGGCAATGGTGCTGCCGGCGTGAATGAGAATGGTGTAGCCATCAGGCTTGGCGCGCGCGGTAAATTCAGCAGCGATATTGGCCATGGCGCCGGGCTTGTTCTGCACCACGATATTTGCCGGCACGATGTTTTTCAGCCGGTTTGCCCAGAACCGCACGAGGATGTCAGCACCACTGCCAGGCGGAAAAGCGCAGACGAAATTCACCGTCTGGCGTGGATAGTCTTCTTGCGCATGGGCAACACCTGTGAGCGCCAGCCCTGCCAGAGACGCCATCACTTGCCGCCGTCCTGCATCAAATTTCATGATCTCACCTTTCGTGGCCGCGCTTCATAGCTGCAAGTAAGGCGGCCGCGCAATCAAAGCAAGGGGAGCACAACTTCGCGCGGCGCGGGCATGCATCAGGTCTGGAGAAAAACGGCCTAGATTTCCATGCCATTTGCCTTGGCGACGATCTCGATGATCGCGGCGACGTCCTTGTCCGCCCAGGGCGTACCAAGGGCGCGCTTGTAATAATCCTCGCAGACTCTCAGCAGCGGGACTTCGCAACCAAGTTCATCGGCAAATTGCGTGAACATCGGCACATCATGGCTGAGGATGGACGTGGCGGCCAGCACGGGCTCGTATTTCTTCTGCATCATCAAGGGGGCGCGGACCTGAAATTGCAGGGATGTGGCGGCGCTGGGCGAGAGCACTTTCACCATGAGATCACGACCGAGCCCGGCCTTCACGCCCAGCGCCAAAGCTTCGGCGGCGGCGAGGATATGGATCGACACCAACGAATTGGCGATGAATTTCATCTTTGTGCCATCGCCGAATTTACCGAGATAAAACACCTTGTCGCTGATGGCTTCGAACACTGATTTCTCGCGCTCAAAGACTGCCTTGTCTCCGCTCACAAACAGAATACCGTTGCGATCCGCGATCATCTGCGGCACGCCTGAAATCGGGCAATCCATCATGGTGCAGCCAGCGGCAGCGAGTTTTTCCGCCAGCGCAGTCTTGCCAGACAGCGGCAAGGTTGACAGTTCGATGATGGTCAGCCCCTTGCGTCCCGCCACGAGAATGCCGTTCTGGCCGCAAATGGCTTCCTCTACTGCGGCGAGGTCGGGCAGAACGGTGACAATGACATCACACGTTTCGGCCAGCACTTTTGGCGATGATGCGGGCCTACCGCCAGCCGCAGCAAAGGCTGACATGGTGCTGCGGCGATAGCCATGCACGGCAAAGCCTTTGCCCATGATGTTTTGGGCAATAGGCAGGCCGATGGAACCAAGGCCGATGATGCCGATGTTCTGTGTCATGAGAAACATCCCACCTGCTGCTGCATCTGCAAAAGTGTCATCCCGGACACCGCAGGCGATCCGGGATCGTTCCTCGTCTTTCACAACACGATCCCGGCTCTACACTACGCTGCAGCCGGAATGTCACGAAGTGCGATCCCGGATAAATCGCAAAGCGATTTTCCGGGATGACACCTGGCGGCAGCTTATTGGAAGAACGTCGGCGAAAGCTCCGGTCCCCATTGCGCCAGGTTTTCCTGGGTGCCGGGGTAATCGCCGGGGACTGCGGTATCGTCGAGCAGGTCGCCATCGGCATAATGCTCGAACATATGGCCCCAGGGATCACGCCAGTAATCGAACACCTGACTGCCCAGGAGATGGCGGCCAACGCCCCATTCGTTCTTGTAGCCGCCCTGCTTCAACCAGTAATGGCCGATATGCACGGCATCGGGGTCCTGCACTTCGTAGGAGGAGTGATGGACCTTGATATCGCCGGGCTCCGATTGCAGGCAAAGGATGGAATGATGATCGGCTGGGTTCTTTCCCTTGTTGCAGCGCAGGAAGGTGCCGAGCGTGACCTTGCTGTTATCGGGCACGTGAATGCGATCGGTGATCAGCATGCCCAAGGTATCGCGGAACCATTTCACGGCAGCGTCGGCATCGGTCACCTTGAACACGCAATGGCCGATGCGGAAGACACGGGCGGGCTCATTGGCCGGGCGCTGCAGGGCAAAAACGCGATTTTTCTGCTGGGCAAAATTGACCTGCAAGGGTGCGCGCACCTGCAGGGGTTCAGCCGCCTGCTGTCCCTGCACAAGATCAAGACGGAAGCCATCCGGCCCCTTTACAGAGACCTGTTTGCCGCCGCCGGGCGCGGTGACATCGGTGATCGCAGAAGAGCCCGGCAGTTTGGCGGCCTCCTCCAGCTCTGCCAGCGTTTCCACCCGGAAGGTCGCTGAAATGAAGGCGGGCTCACCCTGTTCCACAGAAGTCAGAAAAGGTAATGTTCCAGCCCCGCGCATATAAAGCTTCGTCGCATCGCGGCGGGCGCGGACCATGCCGAAATCGGTCAGAAACTTTTCCATCTTGTCGAGATCGGGCACCCGATAATTCGTCGCTATGACATCCTGCACTTTGATCATGTTGACCCTCCCTTGACCTTCCAGGCGCATAAAGCGCGTCCCTTACAGATGCGGGAGGAAAGCCCGCCTGATGCCCCTCGTCAATAGACAATCGCCGCTATTTCATGAAATTGTTACCCCATCGCCTTGGAGGCAGACTATGCAAAAATCCACTGATCGTTTTCTCACCACGCACACTGGTTCCCTGCCCCGCCCGCCCGGTTTGATCCGCACGATGTTCGCCAAGGAAGAAGGCGTGCCGGTGGATACAAACGCGCTACAGACGCAAATTCGAGATGCGGTGGCCGTTATCGTCAACAAACAGGTTTCAGCAGGCGTTGATATTGTCAACGATGGCGAAATGAGCAAGCCGAGCTATGCCACCTATGTGAAGGACCGGCTCGCGGGCTTTGGCGGCGCCGGCAATACTTTCAAATATCAGGACCTCAACGATTTCCCGGTGCTGGCCAACAAAGTATTCGGAGACCCGGGCAGATCCCGCCGCAAGACGCCGGGCTGCAACGCCGCCATATCCGTCCGCGATGCGGGCGCAGCTCTGGCTGATACTGAAAATCTTCGCGAGGGGATGAAAACCGCAGGCGCAAGCCGCGGCTTCATGAGCGCGGCTTCGCCGGGGGTGATCTCCCTGTTCTTCCGCGACGATTTCTATGGTTCGCGCGAAGCCTATCTCGCCGCTATTGCAGATGCCATGCGTCACGAATATCGCGCCATCGTCGAAGCAGGCTTTGTGCTGCAGATCGATTGTCCCGATCTCGCCATGGGCCGGCATATCCAATTTGCTGATGCCTCGCTTGCCGAATTTCGCAAGGAAGCTGCGCTCAATATCGAAGCGCTCAATCACGCGCTGGAGGGCCTGCCGCCGGAGATGCTGCGCCTGCATCTGTGCTGGGGCAACTACGAGGGGCCGCACCACTATGATATTGCGCTGGCCGATATCATCGATGTGGTGTTTACCTCCCGCTGTTCCGCGATTTCCTTCGAAGCTGCCAATCCACGCCATGCCCATGAATGGACCGTGTTTGAATCGACCCAACTGCCTGACGGAAAAACGCTCATTCCCGGTGTGCTGGAATCCAAAACCAATTTCATTGAACATCCCGAACTGATCGCCCAACGCATCGGAAATTTTGCGAGGCTTGTGGGCCGCGAAAACGTGATAGCGGGCAGCGATTGCGGCTATGGCACATGGGTGGGACAGGCTGCTGTCGATCCCGATGTGGTCTGGGCAAAAATGGCCGCGATGGCCGAGGGCGCGAGGATTGCAACAAAGAAATTTTGGTAAGAGCCAACAAGGGGGAAACATGAAACGCAGTGACAAACGTATTTTAACCACACACGTAGGCAGTCTCATCCGCCCGGCGGATCTGCTGGAAGCCAACCGTGCTGCACGGGGCCAGGGCGGCGATGCGCTCACACTTTATGACAAGGCCTTGCGCAGCGCTGTCGCGGGCGTGGTCAAAAAACAGGCCGACACCGGCATCGACATCGTCAATGATGGCGAATATGGCAAGTCCAGCTGGGCGGCCTATGTACTCGACCGCATGACGGGTTTTGAACGGCGTCCGCATCAATTGCGTCCTGCGCAATGGATGGGGCGCGATCTCGAACGTTTCCGCGAGGCCATCCTGCAGGAAATGCCAAGCGCCGTCGAAGGACGTCCCGTGGAGGCCTGCATCGGCCCCATCGCTTACAACGACGATGGCTCAATCAAGCGCGACTGCGCCAATCTCAAAGCGGCCCTGGCAAGCGTTCAGGTGGAAGAAGCCTTTGTCACCGCCGTTGCGCCCGCCAGCACAGCCTATGACGGCATTGATGAATATTACGGCGATGAGCGCAAATATATCTTCGCCATCGCCGAGGCCTTGCGGCATGAATATCGCGCCATCCACGACTCCGGCTTGCTGCTGCAGGTCGATGACGCTGTGCTCGCCAATTACTATGACCATCTCGTGCAGCAGAGCCCGCAGCGTTATCGTCAATGGGCGGAGCTGCGCGTTGAGTCGCTCAATCATGCGCTGGAGGGTATTCCCGAAGATCGCATCCGTTATCACATCTGCTTTGGCAGCTGGCACATTCCCCACACCGCCGATGCGCCGCTCGAAAACATGATCGACCTGATCCTCAACGTAAAGGCCGGCGCTTATTCCATCGAGGCTGCAAATGTGCGGCATGAGCATGAATGGCGCGTCTGGGAGAAGAACAAACTGCCTGCAGGCAAAATTCTCATACCCGGCGTTGTGACCCATCACACAATATCCGTCGAACATCCCCGCCTTGTCGCCGACCGAATTATCCGCTTTGCCAAACTGGTCGGCCGCGAAAACGTCATCGCCAGCACGGATTGCGGCTTTGCCCAGGGCGAAGGCATTCAACGCGTGCATCCGCAGGTGATGTGGGCGAAACTTGCCGCCTTGGTGGAAGGCGCACGGATTGCGAGCGGCGAGTTGTGGTAAAATGTGTCATCCTGGAAAATCGCAAAGCGATTTATACGGGATCGTTTCACGATAATAATGATACGATCCCGGCTCTACGCTAAGCATCTTCCGGGATGACAATGGGCGTCATTCCGCAGCCTTCTTCGCACGCTCAGCCGCATACGTATTCACCGGGAAAGGCAGGCCCAGATTTTCGCGCAGAGTTGTGCCTTCATACTCCCGGCGATAGAGGCCCCGGCGCTGCAGCTCCGGCACCACCAGATCAATAAAGTCCTTCAACCCCAGCGGAAACATCGGCGGCATGATGTTGAAACCATCGGCGGCGCCGGTGGAATACCATTCCTCGAGGTTATCGGCGACTTCCTTTACCGAACCGAATATCATCCGATGACCGCGTGCGCCCGCGGCACGTTCATAGACCTGGCGGATGGTCAGGCCCTCGCGCTTGGCAAGATCGAGCATCACGCGCTGACGGCCTTCCTGCATGCCATTGGGCGGCGCATCGGGCATGGGCGCATCCGGATCATGTTTGGTGAGATCGAGGCCCACGAGATCGCTGACGACACGCAGGCCCACTTCGGGATGAATCAGCGCCTGCAATTCGTCATATTTCGCCTGCGCTTCTTCGCGCGTCGCGCCCACAAAAGGCACAACCCCTGGCATGATCTTTATGGATGAAGGCTCACGCCCGAAACGCGCTGCGCGCGCGTGAATGTCCTTGCGAAACGCGCGGCAGACTTCGATTTCCTGCTGCACAGTAAAAATGACCTCAGCTGTTTCCGCCGCCAGCTCGCGCCCGGTTTCCGATTGGCCCGCTTGCACAATGACAGGATGCCCCTGCGGCGAGCGGCGCACGGTGAGCGGGCCGCGCACGGAAAAATGCTCGCCCTTGTGATTGAGGTAATGCATCTTGTCTTCATCGAAATAGCGCGCGCGTTCGCGATCCTCAATGAAAGCGTCATCCTCCCAGGTGTTCCACAGGCCCAGCACGACTTTGGCGAACTCGGCCGCGCGGGCATAGCGGGCTGCAGCGGGAATATGTTTGGCAGCGCCAAAATTTGGCGGCTCGGAAGGCGCCGCAGACGTGACAAGGTTCCACCCTGCCCGCCCATTGCTGATCTTGTCGAGCGAGGCGAACTGCCGCGCGACGTAATAAGGTTCGATGAACGTGGTGGAAAAGGTCGCGACCAGACCGATATTCGTGGTCAACGCCGCCAATGCCGACAGCATAGTCACAGGCTCAATGCGCGAAGCTGCGCAGCCGCGCTTCCACACTTCGATATCATCAGGCCCGAATGTGCCGATCGTATCGGCAAAAAAGATCATGTCGAACCTGCCCTTTTCGGCAAGCTGCACAATCTCCACGTGATGTGCGAAAGACTGGCTTGCGCCATAGGGCACAGAGGGATGACGCCACGCTGCGACATGATGGCCGCCGCCTTGCACGAACAGACCCAGTTTCATCATGGGCGAATTCTCCCGGTCCTGTGAACACGATTATTGCGGGGATGATAACGTGGTTTGCCTGCCGCGTCAGCCGGTTTGTACTGCGACATTCGGGACGCCACACCTGCGCTTGGCGCGAAGGCGCGATTCAGCGCATGATCACGGGATGAACAATATCCGCCCGAAAATCACCACCGATATTGTGCTCGCTGGCGGCGGGCACGCGCATGTGCAAGTCCTCAAACGCTTTGCGATGAAGCCTTTGCCCGGCGTGCGTCTGACGCTGATTTCACCTGACCCGCATTCGCCCTATTCCGGAATGCTGCCCGGCCTGATTGCCGGTCATTACAACTTTGACGAGACGCATATCGATCTGAATGCGCTCTGCCGCTATGCGGACGCACGTTTTATCATGGGCGAGATTACCGGGCTGGAACTGGAGGCCAAGCGCGTGCTTATAGCGGGCAGGCCCGCGCTGAATTATGATTATCTATCCATCGACACAGGCTCGACACCACAGTCGAATGATATTCCGGGCGCGGCGGAATTTGCTGTGCCGGTGAAACCGATTTCCCGGTTTCTGAGCCATTGGCGGCGTCTGGAAGCGCGGGCGATGACGCAGGCAGATCGCTACACAATTGCCGTTGTTGGCGCTGGAGCGGGGGGCGTTGAGGTGCTGCTTGCAGCCCAACACGCGCTTCAACAAAAGCGCGATGCCGCAGGTGTGAAGGGGCCTCTTGTCTTTCATCTCTTCACCGGCGGCGCATCCATTCTACCGGCCGGCCCGCCCAGGTTACGCGCAATATTCGCGCGTATCCTGCACGAGCGCGGAGTGCATGTGCATGTTGGCTCGCCCGTAATTTCAGTTGAAAAAAATGCGGTGCTCACCACGAATGGCGGACATTACAAGGCCGATGAAATTCTCTGGGTAACGAACGCGGGGGCCCCGCAGTGGCCCGCCGCGTCAGGCCTTGCGGTGGATGATAACGGATTCATCGCTGTTGCTCCCACGCTCCAATCCCTGTCTCATCCCGATGTGTTCGCCGCTGGTGACGTAGCCGCCATGACATACGATCCCCGGCCCAAAGCCGGGGTTTATGCCGTGCGACAGGGGCCCGTCCTGGCGGACAATCTTCGGCGCGCCGTCGAAGGCAGGGCGCTCGGGCGCATCAAGCCACAACACCGGTTTCTCACGCTTGTCACCAGCGGTGATCGATACGCCGCCGCTGCGCGGAATGGCATGTCGATATCCGGCGCATGGGTATGGCGCTGGAAGGACTGGATCGACAGGCGCTTCATGGCGAAGTTCAATGATCTGCCCGATATGCCTGCACAGCCCAATTTGCTTGCGCGGCTCAACGCGGCTTTGTTTCCGCCAGCACCGGTAGATGAGGACATGCGTTGCGGCGGCTGCGGCGCAAAGATCGGAGACGATGTTCTCAAGCGTGCGCTGTCGGGTCTTGCGCCGCTGAAACGTCCAGACGTGCTGATCGGACTTGACGCGCCAGATGATGCTGCCGCTGTGCATATTCCTGACGGAAAGATATCCGTTCAGACCATTGATGCGTTTCGCGCGATGATCGGCGATCCGTATCTATTCGGAAAAATCGCTGCCAACCATGCGCTCGGCGATATCTATGCCATGGGCGCAGAACCGCAAACGGCGCTCGCCATCGTCACGTTGCCGCCCGATGCGCCGCCGAAAATCGAATGTGACCTTGCGCAGATGATGCAGGGTGCCGTTGAGGTTCTGAACGCCGCCGGTGCTGCGCTGGTGGGCGGACATACCGCTGAAGGCGCTGAAATGATGCTGGGGTTTGCTGTGAACGGGTTAGCAGATCCTGCAGCTTTGCTGCGCAAAAGCGGCCTGCGCGACGGCGATGTTCTCATTCTCACAAAAGCTCTGGGATCCGGCGCGCTACTTGCGGCTGATATGCGGCACCGGGCAAAAGGCCGCGATGTAGCGGCGGCTGTCGAGAGCATGCTCCTGTCAAATACCGCTGCCGCCCGTGTCTTTCACACGCACAATGTTTCGGCTGCAACCGATGTGACCGGCTTTGGCCTGGCGGGCCATTTGCTCGAAATGTTGCGAGCGTCGAACGTTTCAGCGCAAATCGATATGCAGGCACTGCCTGTATTGGAAGGCGCGGTGGACGCCATGAATGCAGGCATGTTCAGTTCAATGCAGGGCGTGAATGTGCAGGCCGCGGCATCGATTGACACAGCAAATGCCAAGCCAAACACCACGGATGTGCAAATCCTGTTTGACCCACAAACAGCTGGCGGATTGCTCGCGGCCGTACCATCTGGCAATGCGGCAGCGTGTCTGGACGCCTTGCAAATCGCAGGTTATTTGAACGCCCGCATTGTAGGAAGGGTGACGGCAAACAATGGGTCTGCGCGCATTGTTTTGATTTAGACTTACTCGTAGTGTTGGCGGAAAAGTGTGGGAGTCGAACCCACCAGAGACGTTGAACGCCCCTCACCGGTTTTGAAGACCGGGCGCCCCACCGGGAACGATACTCTTCCTCTATGTATATTCAGAACCCGGCGCATCTGCTCCCGCGCGCGTTCGCGCTTTTGTTATGGACTGTCAGGTGAGTATCACCCCCCGGTCCTCACCCACTTGACATCGCCGATCGCCTTGACGATGCGCCTATGCTCCCCCGCACGCCCCGTAAACCCGAGACGGTCGAAAAACTCCAGCGCCTCCACACTAAGATTTCTGCCGACGCCAGACTTATCCCTGAATGCGCGGATACTGACAAGGCCGCCCGGCGTTTCTTTCGCAACACCTTCTGCGAAGCCTGCCAGTTCCCGCAGCCGCGCCGGAAGGTAATAGCGGTTCGGCGCAATCTGCACCGCAAGTCCTATACGCGCAACCTTCTGCAGTAACCGCTCAAGAGCGCGTTGATCAGTTCTCACCTCTGCGACGAGTTCCGCGATGGAAGGCGGCCGACAATTGTCGAGCAGCTTTTCAAGTTTCGCCCACAGCGCTTCATCTTTCGGATCAAGCTGAAAGCCGGTCCCGCGTAATTTGTAGCGTCCAGCGGAAGCAATAAGGGTCCCGTTTGCAACCAGTTCCTGCAACATGGCATCAAGGGCAATGTCAGCTAATCGCCTGTTCGCCGCCTGCCGCAGGTTCTGGCGGGACACGCCCTCTGCCCCCGCCTGCCGGTCAGCATTGCTCACAAGCGCGCGCAGCCCAGCCAGATGTTCATCCCACCTGCGCCCTGCAAAGGCAATCCTTTCGCGCCCCTCGCCCGCCAGATGCAAACCCTCGATTTTCTTGCACAGCGCTTGAGCATCAGCCTCGTGAAGGTTGCGTGCAGAAACAAATTGTCCAAACGCGAAGCCTTGGGGTGCAGCATCCAGTGCGGCGGAAAGCGCCTTCACGTTGTCCGTGATTTCAAGCGCTTTTAAAAGCGCGAGCCGGCCCGGCTTTGCTCTGCCACGAGCTGGTGAAAATGGATCGATGACGGTTCCGCCACCGATGGTGCGTTGTCCCGATTGATCGCGCAGGATAATGCGCTCGCCGAACAAAAGAGATGCCGGGGATTGCAGGACAATCTGTGCCAGCTGTTCTTCGCCCGGCGCTATGCTACTCCCTTCCAATACGGCAACGCGCGCGGAGATGTCCGCGGCACCGGCATGAATGTGCACGGGCGACCGATGTCGCAAGGCGCGATTTTCAGATTTCAGGACGCGTATGCGCGCGTCAAAACGCTGCGTTGGCGCATGAAGAGCGGTCGCCAGAAGCCAGTCACCGCGGCGAACGTTTTGCGTGGAGAGACGCGGCGCAATGATGTTGATGGCGCAGCGTTCGCCCGCCCTGCCCTGATGCGCCTTGCGATTTTGTGCATGAATTCCGCGTACGCGCACTTCGATACCCGCGGGCGACAATACAAGGTGATCATCGGTCCTGACCTCCCCTGATGAAACCGCACCGGTCACCACAAGGCCAGCGCCATCGATAACAAAGGCGCGGTCGACAGCCATCCGGAAATAACCACGGTTAGTTGCGCCATGCTGTTTCTTCGCAATCTCGTCAAACCATTGGCGAAGTTCAGTCACGCCGATATCCGTCGGGGCAGCCACGGGGAAAACCGGTGCTTGCGAAAGGCACGTGCCGCGTAAAAGTTGTGCAATCTCGATTTTGACTTGCTCGATACGCTCAGATTCTACGCGGTCAATCTTGGTCAGCGCCACGACCCCGCTTTTCAGACCCAGAAGATCAAGGATCGCCAGATGTTCGCGTGTTTGCGGCATGGGGCCATCGTCTGCAGCAATCACCAGCATGGCGCAATCAATCGCGGTGACGCCAGCTATCATATTGCGCACGAAACGCTCGTGACCTGGCACATCGACAAAACCAAGCGTGCCAGCGCCTCCCGGCACATAGGCAAAACCCAGATCGATGGATAGGCCGCGCTTCTTTTCTTCCGGCAGGCGATCCGTATCAATGCCCGTGAGTGCTTTCACAAGCGATGTTTTGCCGTGATCAATGTGGCCCGCTGTTGCGATGATCATGCGCCACCCTCCAGCGATAGCACATTCAGCTGTGACGAGAATAGTTCTTCATCGGCGAGGCAACGCAGATCCATAACATAAGCATTCTTCTCGATACGCCCCACAACGGGAACGGGCAGTTTGCGGAACGCCGCCGAAACCGCATTCACCCATGCTCCACTGCTCTTTCTGCCGTGTATCGGGCGCAGAACAAGCGCGGCGCTGGGCAGTGTTTCAACCGGCAGGGACCCCGAGCCAATCTGGCTCATACAATCTTCCACGCTTATATCTGCGTATTGCGAGAGGCGCTGGCGCATCAGCATGGCAAGCCGTTCTGCCTGCGCACGTATGTCGCTTTGCTTGCGTGTCAATAAGGCAAGCGCAGGAAGACGCTGCGCCAGACGATCAGGATCGAGATGGAGGCGCAGCACACATTCGAGCGCTGCAATTGTCATCTTGTCACATCGCAACGCGCGCTTGAGCGGATTGCGCTTTATTTTATCGATGAGATCACGGCGTCCTGCTATGAGCCCGGCCTGCGGGCCGCCCAGCAATTTATCGCCACTGAACGTAACGATATCGGCGCCGGCGCGGATCGTGTCAGCAACTGTGGGTTCATACGGCAGACCATAGGCGCGAAAGTCCACCAGCGCGCCCGCGCCGAGATCGCAAATGAAAGCGAGATCTTTTTGGTGGGCGATAGCCGCGATCTCCGCTTCATCGACGGATGCTGTAAAACCCTGCACAGCATAGTTGCTGGTGTGAACACTCATCAAGGCAGCGGTGCGTTCATTGATGGCGTCGCGATAATCCTTTTCGTGCGTACGATTGGTCGTTCCAACTTCGCGTAGCTTGGCGCCGGCGCGCGCCATGATGTCGGGCATGCGGAAGGCGCCGCCGATCTCGATGAGTTCGCCACGCGAGACGATCACTTCCTTACGCTGCGCGAGCGTATTAAGAACCAGCAGCACTGCGGCTGCATTGTTGTTGACGACAGTTGCTGCTTCGGCACCCGTTAGCTTGGCGAGCAGACTGTCCAGGTGTGTGTCCCGGTCGCCGCGTTTGCCTGTTGCCAGATCATATTCGAGCGAAGACGCGCCGCGCGCGACACTGGCGATGGCGTCCAGCGCTTCCTGCGGCAACGGCGCACGTCCGAGATTGGTGTGCAGCACCGTGCCGGTGAGGTTGAACACCGGCCGCAAGGTGGGGGTCATGGCGCGCTCGAGCACTGCGGCGGCAAGCGCCGCCACACTGGCGTCCGAAACATCAGGCGATCCGCCGGCGCTGATTTCGGCGCGCAGATTTTCGAGCGCCGCACGCACAGCCTCGACAACTGGCGCGCGGCCGTGCGCGGTAACTAGCGCCGCAAGCGCTGGAGATTTGAGCAAGCGATCGACGGGAGGGAGAGACGACCGCAGCGAGCTACCGGACTTGTTCTTATTCATGAGTACATTTAGACCTCAAACTTCATTTGCTGCAATGTAGCCGGGACAGTGCCCTATGCCCGTTTCGGTCGAAGGTTTATCGGGCGCAAGGAAGACCCATGTCACACTCATTCGACATCATAGTCATCGGCGGCGGCATTGCGGGGCTGACGGCTGGCCGCGAGGCGGCGAAGCTCGGACGCTCCACGCTTGTACTCACCGGCAATACGCTGGGCGGGCATCTGCTCAGCATCGAAAATGTAGAGAACTGGCCAGCGCAACCCGAGGGCATCCCGGGTTACGATCTCTGCCCGATTGCGCAGGAAGAAGCAGCGGACGCCGGAGCACATTTCGAAATGGTGGAGGCAGAGTCCCTGACGCCTGACGGCGACCGCTGGCGTGTATCTGCCGGTGGGACCGATTATTCGGCGGGCGCGGTGATCCTGGCCTTGGGAACCTCGCTCAAGAAACTAGGCGTGCCCGGCGAGGACGAGTTCGAAGGCCGGGGCGTCAGCCATTGCGCCAGCTGCGATGCGCCGATGTTGCGCGGAAAGGACGCAGTTGTCGTTGGTGGCGGAGATTCCGGCTTGCAGGAAACGCTTGCCCTGCTGGGACCCGCAGCGAAGATAACAATCATCACCGCCGGCGAAAGCCTCGCCGCACAAGCGCATTTTATCAAGCAGGTCACAGGCAGCCCTAAAGTTTCGGTCAAAACCGGCGCTCGCGTTACAGAAATTCTTGGCAGCAGCGGGGTAACGGGCGTGCGGCTTTCAGACGGAAGCGAATTGGCCTGCGCCTCCGTTTTCATTTTCCCGGGGCTCACGCCTCAAGCTGCGCTCGCCGCACAGCTTGCAACGCTCGATGACATGGGCGCGATCCAGGTCGATGCGGTTATGCGCGCCTCCGCAAAGGGCCTATTCGCGGCGGGCACAGTCCGCTCCGGGTCCTCATTCCGCGCCGCCGCCTCCGCCGCGGACGGCGCGACTGCTGCGCGAGCAGCGCATGGCTATCTGCTTGACGGGGCATGGCCGACGGCAGCAATATAGCTGCAAGGATTCAGGAGGAGCATATGGCGGACAAAATCACCGTACATGACCCGCGCGGTTTCGCGCCGAAGGTCGCGGGCAAGCGCCTTGCACAGAGGCTTCCCAGCCTGGACGGCAAAATCGTCTATCTCGTGGATTGCCTGTTCGACAATTCCGAAGTGTTCATGAACGAGTTGAAAGACTGGTTCGCCCAACATATTCCCAGCGTCAAAACAGTGATGATCAAGCCGCGGGAAAGCTGGGTCGATGATCCGGAAATGCGCGCCAAAGTCGCCGCCAATGGCGATGCGGCCATTCTCGGCGTAGGCTTATGAAGCACCTGTAGCCCCACGGTCGTGGGGCTGGCCCTGGAACTTGAAAAAGCCGGCATTCCCTCGATTGCCATTCATACCCATGTCTTCGCGCGGCTGGCGAAATCCGTCGCGACCGCCAACGGCATGCCGACAGCCCGGCAGGCCTTCGTGCCCCAGCCGCTGGTGGATAAATCTGCCGGTGATCTTCGCGCCTATATCGAGGGCGTCGACCCGATCAGCAAGCGACCGTTCATGCAGGAGATCATTGAGGGGCTCACCAGCGCACTCAACGACAATGACTTGAAGGGCATGAGCTTCGAGCGGTCCAATCCGCGTTTCCTTGAGGCAGACACGGAAGACAATATCCGGGCCTTGTTCGAGCGGAATTTCTGGACAGATTTCCTGCCGATCATCCTGCCGACCGAAGAACGCGTCAACGCGATGCTGAAAGGTACGAGCCATCCGCGCGACAAGATCGTCGGACGGCTGTCACCAACGGCTTTCCGCGAGGACTGGGAGTTCAATGTCGAACAGGTTGCTGTCAACGCCGTGATGGCCGGGGCCAAACCGGAATATCTACCGGTCATCCTTGCCATGGCTTCGAGCGGTGTGACGGCGAAATCTTCCAGCACCACATCGTTTGCAGGCATCGGCGTCGTCAATGGGCCCATCCGTAACGAAATCGGCATGAATTGCGGCATCGGCGCAACGGGCCCTTACAGCCACTCCAATGCCACAATAGGCCGGGCGTGGAACCTGTTGTCGCAGAACCTGCAAGGCGGCTCGACGCCGGGCGATACCTATATGGGCACGCTTGGCAATCCGCTCTCCTATGGTTTCGTCTTTGCTGAAAATGAAGAGGCAAGCCCGTGGGAGCCCATGCATGCGCGCTATGGCTTCAAGCCGACGGATTCCACAGTAACTGTGTTCCGCGGCGGACGGTATATGTCCTCAGGCTTTGGGCCTCGCGAGCACTGGGAAGACAAGATGCTGCGCTGCCTGACTGCAGCTGATGCGCGCCAATCGCCGCTTGTGATCATGGATCCCATTGTCGCCAAACTCTATGTCGACAAGGGCTTTGATACCCGCCAGAAGCTGATCGACTGGATGGCGGCCAACGCCAAATTGCCGGCGCGGGAATACTGGAACGAAATGTGGGTGCAGACCCTCATTCATCCGCTCGCGGTCGCTGGCGTCGAGCCCTATGCGACCAATCTCAAGGCCAAACCGGATGAGCTTGTGAAAGTCTATCAGGCGCATGAGATCAACATCGTCGTAACCGGTGGCGAGACCCAGGGCGCCTGGCGCATTTATGAAGGCACGCGGATGAAAAACGCCACTGTTTCTATCGATGCGTGGCGATGAGCGCAGGCAAAAGAGCCCTTACAATTCAGCGGGGGGGATTGCTATGCAATCTCCCCTTTTTCTTTTGGCTGCTTTTCGCAGCATCGGCTGCCGCGCAAGCGCCCGATGTACAAAAAACGCCGCTTGCACCGGGCCTTGCCGAAGCTCGCCAGAGTTTTGCCAGTAGTATCGCCGATGGCAGCCCCAATGCCTGGGGTATTTATCCGGTCGCGCAGGCGCTTGTGATCCGTTACCGCACAACGCATAATCCAGCCTATCTTCAAACGGGACTCGATCAGATCAACCAATTGCGCAAGCTCGCTGCCGGAACGACGGGCGCAAAGGATGCGTTTACCGGAGAGGCGCAATCGGTATGGCTTTCTTCGCGCTACAGTTGCGGAGTGCATGTCGCGTTTGAAGTACACAATGCCGCTATTGCTGCGCCTTACTTGCAGTTGATCTACCATTGGCTTGTCGATGAAGCCGCGCGTCTTCTGCCTGCGGACCGGGCGAACATCATCCCGGCGATCGCGTTTTTCGAGGCCAATGCGCAATATTTCGAGCGCCGCCTTGTGGCTGCCGATGGCGGAGTCGCCATGAAGGCGCCCGAAGCGCCTCTGGTCACTTCGTGTTCCGAACTTTCCGGCTTTCGCACTTCGCCGCTTCTTCCCCTCAATATGATCACGGCCTATGGCGAACAAATCGCAGCGCTTTATCATCTCTACCGGGATGCAGGATTGCCGGATCGTGAAGCCAAAGCAGCAAAATATCGCAAGCTCACGCTCGACATTCTAACCTATACCAAGAACCAGATGCACGCCGGAGAAGCTGGCTCTTTAACCTGGAAATACATGCCGGGCGGTCGCATCGAAGACGTCTCGCACGCCATCTTTCCCATACGCTTTCTCACGTTCATGAAGCAGATCGAGCCGGACTCAGTGAGCGACGATTTGATTGGCAAACTCGTGGCGACGTTTCATTTCGTTTATGGCAATGGCGCAAAGGATGTAAAATCTCACCTGTCCTCAACTTATGGAAACAGGGGCCAGCTGCGCTTCATCACAAACCTCGGCGAATGGGCTGTGCTTGCGCCCTATGACAAGCGCATTATTCCCAAACTGGAAGATCTCTATCGCGGCCTCTATGACGACAAGGGCCGCATCGTCGTACCCAGCCCGCTCTTGCGCGCCATGATCGAACAGGCGCGCAAGCTGCCGTGAATTCGCGGGAGGCCGGGCCATGCCGGTGCTGCATGCTCGCCGTGCGCCCATACCATTTACCTGCCTGCCCCATCATGCCTATAAGCAGACATCACCAGCTCACCTGCTGGCCAACACCCGGACATGATCTTGGCACTTTCTGGCTTACTTGGCGGCGCGGGCCGTGCCCTTGGCATTCCGCTGTTCCGGACTTACTGGCTGGGCCATTCACTGGCGAGTATCGGCCGCTGGATGTACCGCACAGCCATCGGCTGGCTCGCCTGGGAGCTGACACATTCTACGACATGGCTTGGCGCGGTGGCGTTCGCCGATCTCGTGCCGACCGTAGCGCTGGCGATTTTTTCGGGCGCCTTTGCCGATCGGTTTGGCTTCATGCGCATCATCCGGATCAGCCAGATCATGGCGGGCGTTCTGACAGCTGTGCTGGCTTTTCTCATCCTGATGAACTGGATCAACATCGGCCTGCTGATCGTCATCACCATGTGCTTTGGATCAGCGGAATCCCTTGGTCAGCCCGCACGCATGGCGGCTGTCAATGCGATGGTCAGCAAGCGAGATCTTTCCTCCGCCATTGCGTTGGGTTCAGCCTCGTTCAATGCATCGCGCATCGTTGGCCCCGGAATTGCCGGCGGCCTTATCGTCTGGATCGGCACCGGCGCAGTCATGATTTTATGTTCGCTGAGTTTCCTTCTGTTCTTCTGGTTGCTGCAATCCATCCATATCGAAGAACGGCGCTCCACGCGGGCTGCTTCCGATGGACTGCTCAAGGAGATCGGATCGGGCATCGTCTATGCCTGGCGGCACAAAGGCATCCGGTTTGTCATGATCATGCTGGGCGCGACGAGCTTCTTTATACGTCCGGTCATCGAACTGATGCCAGGTATTTCAGGCAAGGTTTTTGAAGCTGGACCGACGGGGCTCGCTTTGCTGCTGGCCGCTATCGGTATAGGCGCGTTGCTGGCAAGTCTGGTGCTGGCGCGGCGTGGTGAGATGAGCGGATTGACCGCCCTGCTCATTTTCTCGACCATTATCACCGGACTTTCGCTTATGCTTGCGATGCAATTTGCATCGATCCATGTGGCCGCAGTTTTTCTCGCGATCATGGGCGCGTTCATGCTGTCGGGAAATGTTGCCGCGCAGACGCTGGTTCAAAACAGCGTGGAACAGAACTTTCGCGCACGCGTCATGAGCCTGTTCATCATCTTCGCCTACGGCCTGCCCGCACTGGGCGCCGTGCTGATGGGATGGATTGCGAATTTTGCCGGTCTGCAGGCGACGATTGCCGGCGGCGCCCTGTTTATGCTGGTCTTCTGGGCATGGGCGTGGCCGCAGCGCCATTCAATGGCGGAGCGGCTTGAAAATGGCCCCAAGGCAGGCTGATTACTCAATGCACCCAGAAACGGTGCGGAGCGTTGCCCGCGATTTTTTCGATTTCCGCCATGTCCTCCGCACTTAATGCGCCAGCTACCGCATCTGCATTTTGCCTGACCTGATCGGGCGTGCTGGCGCCCGCGATGACGCTGGGAATGACATCATGCGCAAGCAGCCAGCGGAACGCGAGCTGCAACATTGTGATGCCACGGCTCTCGCAGAATCCGTCGAGCTTCTCGACGATTTCGTAATTCTGATCCGTGAGAAACATGTCGGCGAGGTTTTGCGATTTCGCCAGACGCCCCTGCGGCATAGCCATATTGCGGCGGTATTTTCCGGAGAGAAAACCACCCGCCAGAGGGAAAAACGGCAACAGACCCAGCCCATGATGCGATAACGCCGGCATAAGCTCGGCTTCCACATCGCGCGCCAGCAGGCTGTACTGGTTCTGGCTTGAAATAAAACGTTCGACGTTCATGCGATCGGAAGCATGAAGGGAATCCACGACCTGCCAAGTTGGCATGTTGGAAATGCCGATATAACGCACCTTTCCGGCGCGCACGGCGTCGTCCAGCGCGCGAAGTGTCTCCTCGACCGGGGTCACCGGATCGGGAAAATGCAACTGGTAGAGATCGATATAATCGGTGTTGAGGCGCTTGAGGCTGTCCTCAATCGCGCTGATGACATAAGAGCGCGAAGCATTGCCGCCGCCAAAATTCCCGGATGTGAGGCGCCCCATCGGCAAGCCAAATTTCGTCGCAAGAATGATATCCTTGCGATGGCTTGCGAGCGCCCGGCCCATGATCGCTTCGGATTCACCTGATTTACCGACCGGATAGACATCGGCTGTATCGAAAAAATTGATTCCGATATCCAGTGCGGCGTGCAGCACCTTGCGCGATGACTCCTCATCATTACGGCCACCGAAGTTGTTGCAGCCAATGCCAAGCGTGGAGACGCGCAAACCCGATTTGCCGATATGCCTGAATTCCATTTTGAATCTCCTTTGGCCCAGCCGGCCAGATTTCGACGGGCTTAACGCCAACATCCTCATCTTGCAATGCACGAACACTGAAGATTGGCGGGGTGAGGCAGGGCAATCGCATTTCAAAACAGGGTCAGAAGTCTTGACAGGTATGCGTCATCCCACCCTGCTTTTTTGATCTTGCCGCGCAGGGATACTTTTCCACCGTCTTTTTGCATGACGTTCAACGCCATGTGCCGGAGCACGGCGAGAT
>CANJJI010000082.1 GCA_947474545.1 Beijerinckiaceae bacterium | reverse complement strand
GATAGCGTCTCGCGCAGAGGCATTTCGAGGCACTCGCCTGTTGGTGATTTGTCGTGGAAACACCATGCCAGGTTCGGACCCGGATGCCTCGATTTATTCCCTTTCAGGGCGAAAAATCAGCGCGCAATCGCGGTTTTGCAATTGGCTCAAGTAAAAATCGAATTCCCAATCATGAAGGGCTGATTTGCGGCCCCCCCGGTGTGAAAGACGCGGGCCGGAGGTGTGTTATTTTTGCTGGCTGGCGCGGACAATGGCTTCGGCATTAACCATGCACCTATTCGCCTCACCCCAAACCGGGCACAATTTTCTCGCAATTATGACACTGCCATGTTTTTATGAGCGCTTCCGCTCATGATCTAGCTTGCCGTGCAAGCAGAGACGCAGTTGAGCTTTGCCAGGCCGGAATTTGGACAATCTATGACGGGCGAGGAAATCGGCCACAAACATAAAGGCGCGCTGCCGGAAGTGCGCCGGATTGCCCGCGCTTTTCACGCCCTGACGAAGGGCTGGTGGGGCGGAGCAACACGCAGACAAGCCTGGTTCTTGACCATTGCGCTTGCCGGCTCCCTGTGCGTGATGATGGGCGTCAATGTGCTGGCGAACCGCTGGCAGGGCTGGTTTTTTGACGCCCTTGAGAAGCGCGATGGCGCGACGCTTTGGGGCGTGGTCGCCATACTTCCCGTGCTGGTGTTCATGACGGCGGGCATTGGCGTCTGCATCGTCCTTACACGAGAAACCTTGCAGGTGCGCTGGCGCGAATGGATCACCCGCAAATTGCTGGCTCGCTGGATGGGTTCGCTCCGCTTCCAGCGCCTCAAAGCCTCCGGTCATGAGCCTGCCAATCCGGAATATCGCATCGCGGACGATGTACGCATGACGGTCGAACATCTCACCGATCTCGTGATCGGCTTGCTGACAGCGCTTCTTTCCGCCATCGCCTTCTTCAGCATCCTGTGGAATGTCGGCGGTGGATTTCATGTGTCACTAGGCGGCATTTCTTTTGACCTCCCGGCCTATTTCGTGCTGGCCGCGCTGGCCTATGGCGTCTTTACGTCTGGACTGATCACGCTCATCGGCCGTTCGCTGATCTGGAAAATAGCCGCCCGCAACGAGGCCGAAGCTGCTTTTCGCTCGACACTGACCCTTCTGCGCGACCGCGCCGAGGAGATCGCCGCAACACGGCGCGCCGAAGAGGAACACACAAAATCCGGTGAAGCCTATGGCAAAATCGTGCAGCGCTGGTTGAGCGCCATTCGCACACATGGCCATATCACCTGGATCACGAATTCCAACGGGTTGATGATCGCCACAGTCCCGCTGCTGCTGGCCGCGCCAAAGTTCCTGGCTGGCGAAATGTCGCTTGGGGACGTTGCGCGAGTAGCGGCAGCGTTCGGTCCTGCGCAGGCGGCCATTTCCTGGCTCGTCGATAACTTTCGCATCGTTGCGCAATGGGCCGCCTCCGCCCGCCGGGTGGTCGAGCTGGCCGAGGCGATGGAGCAACTTGATGGCTTGACTTCGCCTGCCAATGCGCAGGCTTTTGCTGAACCGTCCGCAGCGCAACCCGCAGCGGGCGAATGACTGGAGAGGGAAATCAACGATGCTGAATATCTGGGATGCCAACTGGGGCCTCGAACTCGAGCTGTGTCCATGCGACCTGCATTTCGTGGAGATGATCGCGGAGCGAAAAATCGCCAATTCGGTGATCTACCACTTCGGCTCCGGCGGGCATCACCTTGTCGGCGTTGAATGTATGAAAGCGGGCAAGGGCAATGTCGTCATTTCAATAACCGCTGCGCCGCAGGAAGAAAAAGAATACGAAAAACTGATAATAGCACAGCCGCAACTTGCCCATCACTACATCTGCTATTTCAGCGATATCTATACGTTCGAAGGCCGGTTGATGCCTGTTTTTGATGTAACGAGCGTTTTCCACTTGTGCGAATTCCGCTCCCATCAGCAAGATTCCTACGGCGGCCACACAGATTGGGAAGTGCTGCGGCGGCTCTGCAAACAGACGCGCACGGATGGTCTGGTCGTATTCTATAACGGCTCGGATGGCTGGAAAAAGACGGAGCCGCTCGTTTCGAGGGCCGTCGCCGAAGGCCTGATTGAACCCAGCAGCGTGTTCAAGACACTCCCCATCTATCGCCGTACGGCCAAGGCTATCGTCTGACCGTTCAAACTTGGCGGCGAGCCTATCTTGTGCCACGCTCCCGGAAAACGGGAGGAGACATGATGACGGGTATTTCGCGCACGGTTCGAATGACGGCAAGTGCGTTTGCACTTGGTGTGATCGCGTTATTCACGTGTCCAGCGGGCGCCGCCGAATATCCGGCTGGGCCGGTTCGCATTATCGTGCCGCTTCCTCCGGGCGGCAGTTCCGATCTGACGGCGCGACTGCTCGCCACCTATCTCGGTAATCAGTGGAAGCAGACGGTGATTGTCGAAAACCGCGCAGGCGCCAATGGCCTGATTGGCATGACGGCGGTGGCGCGTGCAAAAAATGACGGTTATACTCTACTTTTTGGCGTGCCCTCAGTGACGACAGTCCGCGCGCTGATCAAGGATGCAACGATTGACCCGGTAAAGGATCTCGAAGGCGTCTCGCAAGTTGTCGAAAGCGTCTTTGTCGTCGCCGTCAATGGCCAGTTGCCAGTGAAGAACGCTGCCGAATTCAACGCTTATGTCAAAGCCAATGCGGGCAAACTCAATTTCGGCACCTATGCAGCAGGCAATCGCCTGATCGCAGAATTTTACAATCAGCTGTCGCAACTTAAAATGACGCACGTCTCTTACAAGGGCGAGTCATTTGCTGTGGCAGCCTTGGCTGCAGGTGAAGTGCATATGGTGGTGGGAACCGCCGTGACGATGAAAGAAAAAGCCGCCCAGGGGGCGATCAAGATCATAGCTGTGTCGGGGGATGCGCGTATCCCCTCCATGCCGGATGTGCCAACAGCGCAGGAGCAAGGCATCAAGGGATTTGACCCGGCTTTGTGGTTTGGCGTGCATGCGCCTGCAGGAACATCTGCCGATATCAAGCGGCAGATCGCTGCCGAAATTGCTCAATTCGTTCGCCGCCCCGACGTGATCGAAAAGCTCGATGGATTCGGCCTGACCGGCAAGGCGTCAAGCCCGGACGAGTTTCAGAAATTCCTTGTGAAGGATGCTCAAATCTGGGTCGATGTCGCAAAATTCGCGGGCATCGAGCCGCAATGAAACGGGAGCCAACAATGAAAACAATTCGACTGGTCTTGGCTGCTGCGCTTACTGTAGTCGCCGCAGTTTCCGCAGCACCGGCTAACGCACAGGACTATCCATCTTCCTCGATACGGCTGGTCATCCCGTTCCCGCCTGGTGGCAGCACAGATCTCGTTGGCCGCCTGCTGGCCGCCTATCTCGGCGATCAATGGAAGCAGACTGTGATCGTCGACAACAAACCCGGCGGCAATGGCATGCTTGGTCCCACGTTTGCGGCGCGTTCGAAACCTGATGGCTATACAATCCTGCTGGCGGCGCCTTCCATCGCGACCGCTGTCACATCCATGAAAGACATGCCGATTGATCCGGAAAAAGAGCTTGAAGGCGTGAGCCAACTTATCCACACCGAATATGTTGTCGCCGTAAATTCAAAACTGCCGGTCAAATCACTTAAAGAACTCATCACCTATGCCAAGGCCAATCCGGGAAAATTGAATTATGGTTCGTTTGCTGTGGGCTCGCGGTTGACGTCAGAATATTTCAACAGCATCGCAGGCGTCGACATCACTCATGTCGGATACAAGGGCGAAGCGCTGATGGTGGCGGCAGTCGCCTCGGGCGAAGTACAGTTGGGGCTTGCTACAACGGTCACATTGAAAGAGCCTGCTGCACGTGGCGAAGTGCGTATTCTTGCAGTGACAGGCGATACGCGCTCCAAGGTATTTCCGGATGTACCGACGGCAGAAGAGGCTGGCTTGCCAGCCTTCGATACCACGGTCTGGTTCGGACTGTTCGCGCCCGCAGGCACGCCACCCGCGATCAAGAACAAGATCGCTGCTGAAGTCGCTAAATTCGTCAAACAACCTGATGTCATTGCTAAGATGGAAGGTGCCGGATTGACGCCACGCGCCTCGACGCCGGAGGCCATGTCGCGCTACCTCTCGCAGGATATCAAGCGCGCCGTTGAAACAGCCAAGCGTGCAGGCATTGAGCCGCAATAGCAGATCGGGAGCAAAATCAATGAACAGGACTTACCGGCGCTTGTTTATTTGCGCAGCAGCTATGTTTGCAGTGTTCTCTTCCTTCATGGTTCGCGCGGCAGACTATCCCGCAGGGCCCATCAAACTCATCAATCCATTTCCGCCCGGCGGTGCAACGGATTTGGCGGGCCGTTTGCTGGCTACTCACCTGACGAATGAATGGAAGCAAACCGTCGTCGTTGAAAGCCGGGCTGGCGGCAATGGAATGATAGGACCAACGGCTGTGGCGCGTTCAAAGCCCGACGGTTATACGCTGCTCATCGCCTCCCCGTCCCTGGCTACAGCTGCGGCTACAGTCAAGGACATGCCCATTGATCCCGTCAAAGAACTTGATGGCGTCAGCCAGCTTGTTGAAACCGACTTCATCATCGCGATCAATCCATCCTTGCCCGCCAAAACTCTGCGGGAATTCATCGCTCTGGCAAAAGCCAGTCCGGGAAAACTCAATTACGGCTCTTATGCCGCTGGCGCGCGGCTTTCCACCGAATATTTCAAATCTCTGGCGGGCATTGATCTTACACATGTTGGATATAAAGGCGAGGCGCTTACCATTCAGGCGCTTGCCGCAAATGAAGTGCAACTTGTCATTGCAACGTCAGTTACCTTGAAGGAGCCGGCTGCGAAAAACGCAGTCCGCGCCCTTGCCGTCTCGGGTCCACGGAGATCAGCCAGTATGCCGGATATACCGACTTCTGCGGAGGCAGGGCTGCCCGCCTTTAATCAGATGGTCTGGTTTGGCGTATTCGCACCCGCGGGAACGCCTGCCGAGATCAAGAACAAGTTATCCGCAGAAATCGCCAACTTCCTGAAACAACGCGATGTGATCGACCGGCTTCACTCCATGGGACTGGAACCGAAAGGCTCTAAGCCTGATGAGCTCAGCGCGTTTCTACAAAACGAAATTCGCATTGCAGTGGAAACCGGGAAGAAAGCAGGCATCGAGCCGCAATAAAGAGCGCGTGCGCCTCACCCTATCGCCACGACCGGTGTTCCAACCCGCACACGATCAAACAGATCGACCACATCTTCATTATACATGCGGATGCAGCCATAACTTGCGGCCGAACCAATCGACTTGCGCATGGACGCTGTCGTGCCGTGAATGGCGATCTCGGAGCGATCCAGCACGATCGCACGTGGGCCCATGGGATTATTCGGCGCGCCGCCGGGGATGATGTCGGGCAGATTGGGATTGTCGTGCTTAACATCGGCAGGCGGGATCCAGGCGGGGTTGGCCTGCTTGCCAGCAATCCGCGCCATACCTGTCCAGGCTTTACCCGCCTTGCCTACCGCCACAGGATAGGCAATGGCGCGGCCCTCGCCGATAGTGAGATATAGCTTCTTGCGGCTGAGCGAAATGACAATCATGCCCCCGGCATAATTGGCTGGAAAAGGCACGATTTCCGGCGCCTTCTGCGCACGGCCAAGAATCTTCGAAGCTGGCGCAACCGGCAAGGCAAGATTGACCGCAGCCGCAGCTGGTTCAATGCCCGCTGGCATCAATGCGGCGGTTGCTATTGTCGCGCTGAGCGAATGGAGAAATGTGCGGCGGTTCATGTCTGGCCCCTGTGTCCTGCACGCGATGACGCGATCTCAAACTTGATGCGACAACTGTCATGGAGGCGTCTGGCATGATGTGTGTTTTTGCACATCGGATGTCGTCTTGACGGACAGCGGGAAGTGGCTTCTGATCACCGGACAACAAGAGGGGGAAACCATGCCGCGACGCAAAGCCATATATTCAGATGCTTTCGGTCACTCCAATCCTATTCCTGCTGCAGCACAACTGGGCAACATTCTGGTAACCGGCATCGTGAACGGCATCGATCCGGCAAAACCGGACCAGCCAGGCACGCTGGAAGAGCAGGCGGCCCTCATGTTTCAACGTGTGGCGGACATCATGAAGTCAGCCGGGGGAAGCACAGACAACATTCTCAAACTCAACGTGCAGATGCCCGACCTCAGTGACCGGAAAGCGGTGAATGCGGAATGGGTAAAGATGTTTCCTGACGCAGCGGCCCGCCCGGCCCGCCAGACCATGCATGCCGTTCTGGATCGCGGCAAACTCATCCAATGTGATGTTCTGGCCGTTATGGACAAAAGCACGAACTGAGCCAGACGGCTTGCCCGGGGAGGCCGTGCGTGCAAACCTGCGCCGGAATACATATCAAGGCCTGAATGGGCTGTCTCATTTCACCGGGACGATGCACAGCGGGAGGACGCCATGGGCATTATGCAGCGAGCACTTCTGGTGTTCACTCTGGCTTGGCCGTGCGCGGCCGTTCACGCGCAGGATGCGCCCGATTGCACGATCAAGATCATCGTCAGCGGACCTGCTGGCGGCACGCCCGATCTGATCGCACGCCTGGGCGCAGATAAACTCAAGAGCTCGCTCAACCGGAATACATTCGTTGAAAATCGCGCGGGCGGCCGCGCTGCGGTCTCTTCGATCACAGCGGTGCGCTCGGCGCCGCCAGACGGCTGTACATTGCTGGCCGCCAATGCCTCGATTTTCTCGATAGGACCGCATCTTTTCAAAGTCGCGCCTTATGATCCCGTGCAGGATTTCTCGCCGATCGCGGTGCTGGCGACATCCCCTAATGTTCTCGTCATCAATCCCGCCGTGCCAGCGAAGAACCTGAAAGAATTCGTTGCACTGCTGAAATCGCAACCGAACAAATTCAATTTTGGATCAGGCGGCGTCGGCACGCCCATGCATATTTACGGCGCGTTGATTTCAAGCCGTTTCGATGTCGTCTTCACTCACGTGCCATATCGTGGCTCGGCCCCTGTTGTGACGGACCTCTTGTCCGGCCAGGTGCAATTCGTGTTTGAGCAGATACCAACGTTTCTCTCGCATGTTCAGGCCGGGACGCTGCGCGCCCTTGCGGTCGCCAGCGCCTCGCGCTCGCCGCTGCTGCCTGATGTGCCGACCTTCAGGGAAGAAGGCATAGAGGGCGCCGACGCGGTCTCATGGTTTGGCGTGGTTGCGCCGCGCGGCACGCCAGACGGGATCATCAATCTCTACGCGAAGGCCTTGCGCGATGGCATGCGTGATCCCCAGGTGGCGGCGAAATTATCAGCCGTTGGCGCGGAAATTTCGGGCATGACGCCCGCGGAAATGATACCCTATATGGAAAACCAGAAAGCCAAATGGGCGCCACTGGTGGCGGCATCGGGCGTACAGGTAGAATGAACCGGGGGGAGCTTTCAATGGCGGTCTTAGCCAAGTTTTTCGCTTGCCTTGTACTCGCTGGACTGGCCTGCAGCACAGGCGCTCAGGCACAATCCTATCCTTCGCGTGCGGTGCGGCTCGTCGTGCCGTTCGTGGCCGGCGGCGCTATCGATGTGACAGCGCGCAGGCTCGCGGAATTCCTGAGTACGAAAACCAATCAGCAGTTCATTGTCGAAAATACGGTCGGGGCGAGCGGCGTCGTGGGCGCGCGCCGTGTCGCCCGCGCAGAGCCGGATGGCTATACCCTGTTGTTTGGAACGACCAGCGTTTATGCGATCAATCCAGCCATCAACGCCAATGCCGGCTACGATCTGCTCAAAGATTATGAACTTGTCGCGCGCGCTTTTGACAGCGCGCTCATGCTGGTCAGCCATCCCTCAGTGCCTGCAAAAACTGTCGCTGAACTGGTGGCCTGGGGCAAAGCCAATCCCGGCAAACTCAATTACGGTTCTTCCGGCATAGGCACGCCCCAGCATGTGCTCGGCGAAATGTTCAAGCTGAGCACGGGCATGCCGATGACACATGTGCCTTATAAAGGCGGCGCGCAATCGGTTCAGGACGTCACAGGCGGACATATACAGGTTTTGTTCGAGAATCCGCTGTCGCTGATACCGCTTGTCGATGACAAGAAACTCACAGGCCTTGCCGTTACCGGCGACGCTCGGCTCGATCAGGCGCCGCAGGTGCCGACCCTGAAGGAAGCGGGTGCGGATATCGTTGTTGCAATCATAACCGGGGTTGCAGCGCCTGCGGGTACGCCGCGCGATGTTGTCGTACGTCTGAATGGCCTGATCAACGATGCCCTGCGCGACAAGGAATTGCTCGAATCCGTGGCGAAATTTGGCGCTATCGCCAAGCCTGGAACGCCGGAAGAATTCCATGCCTTCATCGCAAGCGAAGTGAAGCGCTGGGGCGAAGTGGCGCGAGCTGCGAATATAAAAGCGGAGTAAGCAGACCATGAGCGGAGCCTGGATCATTTCTCAAAACGCCACCACGGGACTTCCGCGCCTGATCGCACCGGATACATGGTGGTTCGGCTGGTGTCTCGTCGTGCGCGACGGCGAGAAATATCTGCACAATCACAATAACGCATTCCTGATCATGGGCGCACAGAAAACCGTGCTCATCGACACCGTGATGCCGATGGGCTGGCCTGAACTCAAGCGCGATCTGGCCAAAGTGCTCAACGGACGCAAGCTCGATTATATTTTCCCGACTCATCCAGAATCACCGCATATGGGTAATCTGGAGCCTCTTTGCGCCGAATATCCGGATGTTAAAATCATCGGTGATTTGCGCAATTATCACTTGTTCATGCCGCATCTCAGCCAGCATTTTCAGCCGATGAAAGCCGAGGACAGCGTTGATCTGGGCGGCCGCAGGCTGGTGATGAAACCGGCTGTGATTCATGATCTGCCCAATACCTTGTGGGGTTATGAGCCGGATATCCAATTTCTCGCCGTTGCAGATTCCTTTCCCTATACACATGATCACGAAGCGGGTCAGTGCGGGATGACGTCTGAAGAATTGCCCACGCCTATTCGTCCTGAAGACACCAGCGTCGTCATCAGCCGCGCGCTGAACTGGGCACGTTACGTAGACGCCACGCCGCTGATCACCGAATTGCGTGCATTCCTGAAGGCCAATCCCGTCAAACTGATCGGGCCCTCGCATGGCGGCGTCATTACCAATCCGGCTGAGCTCACCGATATATTCGAGGCGGGACTCAAACGCGCCAAAGGACTTGCAGCATGAGCCGGATCGAGAAACTTGCCGATTACATCTATGTGCTCACCGACGTTGTCGAGATCGATGACCGCATCACCTGGCATATTCCCGGCACGCGCGGATTTGAACCCTATAACGAATACCTTATCATGGATGATGAGAGAGCCATTCTCGTTGATTCAGGCATCGCATTGCATGGCGACTCTATTCTGGCATCGTTGCGCGAACTGATTGGCGTGCGGCAGTTGCATCTTTATGCAACACGCATAGAGCTTGAATGCCTCGGCAATCACGGACGCATTCTTGATGCGTTTCCCAACGCCAAGGTCGTTACGGCCAATGTCGTGCCACAGGCGGCGCTGTTCCACGTGTCCGGCTTTCGTGCGACAACCGCGCCTGTGCGGCACATGCAAATGGGGGACACGCTTGCCGAATTCGGCTTCCCCGATATCAAAATTCATCAAGCGCCCTTGCGCATGCTGGGCACGAGCTGGCTGTGGGAGAAGAACAGCCGGACTTTATTTACGACCGATTCCTTCAATACCGACATGCTCGACAATCCCAGCGAATCCGTCCTGCGGCGTGACAGCAATTGGCTGGCGCAGCCCGACTTCATCCGCAACACCTTGTTGCAAAAGTTCGACTGGCTTGCCCTTGCCGATATGGAGATGATCGAACGCGACTGGGACGCGCTGTTCGCACAAAATGCGCCGCTCGCCATAGCGCCCATTCACGGGCGTATCCAGATGGGCGCGGATCATTGCCAGCACGTCATCGCCAACCATCGTGCAGCGTTGTTTGGCCAAAATGACCTATCGAAAAACAAATCCTCACAATTGGAGAAACAGATATGAGCGCATCAGCACTCTTGGGCGCGCAGCAACGGGCGCATGTCGGCGTCATTGTGCCCGCAGTCAACCGCACCTGCGAGGAGCAATTTCACCGGCATGCCCCGCCCGAACTTGGCATACACATGATGCGCGCGCGGATTGCCGGCAAATGGTCGGCGCCCGTCGCCAAACTCGAACCGGAGATCACACTAGCAACCCAAATGCTGGCGGAATGTTCGCCTGATCTCATGGTCTATAACTGCACGGCGTCTTCCATGAAAGAGGGCCCCGAAGGCGAGCGGCGCATTCTCGACATCATGGAAAAAGCCGCTGGCATTCCCTCGATATCCACCAGCGCTGCTGTGGGCGATGCGTTCAAGGCTTTTGGCATCAAGTCGGTGGTCGTCATCACGCCCTATCCGAACAATGACGAGATCCTTTTTTATCTCAACAAAATCGGCATAAAGGCTGTGGGCAATGTGGCGCTGGCGCTGCCTGCATCGAAATTCGTGACTGTGACACCGGAAGAATGGCACGACCTTGCAGTCAAACACGATACGAAAGACGCCGATGCGATTTTCTTCAGTTGCGCAGCGACCACGCAGATCGACGCGGTTGCTCCGACGGAAAAGACGCTTGGCAAACCTGTCGTGAACAGCAACCAGGCGGTGCTATGGTCCGTGCTAAAAAACCTGCGCGGCAAGCTTGGCAAGACCAACCCGCCAGCTGTCGGCAGCCTGATGCAAATCCAGGCCTGACGCCATGGGCGAAGACGCAGATATCGCGGCCATCCGCAAGCTCATCGACGCGCAATTTGCCAACCTCAGCTGGGACGAGCGGCGCGAGGCAGGTTGGGCAGCCTATGAAGCCGACTTCCTGCCCGGCGCGGCGCTCTTTGCGTCCGCGCGACCCGTGCAAGCGCAGAGCGTGCCGCACTTCGTCGAGCGGATGAAGCGGCTGTCCAAGAGTACATTGCGCTCGTTCGAGGAAAGCGTCACCGGCGCGAGGATCATCGTTTTCGGCACAATCGCCATTGCGGTGGCCTCCTGCGAAGCCATCGAGAACGGCGCAGGCGTCGATCGCACGGTCGAAATGCTGCTGTTGGTGAAAGACCAGGGCGAATGGCGCATCGCCGCGCAAGCCTGGGACAAGGTCGATCCTGCCGCGCCAGCATCCGCAGCCATGGCGTGGCGCGACAGCGGCCTTTAAGCGAAGACATCGGAGGGAGCATGCGTACGAATTTGTTCGCGATATCGATGGCTGTTTCAGCGCTGCTCGCGCCCGAAGCCCTTGCCCAGACCAGCTATCCCGAGCGCACAGTGCGCGTCATCGTGCCGTTTGCGCCAGGTGGCGCGACCGACGCAGTCGCACGTCCCTGGGGCGAAAAGATGCGGCAGTTGATGGGTTCTGTCGTTATGGAAAACATGGGCGGCGCAGGCGGCGCGACGGGAGCAGCGGCAGCCGCGCGGGCAAAACCGGATGGCTACACCTTGCTGATCGGTTCGATCAGCACGCAGGTCATCACGCCCGTGATTTCTCATCCTGCGCCTTTCGACCCGGTGAAAGATTTCGATCACATCGCCATGCTCGTCGTCAGCAATCTGGCCTTTGGCGTGCACCCAGATATTCCGGTCAAGACGTTGAAAGAACTTGTCGACTATACCAAGAATAATCCCGGCAAGATCTCCTATGGCACGCCGGGCTCGGGCTCGCTCAATCATCTTCTCGGCGAACTCTTCAAAACACTCACCGGTGCGGGCGATATGGCGCATGTGCCCTATCGCGGTGGCGGGCCTGCGCTCACCGATCTTATCGCCGGGCAATTGCCGATGATCGTGCCTGTCATGACCGGGCAGATCACCGAATTGCACAAGGCCGGAAAGTTGCGGCTGCTGGCTGTGACCGGAGAGGCGCGCCTGCCCAATTTGCCCGATGTGCCAACGGGAGTTGAAGCGGGTGTGCCCAATCTTATCGCGCAGGGCTTTTATGGCTTGTTTGCGCCAGCGGGCACGCCAAAAGACATTTTGCAGAAAATCGGCGATACTTCGCGCAAGGTGATGAACGATCCGGAGATCGGCAAACTCATGTATGCCGCTGGATTTGAACCCGTGCTCGATGCATCGCCGGAGAAGACGCGGCGGACACTGGAAGCCGATATCGCCCGCTGGACGCCTATCGTGGGCAAGGTGGGCTTGAAGCGGGAGTGAAAAGACATAATCCCCGCCGGAAGCGAAGCGAAGAGCCGGGATCGCGCTCAATATCATGACGATCCCGGATAAATGCTGCGCAATTTCCAGAATGACCTATGCGCCCCGCTTTGATTAGCACGGCCGGATCGTATAAAGTTCTCGGCAACAAATCAGGAGGATTTCATGTCCCGCAAGGTCATCATTGTCGCCACTGCTGACATCGCCGCCGAAGAGCAATCGATCGGCCGCGAGGGTCAGATTATCGCCAAGACCTTTCCGCTTGAGACGGGCCTTGAGGGCGTGCAAATGGACTACACTTGGATTTCCCATTCCAAAGGCTATGGCACACCGCGCCACCGCCATACGTTTGATCAGTTCCGCTATACACTTTCGGGCGTGCGCCAGCAGGATGATCTTGAAATGCGCGAAGGCGAGTGCGGCTATTTTGGCGAGGGCGTCGCCTATGGTCCGCAATTGCAGAACGAATCCTGTGTCGGGCTGATCCTGCAGTTCCAGGGGCCGAGCGGCATTCCCTATCTCACGCATGATGCGCTGGACAAAGCACGGCAAAAGCTGATCGCAGAAGGCGGTACTTTTTCCAAAGGTATTTACACCAAAATCTTGCCGGACGGGACGAAGATCAACACGGATTCCCATGCGGCATGCTTTGAGGCCATCACCGGCACGAAGATGACCTTTCCAAAGCCGCGCTATGATGCACCTGTCATCATGAAGCCGCAGAATGCGCGCTGGGTGTCTGACCGCAGGCTTGAGGGCGTCGAACACAAGCACCTTGGCACCTTCGGCGAATACCGCTCAGGCGTAAGGCTGATGCGTTTGCTGCCGGGCGCCAAAATACCCGCCTATACGCAAGACGATGCAGAAGTGCGCTATCTCGTCGAGGGTTCGATCAATTATGCCGGTAAGACGTGGCAGGGCGGCAAGACTGCCGATCAGGGCGCCTATATGTACATTCCCCATGACACAGCAGTTGAAGAGATCTCGTCCGAGAATGGCGCCACTTTCTTCATCATCTCGCTGCCGATGCTGGCAGAAATAGAAGCCGAACGAAACAGGGCGAAAGCGGCTTGAAGGTTTGGCCGTCATCCCGGACGCCGCAGACGATCCGGGATCGAACCATTGATGAACCGCTCGCGGTCCCGGACACGTGCTTTGCATTTTCCGTGATGCCTCAACTACACCGGAGAATCCCATGTTGCGCCAAATTCTAAGAACAACTTATACAGCAATGGCATTTTACGCCTTTGCTACCGGCGCATTTGCACAAACCTATCCGTCAAAACCGATCACCATCCTGTGTGGACAACCTGCAGGTAGCGGTCCTGACATTATGGCGCGCATCTTTGCCGAAGTGATGACTCAAAACATGGGCCAGCGTGTACTGGTGTCCAATCGTACTGGTTCTGGCGGGCTGATTGCAGCGCAAGCGGCTGCGCAATCAACGCCAGACGGCTATACGCTCCTGCTCGTATTGAGCGGAGCGCATACGGCAGTCCCCGCCATGCAGAGCGTACCCTATGAACCGGTGAAGGATTTCGAATTCATTTCGATGCTCTATGCATCCTCCGGAGTGTTGATGGTGAATGCGGCCAATCCGGCGAAGACCATTGGCGAGTTTATCGCCAATGCGCGTGCGAAAAATGACGGGTTGAAATTCGGTTCGCCGGCCATCGGCTCGCCCGCGCACCTCATGGGAGCGCTGTTCGGCGAAGCAACAAAACTAACTGTAACAAACGTTGGCTATCGCGGTGGCGGACAAATCCTGACTGACCTGATTGGCGGGTTGTTGGACTTTACGTTTACATCTTCCGTGCAGGCGCTGCCGCAAATTTCCCAAGGCAAGGTTCGCCCGCTAGCGGTTGCGGGACCCGCTCGGCTGAAACAATTGCCGGATACCCCGACCCTGCAGGAGGCCGGTTTCGGTCAGGTCGCTATTGAATCCTGGTTTGGCATGGCAGCGCCCAAAGGCACATCGCCGGACATCATCGCACGCCTCAATGCAGAAATCGTCAAAGCGGCCAAAGACCCGACGATTCTACGCCGCGCAGAGGAAGACAGCGTTGATCTGCGCGCCGGGCCGCCCGCAGAAATCATGAAAGTACTCGTCGAAGAATACGACCGGCTCGGCTCAGCCGTGAAAAGGCTGCAGATCAAGGCAGAATAGGAACGCCGGACACTTATGCAAGTTGCAAAGCTTGCGCGTTACGCCCTAGCGTTTATGCTTGTCCGAACAGCAACAAGCGCGAAGGAAACGTCCAGTGGCAGCAAGCGTGCGTGAAGCCGATATTCGTGGGTTCAAGATGAAGGTGCAGGAAGCGGGCTCGGGCGCGCCGCTGCTGTTTCTGCATGGAGCTGGCGGCTCCAACTGGAGCCCGATGCTCGACATGCTGGCGGAGAAATATCACGTCATCGCGCCTGAGCATCCCGGCTTTGGCCGTACGCAATTGCCCGAATGGATGATGAGTATTGGCGATCTCGCGCTGTTCTATCTCGATTTCATGGAAGCAGAATGCCTTAACGGCGTGCATCTGGCGGGCCATTCGCTTGGCGGCTGGCTGACCGCAGAGATCGCCATTCGCAATACTTCGCGGCTGAAGAGCGTCACGCTCATGGCGCCTGCGGGCATCGCCAATCCTGCTGCGCCGTTTGGCGACATCTTTGTCTGGTCAGCGGAAGAATCGGCGCGCGCGCAGTTCTTCAATCAGGAGATGGCGGAAAAGCGCCTGCTGGTGAAACCTGATCTTGATGTGGTGCTGCAGAACAAGACTGCCGTTGCGCGCCTCGCCTGGCAACCGCGCCTGTGCAATCCGCAATTGCATTACTGGCTCCACCGCATTGACAAGCCCGCCACGCTCGTCTGGGGGCGAGAGGACAAGGTCGTGCCCTATGCCTGTTATGACGCCTGGGTGAAAGGCATCAAAGGCCTGAATTTTCTCACCATTGATGAATGCGGCCACGCCATTCACAACGAAAAGGCGGCATTGGCTGCCGCACATATCACAAAATTCTGCGCGGGAGTGTAATCATGCAAGTCCACTTCTTTCACTTGATGCCCTATGGCCCCGTCGATCTCGACGCGATCGCCAAGCACAATTCAGCCTGGGTTACTCTGCCAAATTCCTTGTTCGATCCATCCAAGGGCACGGAGATTTATAATCGTTATATCGGTGAACTCGAACTTGCCGATAAACTCGGATTCGATTCCATCTGCGTGAATGAACATCACCAAACCGCATATGGATTGATGCCGGCACCCAATCTTATCGCAGCAGCGCTTACGCGCACGACCAGCCGGGCGAAGATTGCCATTCTTGGCCGCGCCCTGCCATTGGTGAATAATCCCGTCGCTATAGCCGAAGAATTTGCGATGCTCGACCAGATGTCGGGCGGGCGCATCATCACAGGTTTTGTGCGCGGCATCGGCACTGAATATTTTGCCACAGGAATCGATCCCACATTGTCACATGCGCGTTATTACGAAGCGCATGATCTGATCCTGCAGGCCTGGACGCGCGAAGGGCCGTTCAAATATCACGGCCGTCATTACAATTTCGATTACGTGAACATCTGGCCGCGGCCAGTGCAGCAACCACATCCGCCGGTGTGGGTGCCCTCGCAAGGCTCGCGCGAGACTATCGAATGGTGCGCAGCGAAAGAGCGCAAATACACCTATTTGCAGACCTTCTCGCCAATCCATCTGGCGCAGCGCAATTTTGAAAGCTATCGCGAGGCGGCGCGCAAGGAAGGCTATGAAGCCGATGCATCGCAACTGGGTTGGGCTATTCCCACTTATGTCGCCGAGACAGATGAGATCGCACGGCGCGAATTGACGCCACATGTGGAGGCATTCTTCAACCGGCTGCTTCGCTTCCCGTTCGAAATGCGCCTGCCGCCCGGCTATTCCTCCATCGCCTCGACGAAAATGCTGATCGAACAGAAATTCGCCGTGCGCGCGCAGCAGCAAACGATCGATACACTCGAAGAGATAGGCATGGTGATCTTTGGCAGCGCCAAGACAGTGCGCGAAAAGCTGCTGGAGCGCAAGAAACAGATGGGCTTTGGCCATCTTATCGCCATGCTGCAGATCGGCACCCAGCCTGCGGAACAGACCGATAAAAGCATGCGTCTGTTTGCCTCCGAAATCATGCCGCATCTGCGCGCAGACGAGCCGCTGGCTGCGCGCGCTTCAGCCGCTGAATAGTTAGGAGCCTGCGATGAAGCCCGTCATCAATCTTGCTGATATCGAGTTTACGCCTTGGGGCCGCGGCGCTGAGCGGCCAGGAGCCGGAACGGCGGGCGAAAAATATCAAGCGCAGCTTGGCTATGTTGCACCGAAGATCGGCGCGCAGAAACTAGGCTATAACATCACCATTCTGCCGCCGGGCAAAGCGGCTTTTCCGGCGCATAGCCATCGCGTCAATGAAGAAATGTTCTTCGTGCTTGAAGGCGCAGGCGAGGTGCGAATCGGCGATCAAAAATACCCGATACGGCAGGGCGATTTCGTCGCATGCCCGCCGGGCGGGCCGGAAACGGCGCATCAGATTTTCAATTCGTCCAAAGCCGAATTGAAATTTCTGGCTGTCAGCACAATGATGTCGCCTGAGATCGCGGATTACCCCGACAGCGGCAAGATGGGCTTTTATCACGCCCGAACTGATGCAGACGGGAAACCCGCGCCATTCCGTCACATTACGCGCGCAGGCAACGCTGTGCCCTACTGGGACGGCGAATAGATTTGAAATCAGGAGGGCGCCATGACCAAGCAGATGAAACTCGCTGCCTATTTCAATCCCACAGGTCATCATGTGGCGTCTTGGCGGCATCCGCGCGCGCAAATTGATGCGCATGTGAACATCGAACACTACGTCGAAATCACGCAAAAGGCGGAAGCGGCAAAATTCGACATGGTGTTTCTCGCCGATGGCAATGCGGTTCGCGAAGCGCATATCGACGCTATTTCTCGATCCGTGCAATTCGTTGCACATTTCGAGCCGATGACTCTATTGTCTGCTCTTGCAATGGTGACCAAACGGATCGGCCTCACCGGTACGGTCTCAACCACCTACGAAGAGCCTTACAATCTAGCGCGCAAATTCGCGTCACTCGATCATATTAGTCATGGCCGCGCGGGCTGGAATCTCGTCACGACATCTTCGCCTGGCGACGCTGGAAACTTCGGCCGTGACCGGCTGATGAATCACAAGGAGCGCTATGGCCGCGCCCATGAGTTCGCGCAGGTTGTGCAGGGATTATGGGATAGCTGGGACGATGATGCGTTCGAGCGCAATGTCGAAACGGGCCTGTTCTTCGATCCGGCAAAAATGCATTACCTCAATCACAAGGGCGAGCATTTCAAATCGCGCGGCCCTTTGAATGTGCCGCGTCCGCCACAAGGCTATCCCGTCATGGTGCAGGCTGGCGCGTCAGATGAAGGGCGAGAATTGGCGGCGGAATTTGCTGAAGCGATTTTCTCGCCGCATCTGAATATTCCCGAAGCGAAGGTCTATTACGACGACGTCAAACAACGCATGCAATCGCGCTATAACCGGAATCCCGATCATCTGAAAATTCTGCCCGGCCTCAGCGTCGTCGTCGCCGAAAGCGACGACAAGGCGGCTGAGGATTTCAACCTCCTGCAGTCACTGATCCACCCCATCGTCGGGCGCGAAATTCTGGCGACAATGCTGGGCGGTGTTGATTTGTCACCCTACCCGCTTGACGGCCCCTTGCCTGATCCGATGCCGCCGACCAACGGCAGCAAGGGCCATTACGAAAGCATCCTGTCTATGGCGCGGCGCGAGAATCTCACGATCCGTCAATTGGGCGAGCGCTGCGCGGGCGCTCGCGGAAAACTGTCCATCCACGGCAGCCCGAAAAAGGTCGCGGACATGATGGAAGAGTGGTTCACCAACAAAGCCTGCGACGGCTTCTGCGTGTTGCCGCCGTATATTCCCGGCCAGCATGACGATTTCTGCAATATGGTCATCCCCGAATTGCAGAAGCGCGGCATCTTCCGCAAAGAATACGAAGGCGCGACACTGCGCGAAAATCTCGGACTGGAGCGGCCGGAGAGCCGCTATGCGCGGACGAAGAAAGCGGCAGCGGAGTGAGTTTACTCAGCTCCGCCTTCGCGCTCATCAATGCCCCCCGGCGCTCGGGCCGATTGCGGACCCGCCATCGACCTGGATGATCTGGCCCGTTGTAAACGGGTTGGTCATGCAGAATACGACAGCGTGGCCAATGTCGGCAGGTTGACCGACGCGGCGGGCGGGCAGACGCTGGGCGGCGCTGGCGAAAAGCTCCTTGCGGCGCTGTTCATCAAATTGGTTCCAAAGTGGCGTGACAACAATGCCCGGCGAAATCACGTTCACGCGCGTGGGCGCGAGGTCGAGCGCCAGGCCCCTCGCCAGCGATTCCACCGCCCCATTCACCGCTGAAACCAGAGCGGATGTAGGCGCCGCCTTGGTGCCCAGGCTGCCCGAAATAAACGTAAGCGTGCCGTCCGACGCAATCTTCGCGGCCCGGGCGATGCGGAAATAGGGCCAGAACTTTGCGTTCATCGCGGCATAGGCCGCCGCCATTTCGATTTGCGGCAACGCGCCACGCCCGCCCTGCCCGGCACTGGTCACCACATGATCCCAGACTTTGCCATCGGCGAAAAAGGCAGCAACCGCAGCATCATCACCTGCATCCAGCACATGTGTGGATATTTTGCCGCCAAGCGAGGACTTCGCAGCTTCGAGTTTCTCTTTTGAGCGTGACGCGATTGCCACAACCGCGCCAGCCTCCATCGCGACCTGCGCGATGCCTAGACCAATCCCTGACGAACCGCCTACCACAAGTACCTGCTTTCCCTGCAATGACGACATGTTTCCACCCCTGTTTCGATTTGATTTTTATCTTATCAGCTCAGGCTTCACGCGAAACAAAAAAAGCCGGATGGGACGCCCATCCGGCCGGTTCGCCGTTTGAATTGTAGTCAGTTCAAGCCAGTTCATCCTGTTTCTGGCGGCGGACGCTTTTTGTCCTGCCTCCTTTTGCGGCTGCTTTTGCCGCGGTCTTGTTCAACTGGCCGCGCAAGGCGGGGGAAGGCTTGAATTGAACGATACGCCGTTCAGATATTTCCGCCGGCTCAAGCGTCCGGGGATTACGCCCTTCACGCTTGCTTTTCTGGCGGATCACGAACTTGCCGAAATTATGTAACTTGACCACTTCACCAGTGGTGATCTTTTCGAACATTTCAGCCAGCATGAGATCGACGATAGCCGATGCTTCCGTGCGCGTGGTCCCTATGATCTTGTAAACAGCCTGAGCAAGATCGGCCCGCGTGATCGTGTGATCCGCGCGAGAGGATTTCTTCTCGGTTTCAGCAGTTTCGTCAAATGAAGTTGACGAGACAAGACTCGAAGCAGTCATATCTGTTCCTTTGGAATGTCAATAAGGTACTTCCTCAAGGCGCAGGAAGCCGCTTTAATCCAAAAGCGTTTTTCGCGCACATGCTGTGCCTCGCCCCGGACCCAAATCCAGGATTTCAGCCCCTCGGGCATGTTGCTTGTCCCGCCTTGCGTGAGATGGTTTCTAAATGAACCATCTTTGATTGCCTATATGTCTAAAGTCATTTT
>CANJJI010000081.1 GCA_947474545.1 Beijerinckiaceae bacterium | reverse complement strand
GCGCCTTCGGCAATCGCCGCAGCAATTTCCTGCATGCGGGCATTACCCGCGTCGGCTTTCATCAGACTCGACGCAGTCACCGCGCCATAGACGACCGAGAGCAGGCCGCCCAGAATAATCCACCAGATAGCACTCATGGAGATGTGCCCCCTTTTCCCTGTTTTTTAACTTTAACAACGCGAAAATGGCCCCGGAGCCGGAAAATCCGGTTCTGGGACAAAAACGGTCGTGGCCCCTATGCCAGAAACATTGCAGCGCTGCAATTGGCTGGAGGTGGAAGTTCGCCCAAATTCGGTTTCCAGCCTGATTTTGCGCCCTCACCCTGGCCGCATGGAGGATTTGAGCCATTAATCAGGCCCATATCTTTCTCAAGAGCGACCCCTAGCAATAATGAAAACACGCACGGTTTTGTGACAGCTGGCATAGCGTTCTTCGGCCATGCGCCTGAGCATGATCTGTATCGCTTAGGGCGCACTTGACGCGGCCCGCCCCGCGCCGCAAACCAAACTTATCCATAAGCCACGACAGGCTGAGGCATACAGGGAGCGCCTGAACACATGGCCGGCAGTTGGTCGAATCTGGGCAGAGCGCTGCGCCACAAGCACTACCGGCTCTACCAGGGCGGGCGCTTTTTCTCCCACACGACCAGTTGGATGTATAAGCTGGCGGTCGGCTGGATCGTCTGGAAACTGACCTATTCCACCACGTGGCTTGGCATTTTCGGCATTCTCGACCAATTGCCCGCACTGCTCGTCATGCCTCTGGCCGGAGCGCTCACCGACCGCATCGATGCCTTGAAGATGCTGCGCATCACCCAGAGCCTGTTGCTGGTGCAGGGCATTGGTCTGGCAGCGCTGGATTACTTCGATCTCATCAACCTGCCTGTGCTGATTATTTTTACGCTTTTGTATGGCATCTTCAATGCGTTCCAATTGCCGGCCAACCAGACGATTCTCCCTAATCTCATGCCCCGCGAGGATCTCACCGTTGCCTATGGGCTGAATTCGGTCGCCTACAATATCGCACGGCTTGTCGGGCCGATGCTGGCAGGCTTCACCATCAGCGCCTGGGGCACAGCACCTTCGATCTTCTGCAACGCCATCGGCGCAACCATATTCAGCGCCTGCCTGATATTTCTGCAGACCGATTTCAAAATGCCTCAAGGCAAAGCCAGACAGTCGCGTAACATGCTCGGCGATATACGAGATGGGTTTACATATTCCATGCGCCACCGCGGCATCATGCCGACCATAGTCATACTCGGCTGCCTATCGCTGCTGCCCTATTCCATCGAATTGATTCTGCCTTCATTGGCCGATGGCGTTTACAAAATGGGCGCTAACGGCCTGGCCTGGATGACCGCCATTCTCGGCGTCGGCGCCATGGTGCAGGCGAGCCTCATCGCCAAACGCGGCGATGTGAATGGCTTGAGCGCCTATGCGGTCGCGGCGATTGTCTGGATGGCTGGCGCTTTTTGCGCGCTCGCTTTCAGCGCGAACTTCTGGCTGGCGCTGGTTTTCGTATTCGTGATTGGCTTTACGGCCTCAGCGACGCGGGTAAGCTCCATGACCCTGCTACAATACAGCGTCGAACCGAATATGCGCGGGCGTGTCGCCAGCATCTACGGCATGATCACCCATTTTGGCCCGGCGCTAGGCGCTGTCCTGGTCGGCTTTCTCGGCGACCGCGTCGGGTTGCCGGCGGTCATGGGCGGGATCGGACTTTTCACTTTCGCGATCTGGGCCTGGGCAATCACTCGCAAACACGACATGGCGCAAACGCTTGAGGTGGAGGCGGAGAGTTACAGGAAGTGACGAATAGAAGTCAGGCAGCTGAACTGTTTCTTCCGAGCGCCGTACCTGTCACCGTTTACTTTGCCACAGCCCCCCGCACCAGTTGCCCGCTCATAAGGATCGCCACCAGCGCGATTGCAATCGGTCCGAAAGCGAACCAGTTGACCAGATCCCAACCGGACCAGGCCAGCATCCCGCCCGAGGCGAAGGACATCACGGCCATCACCCCAAACACCAGAAAATCATTGAAGGACTGAACCTTGTTACGCTCTTCCGGCCTGTGCGTCGCCACCACCATTGCGGACGAGCCGATAAAGCCGAAATTCCAGCCTATGCCCAGAAGCGTGAGGCCGATCCAGAAATGCCAGACCGTGATGCCCATCAACCCAACGATCGCAGCCAAGGCGATCAGCGCCAGTCCCGCCAGAACCACACGCGGCGCGCCGAACTTCGCAATGATATTGCCGGTGAAAAAGCTCGGAGCAAACATGCCCAGCACGTGCCACTGAATACCAAAATTGGCGTCTGACAAAGACAATCCGCACATGCGCATGGCCAATGGCGCGGAGGTCATCAAGAGGTTCATGAGCGCATACGACACAATCCCGCAGACAGCCGCTGTGATGAAAGCCGGCTGGCGCGCGATTTCCATCAATGGCCTGCCAGCCTTGAGATCGGCAGCCGCAGGCTTTGGCAGCACAGTCCCGGAGAGAACCACCATGTTCACAAGGGCGACAAGTCCCTGCACGATGAAGCTCACCATGAACAGATAGGGCGCCCAGAGGTTCATCGTCACGTTGACCAGTTGTGGTCCCAGAAACCCCGAAAACACTCCGCCCACCATCACCCAGGATATTGCCTTGGGCCGCAGCGCCGGGCTGGCGCCGTCAGTTGCGGCAAACCGGAAGCTATGCGCCACCGCCTGGTAAAAACCGCCAATGAACGCCGCAAGGCAAAACAGCGCGAAGGACCCGACATATATCGCAAGCGCGGCCAGCAAGCCGCAAACCAATCCGCAGGAGGCGCCGATATAAAAGGCCGTCTTGCGTCCATGTTCCCTGGCGATAAATCCTGCAGGAATTGTAGCAGCGGCCGTGCCCACCACGAAACAGGAAACGGGAACCGTCGCCAGAGCCATGCTGGGCGCCAGAGTCGAACCGATAATACCTCCCGTTGTCATGACTACGATGGAATTAGCGCCTGCCAGAGCCTGCGCCGCCGAAAGCCGCCAGATATTGCCTTTGGCCGTGCGTTCGTCGACTTCGGGCGCGGCCTGATGGGCAGTAGCGGTGGCGGTCATGGTTTTCCCCGGATGTATTCAAATATGATTATCTGTTATCCCCGAAGCGCGGCCTTGTCACCATTCCAGGCTGCCCAATTGCGAATAGCTGCTATTCTCGCCACCACCCAACCCGCAAAACAGCTCAATGACAGACAAACACAATCCCCCCGATACGCCGCAAGACGAAGTCGACGCCGAAACCGAGGCCCGGGCCCGCGCGATCATCGAAAAGGCGTTTGAGGACGCCATCGAGAGTTTTTACGCCAAGGTTCGCACAGACGATCTGATCGGTCCGGTTTTCATAGCCCATGTTCATGACTGGACTTCGCACCAGCAGACCATGGTGGATTTCTGGTCCCGCGCGGTCCTCGGAACCCAGCGCTATAACGGCATGCCCCTGCCACCGCATGTCAAACTGCGGCTCGATCAAAGCCACTTTGATCGCTGGCTGAAAGTATGGAATGAAGCTTGCGTGGAGACCATGCCTGAACCCCTGGCCGAACATGTTGGCGCACTTTCAACCAATATGGCGAACCATTGGAGCAGCGCTTTGGCCACCATCGAAGAACAAGCGATCAGGCTTGAACAAAAGAACACGTGACGCCGGGAGCTGCAGCCTTGGGTAAAGATACCGCCGCCTTGGCAGCAATGTCTGGCAAGCTTCTCGAAGCTGTTTCGCGCGCGCGTCCACTGGTGCAGAACATAACCAATTTCGTCTCGATGGATATTGCGGCCAATGCCCTCTTGGCTATAGGCGCGTCCCCGGCGATGGTGCATGCGCCCGAGGAATCGCCGGAATTCTCCAAATTCATCAATGCGCTTGTCATCAATATCGGCACACTGTCCGCAGTCGCAGCCGATAGCATGGAAGTCGCCGCGCAGGCCGCACAACGCAACAAAAAGCCCTGGCTTCTCGATCCCGTCGGCGCGGGCGGCCTGACCTTGCGCAACGAGACAGTCAAACGGCTGTTGCCTTATAGACCCACGATCATCCGTGGCAATGCGTCGGAGATCATCGGCGTCACGCGCATACTTGGCCTGACAGACAATTCCGCAGCGCCACGCGGCGTGGACTCCACGTCTAGCGCTGATGATGTTGAAGCCAACGCCATTGCTCTTGCCCGTCATTGCCAATGCACTGTCGTCGCAACAGGAGATATAGATATCGTCAGCGATGGCGAGCGCATCGCGCGGATTGCCAACGGCACGCCGATGATGACCCGCGTCACGGCTTTGGGCTGCTCTCTCTCCAGCGTGACAGGCGCGTTTATGGCAGTGGGCGAACACCCTTTCGATGCAGCTGTTGCAACGCTCGCCGTCTATGGCGTCGCTGGCGAGATGGCGCTGGAAAACGCAGCTGGCCCTGCCTCGTTCCGCGTCGCATTCCTTGATATTCTGCACACAATTCGCGCCACCGATATCCATGCCCGCCTGAGGACAGTCTGATGCTCGACATAAAAGCCTGCCGTCTTTGTCTGGTCACTGACCGCCCGCTTTCGCGGGGACGCGCGCTGACAGACATTGTCGCGGCTGCCGTACGCGGCGGCGCGACAATGGTGCAATTGCGCGAAAAGACAGCTGGTACGCGGGAGTTTCTCGAACAGGCGCGCGCGCTCAAAGCGCTGCTGATGCCGCTGGGGATCCCGCTCGTGATCAATGATCGCGTCGATATTGCACTGGCGGTGGATGCCGAAGGCGTTCATGTCGGGCAGACCGATATGCCTCTGGCGGAAGTGCGCAGGCTGGTGGGGCCGGATAAATTCATCGGCCTGTCAGCCTCCAGACGCGAATACATTCTGGCTGAAGATGCTGAAGCTGCTGATTATCTCGGCATCGGGCCAGTCTATGCGCAACAGACCAAGCCCGGCGCCGCCGCGCCCCATGGCCCGGAAGGCTTTCGCATCCTGCGCGCCCTGACGAAAAAGCCTGTCATGGCGATTGGTGGCATAAAGGCTAGCAATGCCGCGCCTGTCATCGCAGCAGGCGCTGATGGTCTGGCAGTTGTGTCAGCCATTGTCAGCGCCGACGATCCGGAAGCCGCGACAAGGCAAATCGCTGCATTGTTCAATACATGATGCTGCGCTAGTCTGCTCGCAATAACTATAGATTTGGGAGAAACGGCCATGAACGCACAAACAGAAGCGCCCAAAACACTTGACGGCGGTTTTCAGGATAAATCCCTCGATCCCAGCGTCAACACGGTGCGCAAGGTCGGCGACATCGAAATCATCGCGTTTTGCGATGGCATTCTCCCCTCACGGGTGGACGTGGTGAAAGGCATTGAACTGGCCGAAACCGAACGCCTGACCGGCGTGAAGCAAGGCGAGATCATGTGGATGTCGGTGAACGAATATGTCGTCAAAATTGGCGACAAGATCGGCATCATCGACACCGGCGGCGCAGACCGCATGTATCCATCGCTCGGCCTGCTGATCGACAATCTGAAGAAGGGCGGCATTGATCCGGCAAAGATCGATTATGTCTTTCTCACCCATCTTCATCCCGATCACATGTATGGACTCGTCGCCAAGGATGGCACGCCGAATTTCCCCAACGCCGAAGTCATCCTGCACGAGAACGAAGCCAATTTCTGGATCGACGCGAAGCCTACCGGCCGCGAAAATGTCGACAAGAACCAGCTGCAGGTTGCCCGCCATATCAAGGATTATCGTGACCGCCTGCGCATCGTGAAGGATGGCGAAGTCATGCCGGGCATGTCGATCGCCTGCGCGCCTGGACACACACCGGGACACAGCGCCTGGATTGTCCATTCCGGCAAGGATTCAGCCATGATGTGGGGCGATTGCATCCATTTGCCTGTGATCCAGATGATGCATCCCGAAGTCACGACAATCTACGATCTCGATGGCGCACTGGGCGCACAATCCCGCCGCAGAATGCTCGATATGTGTGTGGCCGACGGCATCAAGGCGCTCGGGGCGCATCTCGAATTCCCCGGCTACGCCAGCGTTGTGAAGAAAGGCAATGGATTTGGGTTTGAGTATGATTTTTGATGCTAAAAATGACTGTAAGAGCCGCGCGCAAACGTGTGCGGCTTCCCATCCGCACCAATGAAAGTCGCGGTTCCTGCGGCGCCTTCCACGACTTCGCCAATACGCGTCACGGCAACGCCATCCTTCAAGGCGAGCTGTTCGAAGACCAGAGCATGCGATGGTGGCACAGCGCAGAGTATTTCATAATCATCTCCACCCGTAACGGCGCTGTCGAACGCCGCCGCGTCGGCAATGACGGCTTTGGCCGCATCAGAGAATGGCACACGTGCAAGATCGACCCGCGCCGCAACGCCTGAAGCGTGCATCATCTTGGTGAGATCACCAGCAAGACCATCGGAAACATCCATCGCGCCATTGGCGCACGCGCGCACAAGCGGCGCCAGCGCCAGACGCGGCTGCGGCTCCAGATAACGCGCGATCAGAAAATCCCTGTGCGGCCCGGACAATCTGTCCACCCATGCTGGCGGCGATTTGCCATGCACTAATAGACCCAGCGCCGCATCGCCGATCGTTCCACTCACAAACAAGATATCACCTGTTTCCGCGCCCGTGCGCTTCACCATCGAGCCAGCAGGCACGCAACCCAGCACAGTGATTGAAATCATCAATGGCCCCGGGGTGGAAACCGTATCGCCTCCCATCAGAGGGCAACGATAGGTCTTCGCATCTTCCCCGAGCGCACCTGCAAATCGTTCGAGCCATGCGGCATCGGTACCGTGAGGCAAAGCTAGTGTGAGTAAAAACCCCTGCGGCTCAGAGCCTTTTGCCGCAAGATCAGAAATATTTACCCGCAGCGCCTTGCGGGCTATGGTTTGAGGAGGATCATCGGGGAAGAAATGCACACCCGCGACAAGCGCATCGACCGTCAGAACAAGCTCTTGTCCTGCCGGTGGCGCATAAAGCGCCGTATCATCTTTCAGGCCCAGCGCGGCAGGGCCCGCGATGGGCACAAAGTAGCGGGCGATAAGATCGTCTTCAGTCAAATGTTTTGTCCAGATCTGATGTTCAGGCAGTTCTTAAAAGCAGCACCGTGATCCCGGAAAATACCATAGGGCGTTGAGAGACGCCGGTCTCTCGACCGGCCATGTCATTGATCCGGGACCGCAAATCAACGCGCAGTCACGTAAATTCGCTGGCCCTGTATTCACGCGCCAGTTTATCGAGCACAGCATTGATCATGCCAACTTCTTCCTTGGCAAGAAAAGCAGCGGCTACATCGACATATTCTGTAATGACCACGCGCGCAGGAATATCCTTGCGCTTTTTCAGTTCAAAAGCAGCCGCGCGAAATACGGCGCGCATGACAGCTTCCACGCGCCGCAGCGGCCAGCCATCAGCGAGCAACTTGTCGGTGGCCCGGTCCAGCGCCACCTGATCTTCCAGCACGCCGGAAATGACCCGTTTGAAGAATTCCACGTCTGCCTGCTCGTATTCGACGCCTTCAACCTCCTGGCCCATCCAATGTGTTTCGAATTCGGCAAAGACTTCGTTCAGCCCCTTGGCCGCAACGTCCATCTGGTAAAGCGCCTGCACCGATGCAAGCCGCGAAGCAGCGCGCTTGCGCTTGCCCTGGACGGGTGGCCTTACCGCCGGTTCAGGAGGCACAGCAGGTTCTGGAGGTACTGGAGGAGCGCCGCTCATTCCAGTTCCATGCGTTTGGCGATCTGAAAAAGCGAAAGCGCCGCGCGCGCCGCATCGCCACCTTTGTCACCCTGTTTCGGATCGGCTCGAACGATGGCCTGCTCCTCGTTTTCCACCGTGAGGATGCCATTTCCAACCGGCAGCAAATCCTCCATCGAGACGAACATAAGGCCGCGCGAACTTTCATTGGCGACAATATCGAAATGATGAGTTTCCCCACGGATCACACAGCCGAGGGCAACCGCGCCCGCAAATTCGCCATCGGCGCAGAGCATGCGCACGGCGGCAGGAATTTCCAATGCGCCGGGCACATTGACGATCTCATAGGTTGCGCCTGCAGCGTCCAGCGCAGCCTTGGCGCCGTTCAGCAGCATCTCGCCGACTGCCTCGTAATAGCGCGCCTCGACAATCACGAACCGCGCGCCATCAGCACGCACGATTTCGCCGCTAGCGGCTCTCTTGGGTTCGGCCATGGCCTCTTTCCAGTTTGGTCTGTTGGGATCGTGAAGCGCTTCAATAGAGAGTGCTGCGCGCGGGCGCAAGCAATCTCAGGCCTTTGCTTCAACCAGCCGCGCGGCATAACGCGCCATCAGATCAACTTCTATGTTCAAGTTGTCGCCTGTCCTGCGCTCGCCCCAGGTCGTCACCGCCAGTGTATGGGGAATAAGCAGAACCGAGAAAACGTCATCTTCCACCGAATTCACGGTAAGCGAGGTGCCATCAAGCGAGACCGAGCCCTTTTCCGCAACAAAGCGCTTGAGCATAGCGGGAACCTTGATATCGAACCTCGCCATGCCATCGAAGGCGCGCATCGCGATAATCTCTGCAATCCCGTCCACGTGGCCGGTGACGATATGCCCACCCAGTTCGTCGCCTATTTTAAGCGAGCGCTCAAGATTGATACGTGTACCCACTCCCCATGTGCCAACAGTCGTGCGCGCCAGCGTTTCGGCAGCTGCATCCACATCGAACCAAGTGGGTTTGCCCGCAGCCGTCCCTGTTCCAATCTCCACCGCCGTCAGGCAGGGCCCGCAACAGGCAATAGATGCACCCAGCGCGATGGAAGCGGCATCATAACCGCAGGCGATACGCAGCCGCGTAAGCTCGCCGCGCTTTTCCACTGAGACGATTTCGCCGACATCGGACACAAGACCAGTAAACATGTCAGAATTTCCGCCGCCAGATCCGCAAGGTATCGCTGCCCGCATGCGATATCTCCGCAGGATTGTAATGTTTCTGATCCGCGAGAATCGCGCGCGCGTCAGCCGTCAGCGCAAGTGTGCCCGGCCGGCCGAAGGGTTTGGGCGATGAAAAGATCGCGACCTCGTCAGCAAGTCCCGCCGCAATCAGGTTCGCGCCAACCTTGGGGCCGCCCTCGCTCAGAACACGCGTGATACCGCGTTTAGCCAGCGCCGCCAGAGCTTTGCCAAGATCGATGCGCCCTGCTCTATCGGCGTCAACCCGCTCAACCTGCACGCCATGGGAGATAAGCGCAGCCTCAGCATCCGGTGTTGCAGATGGTCCGCAGAATACCAGAACGGGCGCCTCGCCAGCTGTCGCAACAACCCGGGAGCGCAATGAAATGGACAACAGCGCGTCCAACACGACACGTAGCGGATTATGGTCCGCCATCCCGGGCAACCGCACAGTCAGCAGAGGATCGTCGGCCCTGATGGTGCCGATCCCCGTCATGATGGCGTCCGCCATGGCCCGCATGATCTGGACGCGATTATTGGCCGCCTGGCCCGTGATCATCAAACGGGCATCATGGACGTCACCCGCCGCCATACCATCGGCGGTTTCCGCCAGCTTCAGCTGGACCATCGGCCGCCCGTCGGTCACGCGCAGGATGTGGCCGAGATTGCTGAGGCGGGCGGCGTCGGCGCATACGCCAGTCAGCACTTCAATCCCCGCTTCCCGCAACATCCGGTGCCCCCGCCCGGAAACACGGCTATCGGGATCATCCAGCGCCGAGACCACCCGGCCGATCCCGGCATCAATGATCGCCTTTGCACATGGCGGGGTGACGCCAAAATGGCTGCAGGGTTCAAGGCTCACATAGAGAGTCGCACCGCGCGCCTGCTCCCCGGCCTCACACAAGGCTTCCGTCTCCGCATGGGGCCTGCCGCCCCGCACAGTCGAGCCGCGGCCAACAACCACGCCATCCCGCACGACAATCGCGCCCACTGAAGGATTGGGCGCAGTCGTCCCCAGACCACGCTGCCCAAGCGTGATCGCCGCCATCATCAAACGGCGGTCAAAGTCCGGATCGGATGGCGCCGCAGGCTCTTTCCGGCTGAGCGCGGCGATGGTCGCTGTCATTGGCTAAAGGTCTGCTTTCCCGCTTGCCCGTTCTTTGCCGCCCGTTTGATTTTGTCCAGCACCCGCTGTTTCAGGCGTTTCGTCATTCAGTTCGCCGATCAAGGTTTCGAAATCCCGTGCCTCGCGGAAATTCCTGTAGACCGATGCAAAGCGCACATAGGCAACCTGATCAAGATTTTTCAAGCCCTCCATCACCATTTCGCCGATGGCGCCGCTTTCAATTTCGGTTTCCCCCTGACTTTCCAGTTGCCGGACGATGCCGTTGACCATACGCTCGATCCGTTCGGGCTCCACATTCCGCTTGCGCAGGGCAATTTCGAACGAGCGGGCGAGCTTGTCCCGGTCGAACGGAACGCGTTTGCCGGTCTTTTTGACGACCGTCAGCTCGCGCAATTGTACGCGCTCGAATGTGGTGAAACGTCCCGTGCAATCGGAACAGACCCGGCGGCGGCGGATGGCGGAATTATCCTCCGTGGGCCTGGAATCCTTCACCTGAGTTTCGGAACTGCCGCAATAGGGACAGCGCATGGGGAACCTTTCATTACGTTTGTCCCGGCAACCTATGCGATTCGAAAGGCCAGCGCTGCAAACCTTTCTCCTGTTCCCGGTTGATCCCGCGCATGTAAATGCGCGCACGTGCGGCACTCCAGGCAATTTTGACGAAGAGGCCTCTGGAGGCTACTTTGTTATTATGAAGACAGTCGGCCTCAAGGCTCTGAAAAACAACCTCAGCAAATATGTCCGTGCCGCTGCGGCGGGCGAAACCGTGCGCATCACGGATCGCGACCGGGTGGTGGCGGAATTGCGGGCGCCCGGCGAAAGTCTGGAAGGAGCTGAAAATCCGCTGATTGCGGAGGCGATCCTGCAAGGCCACATCAGGCCGGTGCTCCGCAGCTATCGACCCGCAGAAAAAGAAACAGGCGCTTTTCGTGTCCCCCTTGAACAAATCCTGCGGGATCTCGAACGGGACAGAGAAGACAAGTGATCTACATCGATTCTTCGGTGGCGCTGGCGCACTTGCTCAATGAAACCCGGTCACCTCCTCCAGACATATGGGCCTCTGAACCTGTCTCAAGCCAATTGCTGGAATACGAAGTCTGGACCCGGTTGAACGCCTACAATGCGCCGCAGGCAAGGAAAAATGATGCAGCAGACTTACTGGCAGGCACGATGCTAGTCGATTTGCGCCCAGAAACCTTGGACCGCTTGCGCCTGCCATTTCCCGTTCCATTACGGACTATCGACGCGATCCACCTTTCGACCATACACTACCTGTTAGGACGAAACGCTTCTGTTCGCCTCGCCAGCTACGATGCCCGTATGTACGCCGCAGCTACGGCGCTTGGCATCCCGCTATACGATCTGCCATGATGCGCCGGAAATAAAGGTACGGAGGGCGAAGCGATGACAATATTCACGCTGGTGAAACGTATTCTTGCCCTGCTTATTGCCTTTGCCATAATCGCCTCACATGCAAACGCCCAGGACGCCGCCAGCTACTACAAGGGCAAGGTGGTTCACTTCGTCGTCGGCATTGCGGTTGGCGGCGGGTTTGATGCCTATGCGCGCATGATCGCGCCCTATCTGGCCAAAGAATTGGGCTCGACAGTCATTGTTGAAAATCAGGTCGGCGCGGGCGGATTGCTGGCGCTCAATCGCATGTATGCGGGCTCGCCTGATGGCCTCAGGTTGCTCATCGTCAACGGCACGCCGGCAACCCTCGGTCAATTGCTGGAGCGTGAAAACCATAAATATGATCTGATGAAATTCGATCATCTCGGCATCATCAGCGCCTATCCCTGGATCTGGCTCGCTGGTCCCAAAAGCGGAATTTTGACGCTTGAAGATGCGTTGAAACCGGGCGCGCTCCTGCGCTGGGGCGGCACGGCTCCGGGCGATGGGCCAATGGACGGGGCCGCCCTCACCTGTCAGGCGCTCCAGCTCAATTGCAAGATTGTCTCCGGCTATCGCGGCAGCGCCGAAATCGCTCTGGCGATGGAACGCGGCGAAGTCGACCTGATGTATATTTCCGACAGCTCCGCCGCCAATTACGTCAAGAGCGGCAGCGCCCGCGCGCTGGCGGCTATGGCCCGTAACCGCTCGGAACTATTGCCCGATGCGCGCCCCATTTACGAACAGCTCAAACTCACGCCCGAACAACAATGGTGGTTTGATTTTCGCGGCAATCTCAACGATCTCGGCCGCATGCTCGTCACCACAGGCGGCACCCCGCCCGAGCGTATCGCCTTTCTGCGCGCGGCCATGAAGCGCGCGCTCACCAATCCGGAGCTGATCGCCGAAGGCGAGAAAAGCCAGCGCGGCATAAAATTCCAGCCCCCCGAAGAAGTGCTGGAGCTGGTGAAGAAAACCCTCACTGCAATCACGCCGGAGCAAAAGAAGCAGATCAGGGACGCGGTGGAGCGGTATTAAAAAGCGAACCGTGTATAAGTTGAAAGATGCACATGTTTCCTCGTACTTCCTTCTCCCCGCTGCTTGTGATGAGAAGGTGCCTCTAAGGGGCGGATGAGAGGCAGCGCGTATTCCGAATTTGCAGAAAGCAAAGGCGACAAGAATTCGCGCCTACCTATCCTATATAGGAGCGTGTCCTGATCGGAAAAGTCTGCAACTTTTTTGGGACATGCTTTGACTGCGGCTGCAAGCGGTTTTGCAGCACCCGAAGAAAGCCGGAACTATGGGACGCTGGTGAGCTAGCACGATCCCACTAACTCCACAGCGAACCAGATTCCCCCGGCCCTTGATCTTCCGCCTTCACTGGAACGGAGGATTCTTTTCTGTTGTCCAAAAGAACAACAGCGCCTCAATAAATCGGGAACCGCCCGGTCAGCGCGTGTGCACGCGCCTTCACGCTTTCCTCGACCTTGCCATTGCCCTCTTCGCCATTCGCTTTGAGCCCATCCAGCACTTCGGCGATCAGCTTGCCGACCTCGCGGAATTCGGCAACCCCAAAGCCGCGCGATGTCGCCGCCGGTGAGCCCAGCCGCACGCCCGATGTCACAAAAGGCTTTTGCGGATCGAATGGCACACCGTTCTTGTTGCAGGTGATATGCGCCCGGCCCATCGTGGCCTCGGCCGCCTTGCCGGTCAGGCCCTTATTCTGGAGATCAACCAGCATCAGGTGATTATCAGTACCGCCGGTCACAAGATCATAGCCGCAGTCGAGCAGCGTTGACGCCAGAGCCTTCGCGTTATCGGCAACCGCCTGCGCATAGGTCTTGAATTCGGGCTGCAACGCCTCGCCAAAAGCGACGGCCTTCGCCGCGATGACATGCATCAGTGGGCCGCCCTGCAAACCCGGGAAAATCGCTGAATTTATTTTCTTCGCGATATCCTCGTCATTGGTCAGCACCAGCCCGCCGCGCGGCCCGCGCAAGGTCTTGTGCGTGGTTGTCGAAACAACATGGGCATAGGGAAACGGCGAAGGATGGGCGCCGCCTGCCACCAGTCCGGCAAAATGTGCCATATCCACAAACAGAATGGCCCCGACGCTATCGGCAATCGCGCGGAACCGTTCGAAATCCCAGAACCGCGCATAGGCAGAGCCGCCAGCGATGATCAACTTGGGCTTGCATTCATGGGCAATCCGCTCGACCTCGTTCATGTCGATACGGCCTGTCTCCCGGCTGACGCCATAAGGCACTGGCTTGAACCATTTGCCGGACATATTGACCGGAGAGCCGTGCGTAAGATGGCCACCCGCTGCCAGGTCGAGCCCCATAAAAGTATCACCCGGTTGCAACAGCGCCAGAAACACAGCCTGATTGGCCTGACTGCCTGAATTGGCCTGCACGTTTGCGAACTTGCAGTCGAACAACTTCTTCGCACGGGCGATCGCCAGATCTTCGGCGATGTCCACGAACTGGCACCCGCCATAATAGCGCCGGCCCGGATAGCCCTCCGCATATTTGTTCGTCATGACAGAGCCTTGCGCTTCCAGCACAGCGCGCGAGACGATGTTTTCAGAGGCGATCAGCTCTATCTCGTCCCGTTGGCGGCCGAGTTCCAGTTCGATCGCGCGGGCAATTTCCGGGTCCGATTCGGCGAGCGAAGCAGAAAAAAAGGAATTGGAGCGGAGTGCAGTAACGGCATTGGTCTGGGACATCGGAACCTGCTTGTGGTCTTGAAACAGCGGATGAGCGGCGGCGACCAGACGGGATCGAAAACTGCGAATCGCCAGTATTTTGTCCGCAAAGTCACCGGGGGGCGTGGACGTGCAATAGCATGTGGCGCAGAGGCCGAAAAGAACCAGTCCCAGTCACTGCCGCTCTTTCATAGGATCAATTGACGCATGAAACATTTCGGCCCGCCTTTTGCGAGGCGGGCCGGCATGGCTCAAAGCTGATCAATTCGATACTTTACCGGAAATTATTGCCAACCGGCGCGGGGGGACGCGATGGCCGGCCCGCAGGCGGCAACATGTCGTCGTCGGGCGAAGCTCCCACGGGCTGAATGGGCTGCGCCGAATTGTTGGCGGCAACAGCGCCACCCGGGAAGCCATCGCGGCGATAGATATCCTCACGGAAATGCACGATATCGTTGTCGGCCCATGCGGAAACATAGACCCAGTAGACATTCACAGGGGACGTGATTTTGGCATCGACGCGCTGCCCGGAGCGAATGACTTCGTCGATCTTGTCGCGGTTCCAGCTGCCGTCGCCCGAACCTTTCAGCAACCACGCCACGAAATCGCGAACGTTCTGCACGCGGACGCAGCCTGATGAAACGAAGCGGTAATCATCGCCAAAAATACCTTTGGACGGCGTGTCATGCATGTAAACGCCGTGGGGATTGGCGATGTTGATGCGCACAAAGCCCAGAGAATTCACATCCCCACCCGGATCCTGGCGGAACATGTAATTGGTCGCTTCCATCGAATTCCAGTTAACCTGCGAAGGCTGAATCTCCTGGCCGGTCTTTGTGATGATGCGGATCTTGTTATCCGTCAGATAGTTCGGATCCTTCTGCATCTTGGGGATCAGATCCTTGCGGATGATCGAGGCCGGAACCGTCCAGAAGGGATTGAAATTGATGTCAAGCGCCCGCGCCTGCATGACCGGCGACTGACGGTCGATCTTGCCGACACCAGCGATGTGATGAGTCACGATCTGTCCATTTTCCACCGTCTCCACGGCAGCAGCCGGGATATTCATGGTCACATGGCGATCACCGAGATTGCCGGAGAACGACTTCAGGCGGACGAGGTTGATCTCCAATTGGCGAACCCGCTCCGAAACCGGCACGTTGAGCGCGGTAAAAGTCTCCTTGGAAACGACACCCGTGGGTGTAATCCCGTGGCGGACCTGAAAACGGCGAACCGCCGCTTCTACATAGGAATCAAACACCTGCGAACCGCCGGCCTGCTCGGTCAGGTCGCCCGTTACGATAAGGCGGCGGCGCAGCGCCACCACGCCGTTCCCGCGAACGCCGACCTTTAATGTCTGACCGGCAGGCACCGTATTCCAGCCGCCATTGGCTGCGAGTTGACGGTAGCGCTGGATCGCCTGCTCCGTCGCCGACCAAGTCTGTGGAGACAAAAGCGGCGTCGTCGAGCGGGGAATGCTCAGTTTGGCGTCTGAATCATAATTCTGCGCCCATTCGGCCTGCGCACTGAAAGGATTACCATCGCCTGGCGCCGCCAGGGCCGCGCGCACCCCGAAACCTGTCGCAAAGGCCCCGGTCAAGCCCGCAGCCAGCGATTTCGTGAAACTACGGCGGGAAACCGGCGTATCGAGCATGCTCTGACTGGTTCTTTTCACTTCGCTATTCCTCGTAAATTCTGCAGGACTTTTAGCGGCTTGCCCGAGGGGACACCCTAGAGCGATCCCAAATTGGTCCTTCACCGCGCCAAATCAGCAAAATGGCAGCCCGGATATCCGGAAACCCATACCATAAACGTAGTTAAAAAGGAACGAACACTCCGGCCATTTTGTGGCAACGCAGCAAAAATCGCGAACAAGAAACCGTGTTGCCTGAAAATCCGTACCCACCGGCCCCAAAAAACAAACCGGAGCGCAAAAGCGCCCCGGTTTGGGAATCCTTGGGAATTGGCTCAAACCCGCCCGGGTGTGAGGGCTGGCCTGAGCCAGGCCGGATTCAGAGGCGATAGCGGATCTGATCGGTCCAGAAACGCTCCAGGCGGGCCAGTGTCTGGTTGATTCTGTTGAATTCATCGGTGCCGATGCCGCCGATCTGTTCGACCGTGAGCACGTGCTTGTCGTAAAGCGTTGCGACGATATCGTGAACTTCCTGGCCTTCCGGCGTCAGGCTGATGCGGACGGAACGGCGATCCACACGCGAGCGGGCATGGTGGAGAAAGCCCATTTCGACCAGTTTCTTGACATTGTAGGAAACGTTGGAGCCTAGATAATAGCCGCGCGTGCGAAGTTCGCCGGCCGTCAGCTCCTTGTCACCGATATTGTAAAGCAGAAGCGCCTGCACCGCGTTGATATCGCTGCGGCCGCGGCGGTCGAATTCATCCTTGATCACGTCGAGCAGACGACGGTGGAGACGTTCCACCAGGGTCAAGGCTTCCAGATAGACCGGACGAACCTCGTTGAACCGCTCGGCGCGGCCCTGCGACATTTCCGGCTTGATCGCTTCGTTCTTTGCAACTGCACTCATGACACACCCCGTTACTTTTAGACGCCCGGCGAGCTCTTGTGGCCGCCTCGATGACGTGAATTTAGCGGGCTCAAATGAAGACGAGTTTAAGTAACAATATGAATCCCGGATTTACTTCTGTAAGTGAATCAAAAGTGAAATAAACAGCCTGTTTACAATGAGGTTTCCTTAACTTTAACGGGCCGCTGCCGCACATGATACGATTAGTATTGTTCGCGTTCCTGCGCCGCCATCCACGTGAAGGCAACGTAAACTCCAATCAAGCTGATATACGTCAGCCAGACAAAAATTCCGCCCTTGATATAGGCAGGCATGAACCAGCTGGCAGCCAGTTCACCCACCGCCGCCAGCAGCCACAACACGCCGCCCCAGGGCGCCGCCAGCCATAGGCCAACAGCCGCCGAAAGATGCGCAACCGCGAAGAAAACAATAACGACGGCAGCGTCCGACGGTAAGGCGTCGAGAGGAACTTCGCCCGGCGCCAGAATGCGCGCCCAATAGAGCAGACCCAACAGGAACCAGAGCACGGCAACGAGCCGCATCATTGTGACCAGCAGCATCCCCCAGCGTGTCGTGGCGACATGCCGCCGCTGCGCCAGCGATTCCAGATGAATCACTTCGCGCATGTCATTTTCGTCGTTGGAATTCATAGTCGCCATTTGACAATCGTTCCGCAAGGTAGCGCCGGAGACCAGCGATTTTACAACGGATCTCCAAACGCGGCATAGGCTCCAGCAGCTATGGCGTCAACGCGGTCAGCTCACTGTTCCCTTGAGCCTCTCCCGTGCTATCCAACATCGCAATTGTGGTCCGGAGCAGGCAAATGGCGTCCAAACCAGTGTCAAATTCAAACCAGGGCAAGGTCGAGGCGGATTTTGCCCCTGCAAAACTCGATCTGCCCCACCGTCCGCGACGGCTCAGGCAAAACGAATGGACGCGCCGGATGGTGCGGGAAAATGTCGTCACCACAAATGACCTGATATGGCCCATTTTCATCATCGACGGAGAAAATCGCCGCGAGCCCATAGCCTCCATGCCGCTCGTGGACCGCCTGACCATCGATGAAGCCGTACGCGAGGCGGAGCGCGCTGCCAGGCTCGGCATCCCCTGCATCGCATTGTTTCCCAATACGGACCCTGCCCTGCGCGATCCCGGCGGCACACAGGCCCTGAACCCGGACAATCTCATCGCCAAAGCCTGCCGCGCCATCAAGGCGGCCGTGCCGGCTATCGGTCTTCTCACCGACGTCGCGCTCGATCCCTATACAAGTCATGGTCAGGACGGCGTGATGCGCGGCGAGGAAATCCTCAACGACGAGTCAGTTGCAGTACTGGTTGGTCAGGCGCTCAACCAGGCGCGCGCCGGGTGCGATATCATCGCTCCATCCGATATGATGGACGGCCGCGTCGGCGCGATCCGAAAGGCGCTCGACGCAGAAAATTTCGAGCGCGTACAGATCATGGCCTATTCGGCAAAATATGCATCTGCCTTCTACGGCCCCTTCCGCGATGCTGTTGGCTCGGGAGGGTTGCTGAAAGGCGACAAGCGCACCTATCAGATGGACCCCGGCAATTCCGATGAAGCCATGCGCGAAGTCGCCCTCGATATCGAGGAAGGCGCTGATATGGTGATGGTGAAACCCGGCATGCCCTATCTCGACATCTGCCGCCGTGTGAAGGATACGTTTGGTGTGCCAACCTTCGCTTATCAGGTGTCCGGCGAATATTCGATGATCATGGCCGCCGTGCAGAACGGCTGGCTCGATCACGAAAAGGCAATGATGGAAAGCCTGACCGCCTTCAAGCGCGCGGGCTGCGACGGGGTGCTGACGTACTTCGCTCCGTTTGTTGCGGAGAAGCTGGCGAAGGCGATTTAACCGGGGCGCGGCCCAAATTTCCAATCGGGATTTGCGGCCCTGACCATCATCATTTCAGCGATATTTTGCATTGTCAGCATCCCGGCAATCCGGCCATCGGCGTCAACAACACTGATGGCCGGCGCGCCCGCCCGGGTCATCTCTCTGAGCCCGTCATCAAGCCTGTCGGAAATTCGAACACTGGGGACAGGCGCCTGCGCTGCATCCATGACGGAAGCTTCACGCGGCCTTTCACGCAATGCTGCAAGCAAGGCATCACGTGTCAGCAATCCAACGGGCTTGCCGAAATGATCGACAACAGGAAATTCATGTTGCGGTGTGGCCAGCAGCTTGTCGACGGCATCGGCCAACGTTTCTTCCGGATATAGCGCCACAAATTTGGACTCCATCGCATCGCGCACAGCGAGAGTCGACGTCATCGACTCCAGATCCCCTTGCGCAGCCTCGCCAGCCGCCGCGATATAGACGAAGATTGCAACAAACAGCAGCATGGGATTGCCGAACAATCCAAGAAAGCCCAGCAGCAGAGCAAGCCCCTGCCCGATACGCGCCGAAATCTGAAGGGCTTTACGCTTGTCCATGTTCATCGCCAGGATGGCGTTGAGGACACGCCCTCCATCCATCGGAAAGGCCGGCAGCATGTTGAAGATGACAAGAAAGATATTTGCCGCCGCCAGCCGCGACAGGATCCCGTGACGGGGATCGTCGATACTCGCAAGTCCCCGCGTCATGCTGGATGCATCAAGTGAAACGCCGAGTACAATGACCAGCATTAGTGCGATCACCACATTCACGGCAGGCCCGGCGATAGCAACGAGCAATTGTTCAGAGGGTTTATCCGGCATACGCTCCAGCGAGGCGACGCCGCCAATAGGCAGCAGCGTGACTTCCGGCGTCTGAATGCCGAAATGCCGGGCCATAAGAATGTGGCCGAACTCATGCGCGAGGACGCAGGCAAAAAGCAAAACGATGAATGCAACATTGGCAAGAGCAGCCTCACTGCCGCCCCGCAGGCCCGCAGACACGCCAATCCACAAAAGCAGTAAAAGGAATGTCATATGGATGCGGATTGCCGTTCCGCCAATCCGGCCCAATGTGATTGCCCAATGCATCTTGTGCCCTTATTTCAGGTTCCCATGTTAGTCTTGTTTTATATGGCTCTGCCTGTGAACCATTTCAATCACGTATTCCCACCCCGCAAATCGGAGGCTTTTCGCCTCCTGTTCTTCCGGCGTTACGGGCTACTGCCCCTTGCTTTGTCTCGATTTATTTGGCTCATTTAAATTTCGAGTGGGTTACAGAGCCTGGGGTTTGATTTGGGCGAAGTCGAGTTTTCCGGCGATTAGGAACAGAACGGTGCGCATTGTTGCGAAACGCTTGTAGCCGCGGGCCTTGCGCTTGGCGGCCTGGAAGAGGCCG
>CANJJI010000080.1 GCA_947474545.1 Beijerinckiaceae bacterium | reverse complement strand
TAGCGTCTCGCGCAGAGGCATTTCGAGGCACTCGCCTGTTGGTGATTTGTCGTGGAAACACCATGCCAGGTTCGGACCCGGATGCCTCGATTTATTCCCTTTCAGGGCGAAAAATCAGCGCGCAATCGCGGTTTTGCAATTGGCTCCAGCCTTACATATTCGTCAGCTATTCCCATGCCGACGAGCCACAAAGTCCCAAACCTCACGAGTTTGCGTGGCTCACCTATGTGAAACAGCAATTTCGTGCACTCGAACGTCTCGGCGTTGTTGAATATTGGACCGACGAAAATCTTAAGGGCGGAGCCGATTGGGACAGGGATATCAAAGCGGCGTTGGCCAAATGTGATATTTTCATCATCCTAGTGTCGCCCAATGCACTGGGTTCCAGATACATTCTCGAAACGGAAGTCGCCGCCATCCTCGCGCGTCAGAAGGACAATCCTGCCAGCACTTGGCCGGTTCTGTTTCCGATCATTATCGAGTCAGTCGCGGAAGCCCTGATGAACAAGTTGGACTGGCTCAGCAAGCCCAACAGGCGGCCCGCCAACGGAAAGGCATTGTCGGATTTTAAACTGGATGGCTCGCACAACGAGCGCGGACCTCAGATGCAGGCGATCCTCGGCGATCTCCTGAAATATGCAGATGAATTTGAATCGAACAAGCCGGTTGCCCCTTCTGGCGGAACACAGCCGCCACCACCCCCCATCCTCATCGACACCGACAAACTCCCCGACGCCAAGCCGGATCATCTGCGCGGGCGCGAGGATGATCTCGCCAAACTCGACGCCGCCTGGGAATCGCCGGCCATCCATGTCTTCTCCGTCATCGCCTTTGGCGGCATGGGCAAGACGGCGCTGACGGCGCATTGGGTGGATGGGCTGGTACAAGCGGGCGGGCGCGGCGCGGCGAAAATTCTGGCGTGGTCGTTTTACTCGCAGGGCAGTCATGAGCGGACGGCGTCGGCGGATGGTTTTTTTGACTGGGCGATGGACAGGCTCGGCCTGCCCGATGCCGGACCCAGCGCGAATGCGAAGGCCGAGGCCATCGCGGCGGCTTTGGGGCGCGAGCGCATCCTGCTCATTCTCGATGGTATCGAGCCGCTGCAGCATGGCCCCGGCCCGCAACAGGGGCTTCTGAAGGACCCGGCTTTGCGCACACTCCTGCGCAAGGCGGCGCAGCGTCCGCCTGAGTCCGGAAGCGGGCTGGTTCTGCTGACAAGCCGTGTGAAGGTGGAAAATATCAAGCGATGGCAGGACACAAGCGCGCCCTCGCATGATCTCGCGCAGCTTTCGCAGGCTGCGGGCGCGCAATTGCTGGGGGATCGCGGCGTAAAGGGGCCGGACCGGGAATTGCGCGCGGCGGCGCAGGAATTCGGCGGCCATGCGCTGGCGCTGACCCTGCTGGCGGAATTTTTAAAGCGCCGTCATGGCGGCAATATCCTGCGGCGGGATCGCGTGGGGCCGATGGTCGCCGCTGGCGGGGCGGAAATCGACCGGGTGCATGGCCATGCCCGCCGCGTGCTGCAATCCCTGGAGACGGAATGGCTGGCGGGCGAGCCGCTCTATGCCGCGATCATGCGGGTGGCCGGGCTGTTCGACCGGCGGGCTGATAGCGGATGTCTGGGGGCTTTGCAGGGAGGAATTGATGCGACAGCTACAAAATCCCCTCATGCTGAGGAGCCGCCAAAGGCGGCGTCTCGAAGCACGAGGGGACTTGGAGAGAGCACACGTGCCAGGCGCCCTCGTGCTTCGAGACGCGCTCCTTCGGATCGCCCTCATCCTGAGGGCTCCCTTGCGACGTCCTCTCTGATCCCCGGCATCGAAGCCTTCCAGCGCGCCAGCGAGACAGAACTCGCCGACGCCCTCTACGCCCTGCGCCAGTCCGGCCTGCTGCTGCCTGCTGAGGACAACGATCCCCGGGGGATCGACGCCCATCCGCTGGTGCGCGAATTCTTTGGCGACAAATTTCGCGCGGAAAACGAAGCAGGCTGGAAAGCCGCCCATGGCCGCCTCTATGACTTCCTGCGTGATTCCACCAAAGAGGGCGATGATCCCGATCTCACGGCGCTGGAGCCGCTGTTTCAGGCCATTCCCCATGGCTGCCGCGCCGGGCGGCAGCAGGAGACGCTGGACGATGTTTACAAGAACCGCATCTGCCGCCGGGGGCCGGATGGGCGGCTCGTGTTTCATGCGCAGCACAAGCTCGGCGCCATCGGCCCCTGCCTTGCAGCCTTGGCGTGGTTTTTCGACAAGCCATTCGAGACGCCGCATGCGAGTTTGAAGGAGAGCGACAAGTCCTGGGTGGTGGGCGAAGCCGCGTATTGTCTTGGCATTCTCGGCCGCCAGCGCGAGGCGCTGCCGGCCCAGCGGGCCGCTCTGGCGGTTGAAATCGCGGCAAAAAACCATGGCTCTGCCGCGATCCACGCCAGCAATCTCGCGGATGCCGAAGCGGCCCTGGGCGAACTCGCGCCGGCCGAGGCTTCGGCGCGGCAGGCTGTGGATCTGGCTGACGCCGCCGGGGATGAAGGCTGGATGATGGCGAGTCGCTGCAGACTCGCCTCAATCCTCGCCGCCGCAGGCCGCGGCGGGGAGGCGCGGGCGCTGTTCGAGGACGCCGGCGCGCGGCAACGCAAGCGCCAGCCGGAATTGCCGCTGCTCTATTCGATGCCGGGCTATTGGTATTGCGACTTCCGGCTCGCCAGTGGCGATTTCGTCGGGGTTGCGGGCCATGCGGCAGCAGCGCTTGAAGTCGCCACCCGAAATCACTGGGTTCTCGACGTCGGCCTAGACAATTCCAGCCTCGCCCGCGCGGCGCTCGGCCTTGCCCTCAGCGCCCCGCCGCCTGCGGAATCCCCTGTGCATATCACCCAAGCCCGCACCCACTGCGAGACCGCCATCGCCGAATTGCGGCGGTCGAACGACGCGATGTATATCCCCGCTGGCCTTCTCGCCCGCGCACGCCTGTTTCGCGCTCTAGGGGAATGGGAGGGTGCGCGCGGCGATCTCGATGAAATCGAGGAAATCTGCGAGCCCGGCCCCATGCGGCTGCATCTCTGCGACATGCACATCGAGCGCTGCCGCCTTGCGCTGGCCCGCCGCGAAGGTTTTGCGCCGCTGGCGCAGACGCCCGCCGCCGCGCCCTCGCCGGAGGCGCAGGGCTCGCTGCTCGAGGAGGCGCGCGCGGCCCTCGCTGAGGCCGCAAAACTGATTTCCGATTGCGGCTATCATCTTCGCGACGAAGAGCGCGACGAACTGGCTGATGTCATCGCAGGCAAACGAAAGTTCGCGGATTTGCCGCCCAGAGTGTGAGGTCCGGGGACAGCGCGCTACGAACCCGGCCAGACGTTGGGCAGTTGTCACTGACCGGAAGCCTTGAACCAACCTCCGCCCCCACCCTTGCCAATCCCCCGCCCACCGGGCAAAAGGCCGCGACAACAGGGGAAACGGCTCGATGACCGAAGAATTCCAGGGTGGACGCGTTTTCTTTTCCAATGTCCGCCGCTCGCTTGAAGAAGAAGATGAAATCCGCCTCGTCAGCGTGGGCGTCGATATCGGCTCGTCCACCTCGCATCTTGTGTTTTCGCGGCTGGTGCTGGAGCGGCTGGATAACCGCTATATCGTCACCCAGCGCGAAGTTTTTCACGAATCCGATGTGCTGCTGACGCCCTATGCGGACGACATGACCATCGACGCCAAAAAGCTCGGGGCTTTCATCGACGCGCAATATGAAGCGGCGGGGCTGGACCCTGCGTCCATCGACACGGGCGCGTTGATCCTTACTGGTGTTGCCGTAAGGCGTTCCAATTCCCGCGCCATTGGCGATCTCTTTGCCGCGCAGGCGGGCAAATTCGTCTCCGTCAGCGCCGGCGACGGGCTGGAGACGACTCTGGCAGCCTTCGGCTCTGGCGCGGCGGCGCGTTCCATTCGCGACGCCAACAGGGTGATGAATGTCGACATCGGCGGCGGCACATCGAAGATCGCGGTTTGCGTGAATGGCGAAGTCGTCGACATGACCGCCATTGATGTGGGCGCGCGCATCGTCTCCTTCGATCCCGGCGGCAAGGTGCTGCGCGTTGAGGAAGCCGGGCGGCGCTTTGCCAAAGAGGCAGGGTTTGCTCTGGAACTCGGCGGTACAATCACCGAGGATCAGCGGGCGGCCATGGTCGAGCGCATGGCGGATCGCTTGTTTGAAGCGATTTCCGCGCCGAAGCTGAGCCTGGAGACTTCAGGCCTGCTGCGCCTAGAACCCCTGAAAAACGAGCACAAGCCGGATGCGATCACCTTCTCCGGCGGCGTCTCCGAATATGTTTATGGCGCGCAGAGCCGCGGCTTTGGCGATCTCGGGCCCCGCCTTGCCAAGGCCATCGTCAAGCGTATCGAAGACTGGGGCGTGAAAATCGAAAAGCCGGATCAGGGCATTCGCGCGACCGTGGTGGGCGCGTCGCAATATACGATCCAGGTTTCGGGCTCGACGATATTCGTGAGCCCCATGGATATGTTGCCGCTGCGCAATGTGCCTGTCGTGGTGCCGGATCTGCCGCTTGAAGGCGAAGTGCTGGATGTTCAGGCCATCGCCGCCAGCATTCGCGCGGCTTTGCGCCGTCTCGACCAGCACGAGGGCGAGCAGACCGTGGCTCTGCTCTATCGCTGGGCGGGATCGGCAACCTTCCGGCGGCTGGATGATTTTTGCCATGGCGTAGAGCTGGGTCTCGCGCAGCACCTTGCCAACGGCCATCCTCTGGTGCTCGTCGGCGAAGGCGATATCGGCGGTCTGGTGGGCATTCACGCGCGCGAAGAGCGCAAGCTGCAAAGCCCCGTCGCATCCATCGATGGAATCAACCTCAAGGAATTCGACTTCATCGACATCGGCGCCATGCTGGAAACCTCTGGCGCGGTGCCGGTCGTCATCAAGTCGCTGGTGTTTCCCACCACGGCGGCGCTTGGCAGGGTCGATGCCAAGGCCGTTGTGTGATAACTTGCTTCACTGACAAACGAGATCGCCACGCCCTTTAATGGACAACAGACCCTCCGTCCCCTCCCGCAGCCTTTATCCTTCGCTATCGCCCCATGAGAGCGGCTGGCTCAGTGTGGGCCAAGGGCATGAAATCTACTGGGAGGTCTGCGGCAATCCCGAGGGCAAACCGGCGCTGTTTCTGCATGGCGGCCCCGGGGGCTCCTGCCAGCCCGATCATCGCCGCCTTTTCGATCCGGAAATCTATCGCATTGTCCTGTTCGACCAGCGCGGCTCCGGCCGCTCCCGCCCCAAGGGCGAACTCAACGCCAATACGACGCCGCATCTGATCGCGGATATCGAACAGCTGCGCAGGCATCTGCACATCGCCGATTGGCTGATCCTCGGCGGCTCCTGGGGCGCGGCGCTGGCGCTGGCCTATGCGCAGGCTCATCCGCAACGTGTGCGCGCGCTCGTGCTGCGCGGCGTGTTCACCGCGCGCCAGTGCGAGGTCGACTGGCTGTATAAATTCGGCGCGTCCTCTTTGTTCCCTGAGAGCTGGCAGCGCTTTGTTGCGCCCATACCGGAGGACGAGCGCGATGATCTCGTCACCGCCTATCACAAGCGGCTCACCCATGCTGACCGCGATGTGCGCAGCCAGTTCGCCTATCCCTGGTGCCGGTGGGAGAGCGACCTGCTGACCCTGCTGCCGCGCAGCCGCTATTCAGGCGGCAGCGCCAGTGAAGGCGATATGGCGCTCGCCCGCATCGAGGCGCATTATTTCGTCAACACGTCTTTCATGAACGAAGGCCAGTTGCTGGCGAATATGGAAACAATCGCCCATATCCCCGGCATCATCGTGCAAGGCCGCTACGACGTGGTGACCCCGCCGCGCACCGCTTTCGAAATCGCGCAAGCCTGGCCGTCTGGAACGCTGAATATCATTCCCGATGCAGGCCATGCCACAAGCGAGCCAGGCATATTGGCGGGCCTCGTTGAGGCGACGGACAAGCTTCGGAACATTTAAAGTCCATGGCCGCAGGCTCACTGCGGCTGCAGGCCAATATCTTCAACCACTTTCTTGAACATCGCATGTTCGCGCTTCATCAGATCGGCTACTGCTGGTTCATTCAGCGCACCGAATGAGTAGAAGCCGGTTTCGGCAAGGCGCGTGGCAAATTCCTTGTCGTCGAGCACAAGTCCGACCTCGCGATTCATGCGCGCGACGATCTCCTGCGGCGTGCCAGCGGGTGCGGCGATCAACAGCCAGCCGAAGAGTTCAAAACCTGGCAAAGTTTCAGCAATCGCCGGTACTTTTTCGTAGCCCGGAATGCGTTCGCGCGACGAAACGGCCAACGCGCGCAGCTTGCCGTCCGCTATCAGGGGCGCGGCCGTGGGAATGGCGATGATGGCCAGTTGTATGCGACCAGAAAGCGCATCCTGCACGCCCTGTGGCATGGTTGCATAAGGCACCTGCGGAATTTCAACACCAGCGCTCTTGTTGATCCATGCTGCGATCATGCCGGAAAGATTGCGCGGGCCATCCGTCGCAAAGTTCAAAGCGCCTGGCGTTTTCTTCGCCAGCGCCAGCAGATCGGCAAACGAAGCCGCGGGCACGCCGGGGTTAGCGACCACCATCATCGGACCGCGCGCGACCGGCGAGACGATGATGAAATCCTTGTCCGGATCATAGGGCAAGTTCTTTACAGTATAGACGTTGCTGATCATCGTGCCGGCTGTACCAAACAAGAAGGTATAACCATCCGGATCAGCGCGCATGACTGTCTGCGCCGCGATGATGCTGCCTGCGCCCGGCCTGTTCTCGACAACAAATTGCTGACCAAGCGAACGGGAAAGCCGCTCGGTGATAATGCGGCAGATGATGTCCGGCGTTGATCCGGCGCCCAGCGCCACTACCATCTTGACTGGTTTGGAAGGCCATTGCTGGGCTGCCGCCGGCGCAGACAAGCCATGAGCTAACAGAAAGGCCGCCATAAGAGCAGCGCGAAACGTCGTTGGTTTCATGGGGTTTCCATGCAGGTGCGGTTGAATGATTATTGCGGTTCGATGCCCAGCGTATCGACCACTTTTTTCCAGGCGACCAATTCCTTCTGCAGGAATTCATCGGCCTTGCTGACGGGGTGGGAGCCGAACGAATAAAAGCCCATTTCGGCAATGCGTTTCTGATAGGCGGGATCATCCAGCACCTTGCCGGTTTCGACATTGAATTTTGCGATAATGTCCTTGGGCGTTCCGGCAGGCGCGGAAAAATTGAACCAGCCGAAAAAGTCAAAACCGGGAATAACATCGGCAATCGGCCGCACTTTTTCATAGCCGGGAATCGGTTGCGCAGAGCTGACAGCGATCGGCTTCAGCTTGCCGGCCTCAAGCTGCGGGCCTGCGGCAGGCAGCGCAAGGATCGACATTTCCACGCGGTTGTTGATCACGTCCTGCACGCCCTGGGGCATGTTGATGTAGGGCACGGGCGTAATGTTCGCGCCGGTGGATTTGTTGATCCACTGGGCGATGATGCCGGTAAAATTGCGCGGCTGGTCCGTGGCTATATTCAGCTTGCCCGGTTGTTTTTTGGCCAGTGCGATGACTTCCGGGAGATTGTTGGCGGGCAGCGAGGGGTTTGCCACAACCATGAACACGCCGCGCGCAATCAACGCCACCATCTCGAAATCCTTCACCGGATCATAGGTGAGGTTTTTCATGGTGTAGAGATTGGTGGTGAAGACAGCAGCCGTTCCGAACAAAAACGTATAGCCATCGGGCGCGGAACGGGCGACCGAGGTTGCGCCAATCATATTGGCGGCGCCGGGCCGGTTTTCGATCACGAATTGCTGGCCGGTATTTTGCGTCAGCTTTTCGGTGGTCAGCCGGGCGATGATGTCAGTCGCATTGCCGGCCGCCTGCGGCACGACGATGCGCGCAGGCTTGGCTGGCCAGGACGTCTGCGCGTGGGCCGTGGCACAGGCTGCCAAGGCAAAGGCAGCCACAGTCAATGCGGTGATCGGTTTCATGTTCCCTCCCTGAAAACTGCTGCGCCGTTTCCCGGCGGCGCGTCAGTGCTCGATCAGCTTGTCACGATTGGCAAGCGCCGGAAAGAGCTTGAACCACAGTCCTGCAAATACCATCGTCGTCAAACCGCCGAACACGATTGCGGGTAGTGTGCCCAGCGCCGCTGCCATAATGCCGGCGCGGAATTCTCCGAGATCGCCGGTCGCGCCGATAAAGATCGAATTCACGGCGGCCACGCGCCCGCGCATCTCATCGGGCGTTTCGGCCTGCACCATCGTGTGGCGGATCACGACGCTCACCATATCCGCAGCGCCGATCAGAATGAGCAGGGCGATGGAGGTCCACAACCATTGCGACAGGCCAAACAAAGCGATCAACAGGCCATAAATTCCGACCGAGATCAGCATTTTCCGGCCCGCGCCGGATTTGACGGGATAGCGCGCCACGACTGCGGACATGATGATTGCGCCGATGGCCGGGCTCGACCGCAACAGGCCCAGAGCTTCCGGCCCGGCGAGCAGGATATCCTTGGCGATGACTGGCAGCAGCGCATTGACGCCGCCGAACAACACCGCCACGCAATCGAGCGCGACCGCGCCGAACATCACCGGCTTCTCCCACATGAATTTAAAGCCAGCGAGCAGGCTTTCCATGCTGATGGGGCCACGGCCGGATTCGGGCGGATCAAGCGGCGTGCGCAAGGCCCAGGCACAGAAGGCGGAAATCAGAAAAATTGTTGTCGCGGTAATGAAAACAACGCGCGTTCCGGCAAAAGCATAGAGCAATCCGCCTATCACCGGGCCGGCAATCGTCGCCATATGCCAGGAGGAGGAATACCACGTCACCGCATTGGCGAAGTGCTCGCGCGGCACAAGATTGGGCGTGATTGCCTGCGAAGCCGGATTGGCGAAGGCGCGGCCAATGCCCATCACGACAGTCGCCGAATATATCAACCAGACCGGCGCGATGCCGGTGAACACAGCATAAGTAAGCACACCCATCGCGGCGGCGCAGAGCAGGTAGGACAATGCAACGATCAGCTTGCGATTATAGGTGTCAGCGACATGGCCGGTAACCAGCGCGAATACAATGGAAGGCAGAAAGGCGAACAGACCCGCCAGCCCCAGCGCGACAGTGCTTCCGGTTGTATCGTAAAGATACCAGCCGATGCCGACGGTCTTGATCTGGTAGGCAACGCCGGAGAGAAAACGGTAGCTGACCCAATAGCGGAAGTCGCGATAGGTGAAGGCGATGAGGGAAGACGAATTAGCGGCGGGGCCGGAAGCTTGATGAGCGCTCATGCGCGGCTTTCTTGAATTTTGATTTCAGACTTCCGAAAAAATTACGCCGCCCTTTAGGCGGCGTAATCAACACATCTGCTATCGCGATGTCTTCCACGGTACAAGCATGCGTTCAATCTCGTTGAGAATGAGATTGAAAATCACGCCCAGAAACGCGATGACGATGAGGCCGACATACATCGTCTCGACCGAGAGAATTTCCCAGGCGTTCCACATCATGTAACCCAGACCTGACTTTGCGCCGATCATTTCGGCGAGCGAGATCAGGATGAGGCCGAGGCCGACGCCCAGTTTCACGCCGGTCATAATCAGCGGCATGGCGCCGGGCAAAGCGACGGTGCGGAACACGTTGAGTTTCTTCGCGCCAAAATTCTGCGCCACGTCGAAGTGGATTTTGGGAATTTCCAGCACACCCGCCACGGTATTGATCAGGATGGGGTAGAACAGGCCCACTGCGACCATCACAATCTTGGAGGCTTCGCCGAGCCCGAAGATCAGCAGGATCAGCGGCAGGATAGCGCTCTTGGGGATGGGATAGGTCGCTGAGATGATCGGCTCGACGATAACCCGCAAGGTGCGGCTGAGGCCCATGCTGATGCCCAGCAGGAGAGCGGGAATGCCTCCCCACAGAAAGCCCCACATCAGCCTGTACATGCTGGCTTTCAAATGCACGTAAAGTTCGCCCGAAACGATCAGCGTCCACATGGTTTCGAATATTTTTGAGGGCGCGGGGAAAAACCGCGTATCCACATAGCCCAGCCGCGCTGCGATTTCCCATATCAGCAGCAGCGCGAAGGGCGAAAGGATGTTCATCCAGCGCTCGCCGCTATTCTTGAAATAGGCCGCGAATGAAAAGCCGGTGGCGCGGCCCTTGCCTTCTATGGCTTTTGATTGCTGAACGGCATCGGTCATGACGCGCTCCCTTCATCCAATGCGCGGGCCCGGTCGACCTCTTCGCGCAGATATTTCCAGATATTGTAGACGAATTCACCATATTCCGGGCGCGCGCGCAATTCGAGAACTTTGCGCGGCCGCTCGAAGGGCACATCAATCGTCGCCTTGTCCCGGCCGGGATGGGCCGTCATGACCATGATGCGGTCGCCCAGAGTGACAGCTTCGTCGACGCTGTGGGTGATGAACATCACGGTTTTCTTGGTTTCGTCCCAGATGCGCAGCAATTCTTCCTGCAGCAGCAGCTTGTTCTGCTCGTCGAGCGCCGAAAAGGGCTCGTCCATCAACAGAATATCAGGATCGGTCGCGAAGGCGCGGGAAATCGAAACGCGCTGGCGCATGCCGCCGGAGAGCTGGTGGGGATAATAGTCTTTGAATTTGCTGAGGCCGGTGCGCTGGAGATAGTGCCCGACGACGTCGTTAATCTCGCCCTTTGGTCTGTTGCGCATGACCAGTCCGTAGGCCGCGTTATCCCACACCGTCATCCAGGGAAACAGCGAGTCGCCCTGAAATATCATGGAATTGCTGGGCCGGTTGTCGGCTGGCGGCGTGATTTCCATGGTGCCGTGCGTGTGGTTCTCAAGCCCGGCCAGAATACGCAGAAGCGTGGTCTTGCCGCAGCCCGACGGCCCGACGATCATGAAGAAACAGCCCTTTGGAATATCAAAGGTCAGGGAATCGATCGCAACAAACGGACCTTTTTTCGTCTCGAAAATCTTGCTGAGGTTGCGCAACCTGATCTTGATATCGGTATTTGCCGCACTTCCGGCAGGCGCTCCCCCGGCGTTTGGCGCTAGCGTGGACATTTCTTTTTCCCTCCCGGCATTGACTGCCCCTTCAAGGAACGGCGCGGCAGCCTGCTGCCAGCACCATATGGCGGCACTTTTGGCCCCCATTTTCCCGCGAGTGCCCGGTGTGGCGTGGCCCGGCCCCGAAATCAAGTCAATAATACTTCACATCGGACCGTCATAACCCGTGGAGGGTCGATGCGTTCCGTGTGTGGCCGCGCACATGCGGACCAGGAGTCATTGATTAAGGTCATATCAAGTCGCCGGGCAAGACCCGCACATGATCTTTAATCAAAAGGAGCCGGGTTATGAAAATAGCGATCGTGCTGTCCTCGCCGCCATTGCGGCAGGTGTTTCGGGGAATAGACGTGCGGGCTGTGACCATTGTTGCTGAACGGGCGATCTGGCCTATGCTTGAGGCGGGCCAGCCCGTTGTGGTGACCGTGCAATGCGGAAATTCGCGCCAGCAAGCTCAGGTTAACCAGTATTTCAATGATCTGATCCGCAATGAAACGCGATTCCTTGCTGGCATGACAGACAGCAAAGCAAGCCGCCACACCAGCTCACCCAGCGCCTGACCTATAGCCATGCTCCGCCTGGCGGCGATGCCTTGCCCCGGGTATGCAACGGCGTTCTGACTATGTTAAACCGGCCTCCAGGCCGGAAGTGAAGTTCCGGCACTACATCAGCCGGAGAAAAACATGACCGATGCGGCAACCCGCAGCGGAACGGGCGCGCCATCAGGCGCCGGTCCGGGCCACAACAGCACAGCTGGACAGGAAGAGGTCGTCTGGGAACGCTGGCAGCGCAAGCGGGTTTTCGTCCGTGCGCTCGAAGGCACCTACGGCGAACTGGTTCGCGAGCTTTTCACTCAGCCGCGCGTCTATCCCACCAGCGACCACAAGTGGAAGGGCGGCCCCGGCCATTACGGGAAGAAAATCATCAATCCCCAGGCGGTGAAGGTGGCGCAGTCCATCGAGACCCATATCGAGGTGTTTTCACCCGGCGGCTATGGCCAGAAGCATGGCCACATGAACAGCGCTGTGTTCTTCGTCCTGAAGGGCAAGGGCCATGATGTGCATGATGGCCGCCGCTATGACTGGGAGGCCGGCGACGCCCTGATCGTCGAGAACGCCTGCGTGCATCAGCATTTTTCCGACGATCACGACGACGAATGCATCACGCTGGTCATGAAGGCCAAGCCGCTCTTTCTCTTCATGCACCTGCTGTTCCAGAAAATATCCGAATATCCGCCCAAGGAAGGCACGGCGAAGCAGCTCGCCTACAAGCCGCCAGCTGACCTCTGAAATAGGGAGACAACCATGTCGTTCATTGATCCGCGCGAGCGCGAGGCCGCACACAAACCCACTACTTTCGTGAATTTCTACGAAGAGGCCGTCAAGGCGAGCCAGGAGTTCCGCAAAGAATACGACTCGATGATGAACGTCGTGAAATGGTCCGAAATGCCGTTCGAGCGTTCGCCCGATGGCCTGATCAAGCACATCATCAACGAGCGCATGAACACCAAGGAAATGTGTCTCGACATCTACATGCAATTCCTGCCGCCGGGCAAAGCCTCGGGCATTCACCGCCATTTGTCGGAGGAAGTGTTTTATGTGGTCGAGGGCAATGGCTATGATCTGCATTGGGATGTTAAATTCGACTGCAAGGACACCATGGAATTTGAATGGGAAACAGAGCCCAAGAAATTCGAATGGAAGGCCGGCGACTTCGTTTATATCCCGCCTTATTGTGCACATCAGCATTTCAATGCGGACTCGGCGAAAGAGGCGCGCATCATCGTGGTCAACAGCCGCATCGTCAAAGCGATGGGCCTCGACTGGTTCGAGCAGCTTGAGAATGCCGAAGGGTTTTGAGCAGACCAATGTGCGGCGAACTGGAAGAAGACGGCCCCACCAAATATGAGGAATTGCTCTATACGCGCTTCCTCGCCCACGCCAATTCCGTGCTGGCGCAGCAGGCGCGCCAGCCTGCGGGGGAAGATGGCGCAATCATCACGACAATCGAAAAACTCTTCACCGATGCGCTCTCACGTGCCGTAAAGGATGCCGAAACCGTGCATCCGGACCGGCAATATTCCCTGCTCTCCATGCAGCCGCTGGTGTTCGCACGCCTCGCCGGATTTTTGGCGGGTCACCTGTCGCTGCAGGAAGATCCCCTGCGAAAGGTAATGGAAGCGATGATGCACGGCTATGCCGAGGCCGAACAACTCGACATGCGCGGCGGGCATGATCATGGGGATGGCTGGCATAGCCATTAACTTTATTGTTTGTGGGCAGTTTCCGGACCTGGCCGTTCGATCCGCTTCAAATGCAGGACTTGATATCTGTCTCTTTGAAATCATTGCCTTTGTAAAGAAGCGGTAATTCCAGACTTTTGGCCAATGCATAAGCTGCGCAGTCCCCCAAATTGAGTTTGGCCTTGGGGTCGATCCCCTTCCCGAAACGCGCATAGGCTCGCCATGCGGCTTAAAAATCGCCCGCCCCGAAGGGCAGGACTTCGATGTCCAGCGCTTCTGTAAGTTCGCGCACATCGTTCAATCCATCCGGCCCCCGGCGCGTCAGCAAAACTACGCCGGTCTCGAAGATCGTAACGGATGATGCTATGCGCCTTGGCGCTGCGGCAATTATGGCCTTGAACTGGCGATGTTCCGGCTCTTCTTGCAGGATCGCCACCAGTGCCGACGAATCGATGACAATCACCCCGGCAAGCCCCACGCCTCTTCAAGAATATCAGCAGCGCTTCGAATATCCAGAACGGGACGGCTGGCGCATTGCCGCGTGATCGCGTCAACCCGCGCCATATCTATCGCCTTTGCCTGGCGTGGCGGAAGAAAATTAGCAGGTTGCGCGGGGCCGGAGAAGGCCTCGCGAATGAGCTGATCAGGAGTCTTTCCGCTGATCACGGCCGCGCTGCGCACCAGCGCTTCTGTCTCGGAAGATAAAACAAGCACAATAAACTCCTGTATCAGATTTCAGGATATCATTTTACCAGATATGTGTTCAAGCGCCTTCCCCTTCGGTGGAAGAAAGGTCGAACGCCTAACCGCACCGACCGCGCGCGACACTATTTGCAGAATGAACGTTTCCCGCTCGAAAAGAAGCATCAGCTGATTCCAGTTTGCCGCCCCTTGCCGCCCTCATCGCCGCAGGCTAAGCAATCAAAAAACACCAACAGCCCCGGGAGGCTCTGTATGCCCAGCGCGTTATTCTCGCCGATCAAATTGCGTGGTCTTGAACTTGCCAACCGCGTGGTTCTTTCGCCCCTATGCCAGTTCATGGCCAAGGACGGCACCGCCCAGCCCTGGCATTTCATGAACGCCTATCATTATGCGGTGTCCGGCGCGGGCCTCATCATTCTGGAAGCCACTGGTGTCGAGGATATCGGCCGCATCACGCCCGGCTGTCTTGGCCTCTATTCGGACGAGAACGAAGCGGCGTTGACCCAGCTCATCCAGGGCATGCGCACCTATTCCAACACGCCCATCGGCATCCAGCTTTCCCACGCCGGACGCAAGGCCTCCACGCGTCCGACATGGGAATTGCACAAGGGCAATAATGTCTCCATCGCCGATGGAGGCTGGGATGTAACCGGGCCGACAACCGAGCCCTTCGCCGAGGGCTGGCCAACCCCTGTGTATCTCGACGAGCAGGGGTTAACCCGCGTCCTCGACAGTTTCGTGCAGGCGACCCGCCGCGCCGAGCGCTGCGGCTTCGATATGATCGAAGTCCATGTGGCGCATGGCTATCTGCTGCACCAGTTCGTGTCGCCCATGTCCAACAAACGCACCGACAAATACGGCGGCAGTCTTGAGAACCGCATGCGTTTTCCGCTCGAAGTCATCGCGGCCATGCGCGCGGCCTTCCCGGCGGAAAAGCCCATCGGTGTGCGCATCACCGGGCGCGATTTCAACGAAGGCGGGCTGGAGCTTGAAGATGCTGTCATCTTCGCGCGCGAATTGCAGAAGCTCGGCGTCGATTATGTGACGCCGTCTGCGGGCAATGTGGCTCCAGGCATGAAAGTGCCGCCGGTTTCGCCAGGGTATATGGTGCCCTTCGCCGAGCGCATCAAACAGGATGTGCCCGGCATGAACGTCATGGCGGTGGGCCTGATCGTGCTGCCTGAACAGGCCAACGAGATCATCGCTTCGGGCAAGGCTGACATGGTCGCCATAGGCCGCGCCTTTATGGACGACCCGCGCTGGGCCTGGCATGCCGCCACTGCCCTGGGCGATACACCCGCCATTCCCCCGGCGTGGAACCGCGCCAATCCCAAGGTCTGGCCGGCCTATCCCATGGTGCACGGCCAATCCAGGGAAATGGCTGAGGGCATGGGCCACGCAAGGCGCGAATAATATCGGGTGAACAGGATTTCTCCATGAAAGATACAGCCTATCAGCCGCGCCGCGCCTCGCGCACGGAGACGATGGATATTCGCGGCATCCCCTACAATGTCCGGCACTGGGGCCCGGCGGATGCGCCTTTGCTCGTGATGGTGCATGGACACCGCGATTGTTCGGCCACATGGCAATTCGTGATTGATGCCTTCAAGAAGGACTGGCGTATCGTCTCGCCGGACTGGCGCGGCTTTGGCCTCTCGGGTTGGGCGCCGCAGGGCTATTGGCATCAGGATTACATGGCCGATCTCGACACGTTTCTTGAAAAGGTGTCGCCCCATGCGCCCGTAAAGCTGATCGGCCACAGCCTTGGCGGCAATATTTCGAACACCTATGCGGGCGTGCGTCCGGATCGCATCGCAAAGCTGGTCGCTGTCGACGGCTTTGGCCTGCGCAATCGCGGCCCTGGCGAATTGCCCGATCATCTCGACCGCTGGCTGAAATCGTGGCGCGAGCCTGTGCCGGGCGCGCGACCTTATAACTCGCTGGACGAGATGGCGGACCGCCTCGTGCAAGGTAATCCGAAACTCGACAAGGCCCGCGCCTTGTTTCTCGCTGCCAACCAGCACCGTGTGCTGCCTGATGGCAAGCTCGTGTGGAGCTTTGATCCCGGCCACGCGCGCCCGTTTGGCACGCTCTACCGTGTCGAGGAATGGGTGGCGTGCTGGAAGCGCATCACCTGCCCGGTGCTCTGGGTCGCCTCGGGACGCCCCTTCCCGCCCAATATCGAGGGCGACGAACTTTCAATTGACTGGCGGCGCAAGCAGGTGCCGCACGCGCAGTTCCATGTTGCCGAAGGCACGGGACATAACGTGCAGCATGACGCGCCGGAAGAACTGGCGAAGTTGATTGAGGAATTTGTCGAAGCCTGAAGGGCTACGCCAGCATGGACACTTTGCTCATATAACAATGTACGTTAGTCTCGCCCAAAATCTCTGAGGGAGGACTGCCATGCTAACACGCCGCGATGTGACGAAGGGCGCGCTTGCTGCGTTGGGCGCTGCCCAGCTGCCCTTTGGTGCGCAGGCTCAGGACGCTGATTATCCCAACCGTCCCGTGCGCGCGATCTGCATGTTTCCACCGGGCTCGGGCGCGGACATAAGTGTGCGTTATTTCGCGGCCAAATTGTCCAAGCTCACAAACCAGAGCATCATTGTGGAAAACCGCGTCGGCGCTAACGGCAATCTCGCCAATGAATTCGTCGCGCGCGCCAAGCCTGATGGCTATATCATCTATATCGCGCCGGGCTCATCGGTGCTTGCGCCTGCGCCACATTTGTTCAAGAAAATCAATTTCGATCCGCTGAATGATTTCGAACATGTCACCACGCTTTATTCAACGCAATTTCTCTTGTGCGTCGATGGCGCGAGCCCGTTCAAGACGCTGCCCGACCTGACAGAGTTTTTAAGGAAGCAGGGCGACAAGGCTTCTTATGGAAGCACCGCCAACACAGGCGTCATCGCCAGCGAGTTCTACAAATCCACCTTCGGTCTGAAGACAGTCGAGGTGAAATACAAGATTTCGCAGAACACCTACAATGATCTGTCGAGCGGCGCGCTCGCGTTTGCGCATCTGGATTTTCGCGGCAATGCGGGCGCCATCCTCGATGGCCGCGTGCGCGCGCTGGCCACCTCTTCCGATCAGCGCATGCGCGCCCTGCCGAACGTTCCCAGCGCGAAAGAAGCCGGGATCAATGAGTTTATCATGGCCTGGTGGTCGGTTCACATGCCGGCCAAAACGCCCGAACCCATCATCAGCAAGCTTGAGGGCTGGTTCAACGAAATCGTCAAGGACGCAGAAACCGAGAAATTTCTTGTGTCCAGCGGCTCCGAACCGCTTCCCGGCAACCGCAAGATTGCCCGCGATATGCTGGTGCGCGATCTGGAATCCTGGGGCCGTTGGGTCAAGCTTGCCAATATCGAGCCGCAGTAACTGCAGCATCAAATGCGCTGCCGCACCTTGACCTCAAACCTGATTCTCCTTCTTGCTCGGGGCGGAGGCTGCAATGGCAGGAAAGGCCGGTACATCACGCGCGCCGCCGTCAACGGCGCTGCCCGCGGAAATCACGCAGGCGCGGCGCTTCGGCAAAACGCGGACAGCGCAAGCAACGGCATTGATGGAGGATTATGTCGAGCTGATCGACGATCTCCTTCAAGCCGATGGCGAAGCCCGCCCTACAGACGTGGCGCGGCGGCTTGGCGTATCCCATGCGACGGCGATCAAATCGATCTCCCGGCTTAAGCGTGAAGGACTTGCAACGTCAAAACCCTATCGCGGCGTATTTCTCACCGAGGCCGGGCATGATCTGGCCGGGCGGGTGCGCGCACGCCACCGGCTTGTCGTGGACGTTCTGGTGGCCATCGGCGTTCCACCGGAATCTGCGGAAGCCGATGCCGAAGGGCTTGAACATCACGTTTCGGAAGTGACGCTGGCGGCCTTCGCGCGTTTTCTCAAAAAATCCGGATAGCCGTTCTCCTGCGCGCAATCTTTCACCTGCGCCGCGCATTTGAGTATTGCTGGACAAATCTGCATCCGGGGTTACTTTGCGCGAAATTCTCCAGACGAGGTTGCCATGTTGCTGATCGCGAAAGCTTCCATACCCGGCAAGCGCCGTTTACCGGGATTCCGGGGGTTCGTGCTCACACTCGTCTTCGCCCTGCTGGGCCCCGCGATTGTATTGGCCCAGACCGCAGCGCCATCGCCGCTGACTCCCAAAGGCATGCAGCTTTATCCGGACACGCAACAAGGTGTGGCCGGCAAACCGCTGGAGGGAAAGGAATTTTCAGAGACGCAGCAAAGGCTTCTCTTTGCGGTCGAATTCGACAAGGCAGCGGCCGGCACTCAAGTCGATGTCGCAATCGTTAATATTCGCAGCGCCGGTGGCCTCGAGCAGGTCATCTTTGCATCATCAGACAAGATTGGCGCGGATGGCCGTCTGCCAGTCGCACTCAAACTACCGGGAAAATGGCCTATTGGTTATTATGCCGTGCGCATCGGCGTCAACGAACGGCTGATTGCGAGCCTGCCTTATTCAATCAAGGCAAGTGCACCGCGCAACATCCCGATCAAGGCGAATGGCGACATCAAGATTGTCAGGGTATCGGATGACGGCAAGGAATTGCTGATGGTGCCAACACCCAAGGCCAGCCTTAAAACCCTGAACTTCATCCTCGACACGACAGGCGTGAATACCGGCGGGGCCACAGTCACGTGGACGCTGACAGCGCTGACCACCAGCGCCGGGAACAATATTCCTGTCGGCAGCAACACGGTTGAAGACTGGCCTCTGGAAAACACACGGCTCACTTTCGATGTGCAATTGCCGCGCGACTGGCCCACCGGGAAATATCGCGTCGAAACAAAAATCGGCAGTCAATTGCTGGCTGCATTGTTGTTCGACATCGAGCCGTAAGGAATACCGCTGCGGTAAATGTACTCGACAGCTCAGCTGCATTCCTTCTGCATGGCGTCAAGCGCCTGACCGACGCCGGTCAGCGCATAATTGTCGGTTGTATCGTTACCGCGCTTGGACGTCGCGCGCACGACAAGCTCGCCACCCTTGCGCATGGCGGCGACGAATGCGCGTTCTTCGGCTGCGACTTCGACGAAGAGATCGGTGCCATTAGCGACCATGGCAAATTTTGAACTACCCATTGTTACGGTGGGTTTGGCGTCGGGTTTAAGATCAAAACCCATTTTGATCGCGATCTCATTGCGCACATTTTGCGCGGGACGCATCGAGATGAAGACGTAGCCATCGACGTCCTTGAGATTATCGGGCGACCGTTTGCGCGGTTTGGTTGTCGCATAGCAGAGTTTCGATTTTCCGGCCTGGACATAGACTTCCCATTTGCCATGGGTGGCGACTTTTTTGGGTCCGCTAGCGGCAGCCGGTTCTCCGGTTTTCTTCTTTTTGGCTTGTGCATGGACAGCAGAGCCGGAGGACAGGCCAATGGCTGCGGCCAGCAGGGCGGCACAGGTAAGGCGGATTTTCATGGATGTCTCGTGGTCCCGAATCATGGCGCGATGATAACCGGCTCAGGTTGCCGGGCAAAGGCACACGTCACCGGAATAAAGCGATATCGACTAGAGTCCGGGCGATTTTGCGGCAGCCAGGATGACGCCCGGCTCCTGCCGGTTGCCGCTCTGTAAAACAAGAACCCAGCCATCGGAGTCCGGTCCGGCCAGCTGATTTGCCGGGATATGGATGGTCTTGGTTACACCGTTCCATTCACCGGCGCCGGCAGCGGCGCGTCCAATGTTAGTATAGTTCACCGAGCGGCCGGAATTTTCACCGCGGCCAATAGCTACAGAACTCGCACGCGTAACCTGTATGACGACAAGCAGAGCGGATTTTGGCGCACCCGCTGGCGCATCGCCAATTTCGACATCGATACCGCCATTGCCGGGGGAAACCTTCATCGGCACACTCATTGCGCCTGACTTGCCGTAGGAATTCTCAACAGCCTTGCGGATCGCGGCCTCGTCACTGCCCACCGCATGGGCTAGGCCGTTGATCACGGCCTGTGGCGTATAAACCTGTCCGTCGCCGCGCGCTTTCGCATAGGCTTTCTGACGGGCGGTGTGGGATGGTTTGGCAAAAGTATCTTTCCAGCCAATGTAATCCCAGTAATCCACCGGCAACGAGACGGCGAAAACATTGGGCTTGCGCGCGATTTCGCTGAGAAGTTTGTCTGCTGGCGGGCAAGATGAGCAGCCCTGGCTGGTATAAAGTTCAATGACAAAGGGCTTTTCATCTGCACGGGCGGCGCTTGCGGCACTGACCACCGCCAGGCCGAGCAGAACCGCCTGCACAGCGCGCAGGAGATTTCTCCGATGTTGTCGTGAGATCCGCCACTTCATGCTGCCACAATAGGCAATTCTCAAGTTCAAAAGCCAGTAAATTCGCAGTGATAAGAT
>CANJJI010000079.1 GCA_947474545.1 Beijerinckiaceae bacterium | reverse complement strand
ATTTTCGCGACGCAAAGTTTTGCGCTGGCGGCCACATCCGAAGTCGAGAACCTGCGTGTCAGCACGAACGCGGGCATTTCGGTCAAGGGCAGCAATATCGCGCAGGTTATCGTCGGCGGTGCAGGCAACGATCGCATCGAGGGCGCAGGCGGGGCGGACACGATCTACGGCGGCCTTGGTGCCGATACGTTTGTGCTGACAAACGTTGCGGGCGGCTTTGACAGCTTTGAGGATTTCGTCAGCGGTACGGATTTTCTCGAAATCTCCGCAGCGCAATTTGGCGGCGGGCTTGCAGCAGGCTCGCTTGGCGCGGGCAAATTCACGGCCAATGCAACAGGCACATTTTCCAACACCACCGAACGTTTTGTCTACAACACATCCAACCATCAACTAATCTACGACGCTGACGGCAATGGCGGGGCGAACTCATCCGTGCTCATCGCAATCTTCGATGTCGGAACGCCTGTTATCGGAGATTTCAAGGTGGTGTAGGTAATTGTTACATCGAGCCAGTTAGGCCCGATTGTTGAGTTTGTTGGCTCTGTGCAATTTAGCGGGGAGATGTTGGCTCGCGACCTTTTGTAGCGACCGTCATTCTGAAAATGTCCGCCAAACTTGAGATAGAGCAAAGCAGGTGCGATTTCGCCAGGTAGTCTGTAACCATTCTTGAATGGATCGCTGCCGCGACGGCAGGACAAGCTGCAGGGGGATCGCATGCAACACTTGGGCACTCTAGAGGAGCTTCCTGTTTCCTACCGCAGCGGCCTGAGCGAACGAAGCCTTGTTCCTCTATGGCCGCTTATGCGTGATGCTCTGCCGTATGATAAACCCCATCGCAAGACCACACCTCACGTCTGGAGATGGTCCGATGTTCGCCCCAATTTGCTTGAAGCTGGTCATCTGGCGCCGATGGAAAAGGCGGAGCGGCGCGTGCTTATTCTCGCCAATCCCGGGCTTGGGCTCGACAGCATACGCGCCACACCTTCCATCTTCATTGGGATGCAATTGATCCTGCCTGGGGAGTCTGCGCCGACGCACAAACACTCTCCCAGCGCCGTGCGTATGGTGATCGAGGGGCAGGGTGGATATACAATTGTGCAGGGCGAACGCTGTCCCATGGAAAAGGGCGACCTCATTCTCACGCCCTCGGGTTTATGGCACGAACATGGACATGATGGTCACGAGCCGGTGATCTGGATGGATGCGTTGGACCTTCCTGCCGTCGCAGGACTTGAAGCTTCCTATGCAGTGGAAGGGAATATCCAGAATGTGCGCGAAGACCTCGATTCATCGCAAACACGCTATCGCCGTGCCGGTTTGATACCCTTTGAATCATTGAGCCGGCGCAAGACAGATTATCCGCTGATCCGGTTTCCCTGGAGCGAAGTGAAGGAGTCTCTCAAGGCCTATGCGAACGTCACGCCAATGGACTCCATTGTGCAGCTTGCTTACGTTAATCCGGAGACAGGCCAGGAATGCATGCCAGTGTTGGGCTTTTCGGCCATCATGTTGCGGCCTGGTGAAACGATGCGGCCGCGCCGCCGCTCCTCCTCTGCGGTACTTCACTGCATTGAGGGGCAGGGCGAGGCGCAGATCGATGGTGTTACACTGCGCTTTGAAGACAGTGATACTATGGCGGCGCCAACTCACGCGGATATCGAAGTATCCAACCGGTCCACGTCGAGGCCAGCGTTCCTGTTTCAGGTCGATGATGCGCCCATGCAACGTAAGCTCGGATTTTTCGAAGAATTCGGTTGATCAATAAACGGCTGGCCGGATCAAAGATTGATCCGGCCCGCATCATTCGAGTCGACAACTCAAGAGATCGCGAGACTACATGCGCTTTGCGGCGATGTCCGCGCCTTCCCGCAAGACCCGAAGTTTCTTCCAGGTCACCACAGGATCAATCTTGCCATAGCCAGCAAAGGTGCCAAACCCGCAATCGGTGCCGGCAATCACCCTGTCCGGACCAACGATCGCCGAAAAACGTTCTATGCGCTGGGCGATCAATTCGGGGTGTTCGACATAGTTTGAACAGGTATCAATCAGACCGGGCACAAGTACTTTGTCGTTGCTCAGTTTCGCGTCACGCCAGACGATCCATTCGTGTTCGTGACGTGGATTGGCTGCTTCGAACAGAAGACGCGTCGGGCGTGCTTTCAGGATAATCGCAATGACTTTTTCCAGCGGGATGTCGAAATCGTGCGGGCCTTCATAATTCCCCCAGCAGATGTGCATGCGCAATTTTTCCGGCGGTATTTTTGCCGTGGCGGCATTCAACGCTTCTACATTCTGAGCTGCGCGCTTGAGGAATTCTGCCTCGCTTAATCCCTGAAACCCGGTATGCGCGGCCATTGCGAGATCCGGCGCGTCGAGTTGCAGATCGAAACCGGCAGCAACAATCGCCTCAAACTCGGGCCGCATCGCATCGACCAGATCGGCGAGATAGGCTTCATGGGTGGGATAATATTGATTGGGCTGGAAAGCCGTGACCAGACCGGGTGAAGCGGCATTCATGAAGCCGCTGACGTTCTGCCCTGCTTTTTTCATAGCGGCGCCAAACCGGCGGATGTCGTCCTCAAACGGTTTGGTGTCGATCAACCTGACCTTGTCGATACAGGCCGCGCGTACGAAACCCTGGCTGCCCATGATGGCGGCGAGTTTTGTCCGCAGATCCGGCAGGTCTGCCAGATCCTTCGCAGGCATACGATCGACATGGCCGCCGAAGCCAGACAGACGGCCGGTGATATAAGTTGAATAGCCGACTTTTCCCAGTTCGCCATCGCTGACGATTGAAACGCCGGCCTCGACTTGCGCCCGAACGGCGCGTTCGATTTCCGCCGAGACCAGCGCTTCGAAGGTGGCATCGTCGACGTCTTTTCCGTGGTCGCGTTTCAGAAGCATTTCCGCCAGCTCCGGGGAGCGGGGCAGGCTGCCCACATGCGTGGTATGGATGAATGTCATTTGAAATCGACCTTGAAATCGAGGAATCCGGCCCGTTCGGCAAAGCGCCAGCCATCCGGGGTATGTATGAGTTTGTCCCGGAAGCCACCAATCAGCGCAGGCGAGGCCGCCGCTGCATCTCCAGCCGGGGCTGTATAAAGCAGCATTGAACAACGGGCCGAAGCCTCATTCGCATTTGCAATGTCGACAACGATATTGGTGATCAGGTGGCAGGATTTACGCGGAGGGCGGCTGGTGAATGAGGCGAGGATATCGTCTCTGCCGACAATAGCGTCGCCACCGGCCGGGCGGACGAAACGGCCATCTGCCGTGAAAGTCGCGGCGACAGCGGCCCAATCTCCTGCATCGTTTAACAATGCAAAACGTGTGATCAGGCGTGAGATTTCATGTTCGGCAAGCAGGCGGTCGATTGGAGTCATAGGGGATCACTCTGGTTATTAGCGCTATGTACGGCAGTGTGGGCAGGCCCGGTGTGAAGGGGGTGGGCCAGTATAGTGGCAGGTCCTTCCAGCGGGCAAATTTTCTGAAGAAACTATTCGAGACATTGCCATAGCCCTGCTGTGGGCGCCAACGCATGGGGCGGGGATGCAGAAAACTATCCACGCTAGAAATCTCAAAATGTAATTTATGGCGAAAGGGATCCGCGTGCTTCCTTCTCCCGCCAGGGCGAAGGGTTTCCTCGCCATCGTTATTATTGGCAGACAACGTGCCTGCCAACCCTTCGCTCCATTTCATGGGGAGACGGGTTCATCGCAGAAAATAATCCTTGACTAATGTTCCTATTTTGTTCTATATGGCTCGCCATGGATATTCCGGCAGCCATCGATATCAACAAGACCCTCCTTGCCCGCATCACAGCTGGTCTCTTCGTCCTGTTGGGAGGGGGCACCGGTCCTGCGCGGATTTCGGTAGAGCTGCATCGCAGGATTGTGCGGGTGTTGCGTCCCGCTGAATCGGCTGTGCGGAGGTTGATCGTGGTTCTGGTCACGATCACGGGCCTGAAAGCGCCGCCGCCGCGCGCGCAGTCGCAATCGCGGTCTATACCCGAGGGCGTTGCCAGCAAGGGGACGGGAAAAAAGAGCCAGTCCTTTCCGCTCTTCGATCCCCGGCAACGGTTTTGGCGTCAGCGCCCGGCGAAAAAAACTCCCGCCGCCCTGCCGCGTATTATTTCGCTCACCGATGAAGGACTCCGCAGGCTGAAAGAGAGCCTCAACGCCCCGGCCCCAGCGGACAAAAAGGCTGGGGATATCAGCCCTATCAATCTCCTGCAGCGGCTTGAAGCCGTGGCCGGCGCGCTCAATGATCTGCCGCATCAGGCCAAACGCCTCGTCCGCGCGATGGCTCGGCGAGAGAACATACCGAAATTGAAACTAAGAAAGCCCCTGCGGCCGGGACGCCCGCCGGGCCATCGGCAAAAACCGCGTCTGGAAGTGGATAATGTGCTGCGCGACTGCGAATGGCTCGCCCGCAATGCGCTGCCGCCCGATACGTCCTGACGATCTGCCCGGCTGAAACTTAAGAACACTCGCAACCCGGACGCCCACGGCAATCCGGGAACGATGAGGCTCGTCCACAGCTATACGCGGCCTCGCCCTGCGCTCAATCCAAAATCCGGTCTGTCCCAAATCCGGTTGCGCTGCCGTTTGAAACCGCTAGGCTTGGCCCCAAAGTTTCGGCGGCAATGAACGCCGCCTTTTTGATAGGCGATGAAAGGTTCGGGCATGACGGGCAAGAAAATTATAAAAACAGATGTCGTCATTATCGGTGGTGGCGGTGCGGGGATCGCGGCAGGGATCGAGGCTCTGGATGCCGGGGCCAAGGTGATCATTATCGAAAAGGGCGCCGAGCCCGGCGGCGCCGCCATCACATCGGGAGGCGGTTGCCTGATCGTGGGATCTCCGTTGCAGGAGAAGGCAGGCATTCACGATACGCCGGATATCGCCTTCAACGATTGGATCAAATGGGGCGGCGCTTCCGCTGACGAGGTCTGGGCCCGTTATTACATCGAACATACGCTGCATGATCTATACCATTGGGCCGAGAAAAATGGCGTGAAATGGGTCGATCTGAAGGGGCAGGAAGGCAATTCGGTTGTGCGCTGGACGCGCGCTGACGACAGCGGCTACGGATTGATGAACAAGCTCATCGCCTCCTACAAGGCCAAGGGCGGAAACCTCATGACCAGCACAGCGTTGACCGGCATTAGCCGCGAGGGGGATCGCGTCACCGGCATAACGGCGAAGTCAGGCGCAGACGAGCTTGAGATCGCAGCCAGGACAGTTGTGGTCGCCACCGGCGGCTTCAATTCGAATATCGACATGGTGTTCGAAGTGCGGCCCGAGCTCAAAACCGGACGGGTGATGGAAGGCTCGGGTGTGGGCGCGACCGGCGATGGCCACAAACTCCTGCGTGAACTCGGCGGCTATTTCACGCATATGGATCAGATCTGGTTCTATGTGTATTCGACACCCGATTATCGCGACCCGCGCGGTCGGCGTGGCCTCGCCTTCCGGCTGGTGCCTGGATATATCTGGGTGAACCAGCAGGGCCGCCGTTTCCACAATGAATCCCTGTCCGGCGGCGGAACGGGAGGCCCGGCCATGCTGGCGCAGAATCCGCGGCACGCCTGGGCAATCGCCGACAGGCCCATGCTTGCCAATATGACGGTCGCCGATCCCTATTATCAGACCGGCGAGAAGCCCAAGCGCGACAAGATCGAGGAATTGCTGGAGAACTCCCCGTTCATTAAAAAGGCCAATACGCTGGCAGAACTGGCAGACAAGATCGAGGTCGATCAGGCTACGTTCCTCAACACGGTCGAGCGATACAATGACGCGATCGCCAAGGGTCTGAAGAACGAACCCGACTTCGGCAAGCCGCTCGGCGCTTCCAAAGCTTTCGATACCGCGCCTTATTACGCCATCCAGATGTTCCCGCTGGCCCGCAAGAATTTTGGCGGCGTCAAAACCGATATACGTTGCCGCGTCCTCGACAAACATTTTGAGCCCATCAAGGGACTGTATGCTGCGGGCGAAGTCGCGGGCATGGCCGGAGGCCACATCAACGGTCAGGCAGGTCTGGAAGGCACGATGCTGGGCCCGTCGATCTTCAGCGGCCGCGTCGCTGGCGGCTGGGCAGCCGAAGAAGCTGGACACGGCCAGGGCTTTGTGGGCAAGGCGAACAGGTGAAGAGACTACAGATCGCGGGTCCCTCTCTAGCGTCACTGTCTCTGCGTCGCTGTCACTTGCGGGGGCGGTCAAATACTGCCAATCTTCCGTGTAAATCAGGCGATGATCTGATGCCACGCCGCTGGCGCTGGCAGGGAGAACAGTGATGACGCTGTGCACGGGCACGCAAAATCGCAGCCGGAAGGTGCTGGCCTCCGGTGCCGGTGAGGCTGCCGCGTGCGTGATGCGTCAGGCCGCCGCGATATTGCTGCTCTTTACGGCCCTCTTTCCTCTTGGCGCTGCTGCGCAGACCTGGGACGAAACGCTTGCCTCTGCGCGCAGGGAAGGTCAGGTTTTCGTACATGGGGGGCCAGGCGAAGCGCAGCGCAGTGCGCTGACCGAAGGCTTTCGCAAAGCCTATCCGGACATCAAAATCAGTTTTACCGGCTCAGCCGGGCGCGATGCTGTGCCGATGATCACGCGCGAACGGGCAGGCGGGATCTATCGCTGGGATGTCTATATCGGCGGCGGTCCTTCCGTGCTGCGCGGGCTCAAGCCATCGGGCGCGTTTGCGCCTCTGCGTCCGGCGCTCAAAAGTCCCGAAGTCCTTGACGACAAGGCCTGGTTCGGTGGGCTTGAAGCGGGCTGGATGGATCGCGAAAAACAAACCACGATGGCATTCGCGCTCACCATCAATCCGATCGTTTTCATTAACTGGGATTTTGTTGGAAAAGAATCGCTGCGCTCCTTTGACGATCTTCTCAACCCCGAGTTTGCGGGCAAGATTATATATGATGATCCCCGCGTGCCCGGCCAGGGTGCGGTCACATCGTTGGCCATCGTGCTGCAAAAGGGGCCTGATTATCTCCAGCGGTTACTTTCCAGCGGGAATGTGACTTTCACCAATAATTCGCGTCAGCATGTGGAATGGCTGGCGCGCGGGCGTTACCCTATCGGCATCGGTACGCCCTGGGATCAGATCGAGTTTTTTCGTCAACAAGGTATAGCGAAAAATGTGGGGCGTGGCCTGTCTGAACAATTCGGCAAACAGGTCGGCGGACCCGGTTTTGGCACGGTCTCGATGATGGATCGTGCGCCCAATCCCAATGCTGCGGTCGTTTACATCAACTGGCTCCTGTCGAAGGCGGGGCAGGCAGACTGGGCTGCCAAAACGGCCAACAATAGTCGCCGCATTGATATTCCGCCTCACGAGCCTGATCTTGCACCGCAGCCGGGCGTGCCGCTTATTGTCGATCAAAGCGAAGAACAGTTTGAAAACTTCGATCAGGTTCTCGCCATGGCCAAACGGGTCATATCTGCAACCCCCGGTGCGGTAACACGAGAACGTCCCTAGTTTGCGTGGACGTTCTTAATTTGATGGAGGAGAAACATGCTGAGCAAAGAAGACAATGAACTCCTGACACAGACCAGCGCGGGTACGCCCGGCGGCGACCTTTTACGCCGCTATTGGATGCCGATCTGTCCGGCTGCGGAATTGACAGCCGAAAAACCCAAGCGCCGTGTGCGCATTCTCGGCGAAGATCTTGTGCTGTTCCGCGACGGCCAGGGCAAGCTCGGCCTGATGGCGGAACAATGCCCGCACCGCAACGCCTCTCTTTACTATGGCTTTGTCGAAGACGATGGATTGCGTTGTCCCTATCACGGCTGGAAGTTTGATGCAGAAGGCGCCTGCATCGAGCGACCATTTGAAAAAAACAAGGATGCGCGTCTGCCTGAGTGCGCAAAGGCCTATCCGGCGCAGGCGCTGGGTGGAATTATCTTCGGTTATCTCGGGCCTTTGCCGGCGCCCCTGCTGCCGCGCTGGGAAAACTATGTGCGCAAAGATGGCAAACGCACGATCACCGTTTTGCCCGTGCATCATTGCAACTGGTTGCAGGCGCAGGAAAACTCGGTCGATCCCGTGCATACCTACTGGCTGCACGCACATATCCTGAAGAGTAAGGGACTTGATCCGCGCGCGACTGCGTATTTCGGAAGGCCCATCGAAGCCTATGATTTCGACCTTTGCCACGAGCCAACCTGGAGCGGAATTCGCAAGGCGCGCGTCTATGGCGGCGACAAGCCCGAACGCGAGATCGGCCATCCCGCGATCTTCCCCAACATCCTGATGAATCCGCAGGCCGGTGCGCTGGTCAGTCATCATCGCACACCCATCGACGATAAGACGACTTACATCATCTGGCAGGAGTTCTGGCCTTCGCCCGATGGCAAGGAAGTCGAGCAACGCGATGAGGACATTCCCGTCACCTATCTCGATCATCCCAAGGGCGCGGACGGGGAATATGATCTCTCCTCCTTTCCGGCGCAGGATCTGATGGCATGGGAAACACAGGGTGCAATCGCTGACAGATCACGCGAAATGCTTGGTGCGTCCGACAGGGGCATCGTCATGTGGCGGCGTTTGCTGAAAGAACAAATCGAATTGGTGCAGCAGGGCAAAGAGCCTGTTGGCATTATCCGTGACGCCGCGTTGAATGACATCATCACTTTCCATCTCTCAAAAGGGCAGATGAATCTCAGCCTTGGCGCAGCAGCTGAATAACACCATCTTCGGCCGGAGACTAAAATGGAGATGAAGCCATCACGCCGCACGTTCAACGCCATGCTGTTGGCGGCGGGCACAGCGCCATTCGGCATTGGCGATGCACGGGCGCAATCCTGGGATGAGATTGTCGCTGCCGCGCACAAAGAAGGCGAACTTTCCGTGCATGGCGGCCCCGGCCGCGCCTATACGGAAAGCTTTGCCGAAAATTTCCGCAAGGCCTATCCAGGCATCAAGATCAATTATACGGGCGGGCCTTCTTCTGCGGCCATTCCGCGAATTATGCGCGAACGGGAGAACGGCATTTTTGCGTGGGATGTTTTTGTTGGCGGTGCGCCGAGTTCCTACAGCACATTGAAAGCTGCGGGCGCATTTATACCTCTGGCGCCAGCGCTGACCGACGCGATCAAGAACGACAAGTCCTGGCTTGGCGGCTTTGAAGAGGGATGGCTCGACAAAGAGAAAAAGTTTTCCTATGCCTTCGACTTCACAACCGAAGGTGTGATGTTCGTTAATTGGGATCACGTGTCACGCGACGCCTTGCGGCATGTGAAGGATCTTCTCAAACCGGAATTCGCCGACAAGATTGCCTGGGCCGATCCGCGCACGCTGGGCGAAGGGATATTTGCTTCGCAGGTTTTCTATGAAAATTTTGGAATTGAGTTTTTGCAGGAACTTTTTGCCCGCCAGAAAATTGCCTACACAGCGACGCGCAGACAGACCAGCGAATGGCTTGTGCGTGGCCGCTATCCCATCGGCATTTCAGCGGGGCCTGATGAAATCGCGTTTTTTCGTCAGGAGGGTCTCGGCAAAAATATCGAAATGTTCTCCGCGGGTCTGACAAAGGAAATTGGTGGCGCAGGTTTTGGCTGTGTGCAATTGATGGAACGCGCGCCCCATCCCAATGCCGCCCGTCTTTACGTCAACTGGCTGCTCGGCCAGAAAGCGCAAGCCGACTATGCGCTGGCCGCCAAGCGCAACAGCCGACGTACTGATACACAACCGGGCAGTCCCGATGGCGTGGCCAGAAAATCCGACGCTTATATCAACGCGCAATCGGAAGCCCAGTCCGAAGTTCGCTTTAAGGTCACCGCGCTCGCAAAGGAAAAAATCGCAGCCGCCGCAAGGTAGGCTGAAGGCGAAGCTCAACAAGCGCGCAGCGGCTTTAGGGGAGGGGAAATGCAGTCGCGAACGCCACATGTCGTTCTCGGTGAGATCAGCAAGACATTCAAATCCAGTGCGACGCTCGCGGTTGATTCCGTTTCGCTCGAAGTTTTCAAAGGCGAGTCCGTGACGCTGCTTGGGCCCAGCGGCTGTGGCAAGACGACGACCTTGCGAATGATTGCAGGACTGGAGCGGGCAGATACCGGTATGATTAGTATCGGGCGAAATATTGTCTTTGACGCCAGAACTCATATCGACCTGCCGCCCGAGCGGCGCAACGCAGGCATGGTGTTTCAATCCTATGCGATCTGGCCGCATATGAGCGTCGCGGAAAATGTCGCATTTCCACTTAACGCACGGCGAATTGCGGCTGCCGACATTCGCGAACGTGTCATTCGCGCTCTGGAAACGGTTGGCCTTGAGGGTTTCGGAGAACGCCCCGCGACACGCCTTAGCGGCGGACAGCAGCAGCGTGTTGCATTTGCCCGGGCGCTTGTGCATGAACCCGAGGTGTTGTTGCTCGATGAACCGCTCAGCAATCTGGATGTAAAATTGCGCGAGCAAATGCAGATTGAATTGAAATCCTTGCAGACACAGCAAGGCTGGACGGTGATTAACGTTACTCACGATCAGACTGAAGCACTCGGCATATCCGACCGCATTTTCATTTTGAACAAAGGCCGTATCGAACAAGGCGGGGCGCCGCGCGAACTCTATGAACGCCCCCGAACCAAGTTTGTGCGCGATTTTCTGGGCAAGGTTGTGAGCCTGACTGGCAGCGTCAAGGGCCTATTCAACGGAGCCGTCCTGGTGTCATTACGTTGTGCGCCCGATCTTGTCTGGACCTGCACACCCGGCGATTCCGGTCCATTTGCGCCAGGCGATGATGTTGAAGTTTCCATAAGACCGGAAGCGGTCACCACACGTGCCGGGACAGACACGCAGCCGGTCCACGGCAAAGTTCTCACGGCGCTGTATCAGGGCGACCGGACGCTCTGCGAAGCCGCATCAGGCGGCGAGAAGATCTTATGCTATCTGCCTGGCGGGCTATTACCAGCAACCGGTGAAGACTTAACGCTCCATCTGCCGGCAAGCGCGATGCAGGTTTGGTCCAGATGAGCAACACCAACGTTGCGCTTCGCAAAGGCTTTTCATGGCCAGCATTCTCCTGGGATAGACTGCTGTTTGCAGCCGTGCTGCTGACGGTTGCCGCACTCGTTGTCTATCCGGTTGTGCTCATGCTGGCCAACAGTTTCATCGAGGGTCATTTCACACCAGCACAGCACTGGAGTCTTGAACCTTGGCGGCGCGCGCTGGACGAGCCTGCAGTGTCCGCCGCGATTTGGAACACTGTGCGTATAGTTGCTGCGGTGGAATTGATCTCTCTGCCATGTGCTGTGGTTCTGGCCTGGCTAATTGCGCGCACGGATGTGCCCGGCTCACGTGCTTTTGAATTCGTCTTCTGGATTGCGTTTTTTGTGCCAGTACTCTCGGCGGTGCTGGGCTGGGTCGTTCTGCTTGATCCACAGACGGGCCTCATCAACCAGGTTCTGAAGTCCGCGACGGGCGTTTCGCCGTTCGACATTTATTCGTTCTGGGGCATCGTGTGGACGCATCTTGCGACCAACGCCATCGCGATCAAAGTGATGTTGCTGGCGCCCATGATGCGTAATCTGGATGCGACATTCGAAGAAGCCGCGCGGACTTCAGGGGCAGGTCGTTTGCGAACTCTGCGCAAAGTGGTTCTACCGCTGGCTGTGCCAGGCATCGTGACTGTACTTGTGCTCGCGCTCATTCGCGGCATGCAAACATTCGAAATCGAGCAGGTGCTGGGCGCGCCTTCGAATTTCTGGGTATTCGGCACGCTGATCTACCGCCTGATCGAACATCAGCCACCTGAATTTGGACCAGCGACAGTTCTCTCAGCTTTGGCGATCTTCATCATTGCGCCTCTAATACTGTGCCATCGCTGGCTGATGACGCGCAAGGACTATACGACTGTCGGCGGACGAATGAATGTCGAGCCGATGAGGCTGGGCGTACTGCGCTGGCCCGCGTTTGCCCTGTTGGCGCTTGTGGCCGTTGTCCTTGTGTGCTTGCCTGCCGTCAGCCTCTTTGCGGCTTCGTTCATGAAACTGTTCGGATTCTTCAATGTGCCGGAGCCCTGGACGCTGGCCAATTGGCGGAAAGTCCTGAGCGACGATTTTTTCCTGCATGCGCTCGGCAACACATTTGTTGTGGCTGGATCAGCAGCGCTTGTCTCCTGCCTTTTGTCTACGCTGATCGCCTATTTCGCCGTTCGTTCCGGCCATCGCGGACGCAATGTCCTGGACTTCGCATCATGGCTTCCCTTTGCGCTGCCCGGCATCTTGTTCGGCGTCGGCCTGCTTTATGCCATTCTCGGCAATCCCATTCTGCGTCCGCTCTACGGCGGCCGGACAATTCTCGTGATGGCCCTTGTTGCTGCGCATATGACGCTTGGCGTCCAAATTTTAAAAACCGCCATGGTTCAATTGAGCGGTTCGCTTGAGGAAGCCGGACGCGTCAACGGCGCAAGCTGGTGGTACTGCTTTGGCCGCATCATTATTCCGATCGTCACGCCGTCGATTTTTCTGGTTGCGATCATGAGCTTTGTCTCTGCCGCCCGCGATATTTCCACGATCGCGTTGCTAGGCAATAACGATACGAAAACACTCTCATTGTTACAGCTCGATTACCTCGTGGATGGACGCTCGGAGTCCGCAGCTGTCATTTCCAGCCTGCTCATCCTTCTCACGACGGGGGCTGCGCTGATCGGGCGTCTGGCGCTCGGCAATTTGAGTGCAGCGGGACGCCGTGATGGCTGATGGTTCCAGGCGTGGAATTGATATTCGTGCAATGACGCCGGGGGAGGGAAGGAAACTGAGGTACACACTGGAATCGAACATTTTCCGCCATTTGGCTCGCTCCGATTTGAGACCGGACAGTCATATGGCGGTTATTGCGTGCAGATTGCCAAGGCAGATGGCCTCACCGTCATTGCCGACGCTTCGGAAAAGGATTCGGCTTTGGTCAAATCGCTTGGGGCAGACATCGTTGTGCCGCGGGGCGCCGGGTTCGCGCAAGAGGTTCGCAAGCATTTCCCGGCTGGGGTTGATTGTCTTGCCGATGGCGCGTTGCTGAAGGAACTGGCTGTTGCGGCGGTGCGAGATGGCGGCAGTTTCAATTCGGTACGCGGTTGGCCCGGCACTGGCGAACGTGGGATCAATTTCACGGTGACCAGTGTGCGCGGCTATGATGGCCATTGGGAGAAACTCGACCGCCTGCGGCAACTGGTTGATGACGGCAAGATTGCTCTGCGCGTTGCTGCAAGTTACGGTTTGGAACAGGCAGCCGATGCTCATCGCAGGGTCGAAGCACGTGGCACGCGAGGGCGGCTGGCTATAGTGTTCTGAGGGCGCCTTTCAGTTTCCGCAAGAAGGGCTCATTCTACAATCAGCGCCCTTAGTGATCCGCAGGCCATGCGCCTGCGCCTTAATGCATGATCGCCGGCGCTGGCTTCAAGCCCTACGGTGGCCTCCCAACATCACTTAGGCGTTCTCGCGGGTGAGGGGTTCGAGCCCTTATTCTTTCGTGCCGCGCCGGATCGACGGGCTTTAAGTGCCCCGACGAGGTTCGGCAATCCTACGTTTTTTGGCAGAAAACAGCCACTTCGGAGATCGGCGCTCTTTTCATATGACGTTTGTCTGGAGGCAACAAATGAATCAGCTTGCCGAGGTGAGCGTAGGGTTGAGGCTGGCCATGGCGTTCTGAATAACCATCGCAATAGCTGAATCTCGAAAGCAATTGAGGGCCCCTAGAGCGCCTTGCACCCAAATTGTATCAGGTTGGTGGCTGCTAGGATTCTCAAAGCTCCACAAATCAGATTCATTGGCCGTGAGCATAAGGCAGGGAGCACGGTTATGGCTCTTGGTTATTCGGACGATCTGAGATTTTGAGTGATTGAGGGCGTTGGCTTTGGCGAAAGCCGCCGGGCTTGCGGCGCAGCGTTTAAGGGTGGCGCCATCGTTAGCGATCCGTTTGATGCCGCGGTTCGATCATCCCCGCAGTTTCAGCGCAATACGCAGTAAAAGCAAGGCGCGCTGACCGTTAACTGCGCACCGCTGGCGGCTGGCTTTCAATGGTGGAGATAAAATGCGGCGGGGGGCGAGGGGCAGTCAGTGGAAGAAGCGGCTAAAGGCGAAGCTGCGAGACAATAGGGAGCGCATGGCTGTTCACAAGCGCTAAACATGCTGACACCTGCGCTCATACGAAAACCCCCGGCGATTTGCCGGGGGGTTACTTTACACTGCAGGTTTCGAGAAAAGATATTTACGCGTGGGCAAAAGCTTCTGGATGAGTGTGCTGCAAATAGTCACGAATTTTCTCCATGGCGCGGTTCTCGATCTGCCTGACCCGCTCCTTGGAAATATTGAGCTCTTCACCGAGCGTCTCCAGTGTCGCAGATTCTTCCTGAAGCCGTCGTGCGCGCAGGATCCGTATTTCGCGCTGATTCAGGGTAGCCAAGGCTTCCTCAAGCCATTTATGGTGCCGTTCACTGTCAAGGCTCGTGGACAACGCAATATCCGGCGTGGGAGTTGGATCGATCAGGAAGTCGCCAAATTCGGAACTTTCTTCTCCCCATTCTCCGTAAACTGGTGCGTTGAGTGAAGCGTCTGACGCCGCCAGCCTCGTGTTCATCGTCTCCACATCGGAAACCGAAACGCCAAGTGCGCGCGCGATATCGCCAAATGCCTCGCGGCTGTTCCGTTCGGGCGAGATCTGCGAAATCTTCGCCCTGAGGCGGCGCAAATTGAAGAAAAGGGATTTTTGATTCGAGCTGGTGCCGCCGCGCACGATCGACCAGTTGCGCAAGATGAAATCCTGGATGGACGCACGGATCCACCAGGTCGCATAAGTGGAAAACCTGACCTCCCGGGAGGGGTCGAACCGGGCGGCGGCTTCCAACAAGCCGATATGACCCTCTTGCACGAGTTCAGAAACCGGAAGCCCGTAGTGACGGAAACGATAGGCCATGGCGATCACAAGGCGCATGTGTGCCTGTGCCAGTTTATGGAGAGCGGCGTCGTCGCGTTGTTCTTTCCAGAGGACGGCGAGTTGATGTTCATCCTCCCGCTCAAGGAAGGGTGCGTTCCGTGCGCTGCGAACGAGTTCGCTGGATACGCTTTCGATTTGCGCCATGACAACCTCCTGTTAGTGTGCCCTGGAGTAGCGGTTGCGCTCATTTCAGGGTGGGCGGTACGCACGATGCCCGGCTAGGTTCGCCAGATTTGCTGCCCTGAACGGATACGCTTGAAATCGCAATCTGGTTTCATCATCGGCCAAAAAGATTCAGAGCTGTTGTCGCGGGAAAATGGAGATTTAAATAAAATGGGTAATCCCCCGGCTTTGCCGGTGTGACAATTGACAACTGGCGTTTCAGGCAGTCCACCGCGATCTTTTCAATTGTGAGCCGCCAAGCATATGAAAAGTCAAATCAAATGGGACTGCAAATATGAGTTGTTTTCATTGCCAAGGGCCGCAAGAAGACGTGCCTCAACATGTGGGGGAGGACCTCTGGGAGGTTTTCCGCCTTCTGGCTGGGCAAAAAGAAAGCCGAATTGAAGAAGGACACTTGATGCCGGATCACGTGCACATGCTGGTTTCAATTCCTTCGAATACGGGGCTTCGCTAGTCGCCGGCTACTTCAAGGGTAAGAGCGCTGTCCATATGGCTTGTACGCATGGAGAAGGTTATTCTGCGGGCTGCCGCACCGGAACTTTGTCACTCCGCCGCATATTTGGCCTCCATCGGCGGATACCGACGCCTTTCCACCAGATTGCCGCTGCGTGGACGTGGATAGCGGCAATGACCTTCAGCGTGACCAGTGGTTGCATCAAAGCCAATCGCAATAGCGTGGCGTCGCTCGCGGGGAGGCGCTCGCCGCTCAGCGCAGCGAAGAGCATCACACCCGCTTCGTCAGATATTTCGATGCTGATCGCGATCTTTTCATCCGGCGCGCGGACGCGAAAAGCATAGGACATTTCCATATCGATGAAAGGAGAAACAAAAAAATCCTTCTCGCAGGAGTGCCGATGGACCTTTTCGCCGCCGTCCACTCGGAATACGTAATTGTGCCGCTCTCCGAACGTGTTATGCACTTCATAGATGATGGCGTGTAGCCGGTCCAACCTGTCATGGCAAAAGAATATGCTGAGCGGATTAAATCCGTAGCCGAACACACGGGGCATGCAGAACAAAAGGATAGAGCCGCCCGGTGGATCAATGCCATGTTCATGTAACTTCTCTTCGGCCTGCTGCCGCAATGGTTTGGCGCTTCCATCGCCGTGATCCCGCGCGTAAAAACTGAGGACGTTGAACCGGCCCTTGGAGAATAGCGACATGGAAGCTGTGGCTTCCTCTGCGCGATCAATGTCAATCAGAATCCAGTAGCAGGCGTGTTTGAGCGCATGACGCCGGGGCCGCAGGCGTCTGTGCAGCACCGAGCCAACATAGAAAGAGAGAAGCTCTGTCATGCTGCGATCCTTCGGATCGGATTTTGCTGAAGCGCGGGATCAAGCCAAATTCGTCCGGATTCGTTAGTCACATTCCATGGACGGCGAACACCTCCGAGTTGCTCGGCAACGGCCAGACCGGATTGTAGCGCGTCCTCATGAAAGCCAGCGCCAAAATAGGAACCGCAGAACCAGGTGTTACCCACGCCTTGCAGGGTCCACAGCCGTTTCTGCGCCTCGATGGCAGCCCGGTCGAAGACCGGATGCCGGTAGTGCTCGCAATTATAAGTGAGTTCCGGATCTGGCGGCGTCGGTGGATTGAGAGTTACGAACACCTGGGTATCCGTAGCAATGGGTTGCAGTCTATTCATCCAGTAGGTGACGCACAGCCGGTCGCCGTCTGCGCCGGAGCGCTCCATATAATTCCAGCTTCCCCAAACGCTTTTGCGTTTAGGCATCCAGGCCTTGTCGCTGTGCAGCCAGGTTTCGTTATCGCTGTAGGCAAACGTGCCGAGAATTTCGCGTTCGGCCGGAGTTGCGTCGGTGAGGGCCGCGAGGGCCTGATCTGCCTGCGTCGCAAATATGATATGATCGAACATCCCGGTTGAACCATGTCCATCGCGAACCGCAACGCCATCCGGTGTGCGGGTGACTTGGACCACCGGACAATTGTTGCGAATGTTTCCGCGGATTTGTTTAGTCATCCTGTCGACGTAGACGCGGCTGCCGCCTGTAACCGTGCGCCAGACCGGCCGTCCCGTCAGTTTGAGCAGACCATGATTTTCCTGAAAACGGATAAAGCTGGCCGCAGGATATTCAAGAATGCGTTGAGCGGGCGATGACCAGATTGCGCCAGCCATTGGTAAGAGATGATCTTCGATGAAGGCCTGCCCATAGCCTTTGCGGCGCAGGTAGGCGCCAAGAGAAAGGCCGGAAATCTCAAGGGCGTCGAGATCGCCAGGGGCTTGACGGTAAAAGCGCACCAGATCCGAAAGCATTGACCAGAAGCGCGGCCGGAAGATGTTCTTGCGCTGGCCGAAAAGAGCATTGAGCGTTTCGCCATTGTATTCAAAATCGCCCCCGGCACGGGATGCGGCAAACGACATAACGGTGCCTGTCGTTGGAACGTCAAGGTGAGCAAAAAGGGCCTTCAGGTTCGGATATGTCAGTTCATTGTAGACGATGAATCCTGTGTCCACGGAAACCTGCCCACCGGGCAGATGGACATCCAGAGTATTGGAATGCCCCCCGTTTCTCCCGGCAGCCTCATAAACGGTTACGTCGAAATGAGGTGACAGGAGCCATGCTGCTGATAGACCGGATATACCCGTACCGGCGATGGCAAGTCTGGGCCGGAAACCAACGCCGTTTCTCATTTAGGAACCTTTCGGAGGGAGCGTCGTTTCTGCTGCCGCTAGTCTGACTACGTTTTGCCGGCCGTATTGGATCATCCGCGAGGTGATCCAATAGCCACTCCTGGTCGTAAAACGTCTATGAGCAGCAGATTTTCGTTTGAGGCGGACGCACCGCCGGATAAATGGATGCACGGTCCCGGTTCCGGGCCGCTGGAGTTCCTTGGGAGTCGCCTTGCCAGGCGTAGAATGAGTAAAGACAGCGAAAAGCAGAAGCAGGCGAGGGATCAAGCGAGACTTATCGCCGATGTAGCCATGCGTAAGGATCGTCAAGCTTTTGTCAGTCTCTTTGGTTATTTCGCGCCCAGAATCAAGTCGCTGCTCATGCGGGGAGGCGCCCCGGCGGAGATGGCAGAGGATTTGGCTCAGGAGGCGATGATTTCGGTCTGGCGGAAAGCTTCATGTTTCGATCCCGCCCGGGCAAGCCCGGCCGCCTGGATTTTCACTATTGCACGTAATCTGCGTATCGACGTCGCGCGCCGGAGCCAGCGTGAAAAAGTTTATGCCGTTCTGGAAACAGTCGAACCGGATGGGCCAGAGCAACCGGACGCAATAATCACCGCCTCGCAACGCGAGAGCAAGGTGCGCGAAGCACTGAATATATTGCCGCCGGAACAGCTGGAGGTCGTGCGGCTCGCCTTCACGGAGGGCATGAGCCAGTCGGAAATCGCAGAAGCGCTCAAGCTTCCGCTTGGCACTGTTAAGTCCCGTACGCGTCTTGCCATGACGCGCCTGCGCCAGAAACTGGAGGAAGTCAGGTGACGATCACACACCACCCTGACGATGACGTGCTTGCTGCCTATGCAGCCGGTACACTTGATGACGGTAGCGCTTTCGTCATCGCCGCGCATCTTGCAATGTGCGGGGCCTGCCGTAGCGCTGTGCGTGATTTCGAGTGTATCGGCGGAGTACTCCTGGGCGAGACCGAGCCGTCGCGTTTGGGACGCGCGCATGATGGCGCCGTGATGCAGGAGCTTGCTGCGCCCCAGGAGTTGCGGAGGAAGCTCGCTGTGACGACAGCTCCGGACACCGCCGTTGATAATCTCATCTCGATATTCGGTCAGAGCAGCTGGAAATGGCGAGGTTTTGGCGTCCACAGCGCCGATATCGGCGTTCCCGTAGATAATGGCATGCGTGTTTTCCTTCTGAAAGCAGCCGCAGGCACGAGAATGCCGCAGCATACTCATTCGGGTGTCGAACTGACGCTCGTCCTGAAAGGCGCTTTTCAGCACGAATTCGGACGCTTCGAACCTGGCGATATCGAAATGGCCGATGGTGACATCGACCACAGGCCGATTGTCGACGCAGGCAGCGAATGCGTCTGTCTCGTGGCCATGAACGGACGGCTACAATTACATGGCCTGGTGGGAAGACTGCTCCAGCCTTTCGTGCGGATCTAGATCGAGGGCTTTATTCGCAGTCTCGTGCTGATGGGTGCCGCATGTCGTTGCTGACTTTCTTCGCGCTCTTTGGGGGCACGGCATGCCTTATATGCTCGTTCATGTTTGCCGCATGGCGCGTCGAGCAGAGAACAGGCAATGCCGGCTGGATTGATGCTTTCTGGTCGTTCGGAACAGGGGCTGCTGCGGTGCTCGGTTCACTGGCCAGTTGGATCGCGACAGCCAATTCGAGGGCTCTTTTAGCCACTGCTCTGGCTGCGCTGTGGTCGATACGTCTCGGTTCTCACCTTGCGATGCGCTCGAGTGAAGTCAGCGATGATCCTCGCTACGCAAGGCTGCGTAGGGAATGGGGTGCAGACGCTAGCAGGCAAATGCTCAAATTTTTACAGTTGCAGGCGGTGTTCGGTGCACTTCTCGCCATGTGCGTCATTGTTTCTGCGCGGAATCCGGCTCCGTTGTTCCTGGCGCAGGATATGCTGGCGCTTCTGGTCATCGCGGTCGCCATCGGTGGAGAAGCACTTTCAGATTGGCAGTTGCGCCAGTTCCGCAAGCAACCTGCCAATCGTGGCAGAATTTGCGACATTGGCTTGTGGCGTTATTCCCGGCATCCGAATTATTTCTTCGAATGCATGGTGTGGCTAGCCTGGCCGTTGTTCGCGGTCAATACCGCGAACGGATATCATCTTGGCTGGTTATCACTGCTGGCCCCCGTGTGCATGTACTGGCTGTTGACTAGAGTGTCGGGAATTCCTCCCCTTGAAGACGTCATGCTCGAAAAATACGGCTCGCGTTATCGCGCCTATCAGTCCCGCACGAGCGCATTCTTTCCGCTTCCGCCAATACAAAGAAAAGATAGTCGCGCATAAATCCCGCCGCGAATTTGGTGTCCTGTTCTGACTGTCACGATCTGCCAGACTTCCTGCTGCGAGTGGCAATCTGGAATTTAAGTGGGCGAACTCGTTTCTGCAGTAATTGGAGCGCTGCAAATGCTGACGCCGCCTTTGCGCCGGAGATGGGATCCATGCCGATTGCCAATAATGCAGCGGACGCTAGAGCCTCGTACCTGAAAAAGGAATCGAGCGGGATTCCCCTTTTGGCGGGAACGTGATTCACCTTTGTCGGAGGTGATTCATGGGACACAGCTATTCTCTTGATTTGCGCGAGCGCATCGTTGCTCT
>CANJJI010000078.1 GCA_947474545.1 Beijerinckiaceae bacterium | reverse complement strand
GCATTGTCCGCACCGACGTAATCGTCAATGGCCTCAGGAAACAAAAGGGTTTGGGAGCGATCGAATCCGGATATGTGCACCATGCAGCGATCCTACCGCGAAGGCAGCGTCAACGGAATCCGGTCACACAAACTTTTCACACGGTCTGCTTGCATTGTGAACACTTGATGCAATATTGGCTTGCTGAGCAACTGCGGGTGAAGCGGTCTATTTGCTGCTAACGACGCTTGTGACCCGAAGCGGACAATCTGCTACTGTCAGGGGTTATAGCCCTAATGTAGAAATCGAGCATTGAGCCCAGCGAGGACGGATTTTTTTGAAGACGGCTGCGCAGGGCCGCGCCCTCCCAGCAATCAACAAGCAAGTCAGCCATCTCCTGCACGTTGCTGCTGGTGGGGATATCACCAAGCTGCCGCGCTTCTTCGAGGCAGCTGGCCATTCGTTCGGCTATTGCAGAAAAGCACTCGGCGATTTTGTGCCGAAACACCTCGCTCACCCCCGACAGTTCTTGACCGAGGCCACCCATGAGGCAGCCCATGTACCCCTGCTCTCGATATGCTTCCTGCGTCATCTCGAAAAAGTTTCTCACTCGCATCAGCGGAGGCCGCGCCCTGTCCTCAAGGCAGGCATCTAAACCTTTATGAACCTGTGACATGTAGGCGTCGAGAACCTGTAGAGCGAAGTCTTCCTTGTCTTTGAAGTGATGATAGAAGGATCCCTTTGGTACCTTTGTCGCCACGAGCAAGGCTTGGATACCAAGGTCATTGTAGCCGTGTTTCAAAAGCATTTCGAGACCGGCGCCTATCAACCGTTGCTTGGTTGAATGCATAGGCGAAGCGCTTTCAGCGCCGGGTTCAATATCTGAATCCATTGGACATCCGCAGTCTCTTTTTTGTCGGCCCGGACGCCAATAGATAAGCCTAGCCTTTTGTCATTTCAATCATATGATTGATCACATGGCTATGCTCATGCTGCGGGCTGAACATGATAATCTCCGCGTCAGCATCGACCTTCACATTATGTCCGGGGGGCCATTAGAAAAGGTCATTGGCGTTGACTGTTTCCTTTTCGCCTGCGGCGTCGGTCGTTGTCAGTTGACCCTGCAGCACGTACCCCCAGTGAGGAGACTGACAGAGGTTGCCTTCTAAACCCTGAAAGAGTGGAGTCGTGTCCACGCCTGCTGAAAGGGAGAAGTACTCACAGCTGATCTTGCCCAGTCCGGTCGCGTCACCAAAATCCTTATGCTGACGGATCACAGCACCTGGAATCTGCAATTTGATATTCACCTGTTCCTTCGAAACGCGCATGTGATGATCTCCATGTCCAGAACTAGACCAATCGGTCTAATTGCACTCTAGAGGCATCACAGTGAAAGTCAATGTTACCTGTAATACTCTGATTATTATGCATATTATAATTTTGTCCACTTTCTGGACCCATCCGCATGCATCAACAGTCTTGATCTAGCCCCACAATCAATAGCTAAGCTCAAGTTTCGTAATTCTTGATTTTTGAAACTTAAGCTTGGCTGCTTCGATTTGTGTGATGGCCAGCACGGAACCCAGCGTCCCTTCCGTGTGGCCTCAACAGGCGGGGTTGGGTATGGCTGTAGGATTCGATCCCTGGCGCGGCGACCGTATCACCCGGGCATTTGTTGAATAATTCCCAGTTGACATAGCTTATCCCACACCTTATGTTCTTGTTTTGTTCAATTCCAGAAACAGCCAGCATGGACATTCCCGCAGCCATCGATCTCAACAAAACCCTCCTCGCCCGCATCATCGCGGGGCTCTTTACTCTGCTGGGTGGGGGGACTGGGCCTGCGCGGATTTCTGTTGAGCTGCATCGCAGGATTGTCCGCGCATTGCGGCCCGCTGAATCTGCCGTGCGGCGGTTGATTGTGGTGCTTGCGCGAATTACCGGCGTCAAAGCGCCGCCGCCCCGGCCACAGGCTCAGTCGCGGTCCATACCCCCGGGCCTTGCCCGCAAAGGAGAGGGCAAAAAGCGCCAGTCCTTTCCGCTTTTCGACCCCTGGCAGCGATTTGGGCGCACCAAGCGCAAGCGCCCCGCGCAAAAAGCCCCCGCTGCGCTGCCGCGCATTATTTCGCTCACCGACGAGGGACTCCGCAGGCTCAAGGAGAGGCTCGACGCCCCATCCATGCCGGACAAGAAGCCTGCGGATATCAGCCCCATCAATCTCCTGCGCCGGCTTGAGGCTGTCATTGGCGCGCTCAACGATCTGCCGCGACAGGCCAAACGCCTTGTGCGCGCGCTGGCCCGGCGGCAGAAATTCCCCCATCTGAAACTGAGAATGCCCATGCGCCCCGGCCGCGCGCCGGGCTTTCGCGTCAAACCGCGTCTGGAAATCGATCACGTCCTGCGCGAATGCGACTGGCTCGCCCGCAATGCGCTGGCCCCCGATACGTCCTGATAATTGTGCAATGGCTCTGGCTCTCTTACCCTCGCGTGCAATGCATGGCGAGGCTATTGGCGCAGGCGCCGCGATGATGGGCGTGTCAATTATTTTGGCAGCCGCGCAGCAGAGCCTGGATATCCGGAAATGGATATCGATCCGCAATCCCGGCGCTCGATCGCGTTTGCAAATCTGTGGAAGTCAAAACATCTGCAGATGCGTGCTACTTCCACGCAATATCGAACACCGAAAAGCCCAGACCCTGAATGGCGTTCTTGCGGATATTCAATTGTGCAGAATAGGCATATTGCGCCGGGAGCGTGGAAATCACGGTGACATAAGCATTGTCGTTGATACGATTGAGCGCCTCGCGATAAAGCGCTTTGCGCACGGTCTCGTCGAGCGTCTTTTCGCCGAGCGCTGAAATTTCAGGCAATCGCGGGTCGCCTGCAAAATCGCGGGCGGGTGCGCCATAGAAGAAATCCATATGCGCTGCCATATCAGGCTGGCCACCGTAAGATGTCCACGCACTGATCAGCGCCGCATATTGGCCCTGCTGCTGCATGTTGCGATAGGCGACAAAAGTTGCAGGGCGCACACTGGCGCGAATGTTGATGCGGCGCAGGACATTGGCGACGGCTTCTCCCATCTGGTTGGAGCGTCCTGTCGTGACAATTTCCAGATCGAAACCATTGGCATAGCCAGCTTCCGCCATCAGCGAACGGGCCCGCTCCAGATCAAAGCCGGGCGCCTTGATATCGGACTCACAACCAAACTGGTGCGGCAGACAGATCGCGTCGAGCGGCCTGGCCTCGGAGGATACGAGCGAGCGGGCAATGGCAGGCCTGTCAATTGCCATCATGATCGCCTGCCGCACGCGCTTGTCCTGCACGGGCTTGACCCCTGAACGTCCGCGCGCATCCAGAAGCAGATAAGCATAGACAGAGCCCGGGCTGATCCCCATGGCTAACATGGGATTGCCACTGAAAGCTTCCAGCTCATCTTTGGTGAGATCACCAATCAATTCAATCCCGCCTGTCAGCAATTGCGCAGTTTGCGTTTGCTTGTCGGGCATGGGCACAAGATGAAAGCGCTTCACATTGGTGGGGGCCTTCGCGCCGCCATGCCGATAGTCTTCATTTCGTTCGAGGAGAATCCCGGTGCTGGCGTTCACCGACAGCGCGCGATAAGGCCCTGTCCCGACAGGCTTGGTTGCAAACGTCGCCTTTTCGACGAGGCCTGCATGGATATGTTCGGGCAATATATGAAAACCGAAAGCCAGATTTAGCATATCCAGCGCATAGGGCGCCTTGCCCGTGATACGAACGAGATTGGGACCCGGCGACTCCGCTTTTTCAACCCATTTGTAATTGGAGGTAAATCGCAGCTTGTTGTCGGGATCAATGAGCCAATTGATCGTATAGACGACATCGCGCGCGCTGAACGGCTTGCCGTCATGCCATTTCACATCATCACGCAATTCGAATTCGAGCGTCCGGTCATCCACGCGCCGCCAGGATTTTGCCAGCAGCGGCTTCATGACACCGTCCTGCTCGTCGTAGAAAATAAGCGTGTCAAAAACCGCACGCACACTGAGCGTCGTCTCTTCTTTCGGATCGAAATAACTGTCGACGCCGATTATCGGTTCGCGCAGAGCAATCCGAACCGTATCAGTTGACTTTTGAGCAAACGCTGTCGCCCCATGACAGGCAAGCGCCAAAGTCAAAACAAATATCCATCTGACGCGCAACGTCATCTGCCGCCCCTTGACCAATTGATCAAAACTATTCCGCAGCGGCCTTGGCTACAAATGGCGGCGGCGCGGCATCGCGCTGCTTTTCATAGGCCTCAAACCAGTCGGCATTGCCATCGGCGATATAATGTCCGCCCCGAACACGGGCAAAAAGTGCGGGCTGCACAGCGCTTTCCGGTATCTGGCCGGTCTGTTGCAACTCCCCCGCCATGCGCAGCAATAGCCTGCGAATTCGCACGACCATCACATCGCTGGGGGCAAGAAACTCGAGCGATCGATCGGTGATTTCACCCATGCTCACCTGAATGGCATGATCCTGCAATTGCACGCCTTCGATGCCCGAAAAGCTTTTCGTACGTTGCAATTCCCGATCAATCTCGAAATCATTCTCCTCATTGGCGCGCAGACGCCAGCGGCCATACCAGCCAGTTGTATTCGGCAGATAAGGGAAATTCTGGCTGACGCCTGTCACCGATCCCTCGCGGTTGGTGCGCCGCGCGCCTTTTGTTTCTATAGCGACGATCATCGTATGCGTATCGTCCATCGGGATATAACCACGGGCAAGAACGTTTGTGGAAAGCGCGTTGATGGGAGGCATGCACCAGAAAGGCATCAGGAAATGCGCGATACGCCAATACATGCGCCCATCGTCCATATGCCTGTAGGCGGCGTAGGTATGGCCGAAATCGGTTTCCTTCAGAACATATTCCGGCGCCTTGTTTGCGACGAGCATGTTATCGCCGGTTTCAGAAGGCAAAGCGGCAGCCGCTACAGCGCCCAGATGCAACACGCCCACATGCGAGGTATCGAGCTCGCCTTCCACGGCCTGCAGCCAATTGCATTCACGTTGGGTGAACCGAATGATGAGATCGGATTCATCACATAAATTCGGCTCGAGGTCCGGCAACGGCGGCGCATTTTCGGCCTGCCCCATATAAACCCAGACGATGCCATTGCGCTCTTCCACCTTGTAGGCGCGTGCGCGCACACGCGTTTTCAATTCGGCGGCATTGGGCACGTTCATCATATCGATGCAGGCCCCGCTCACATCATATTTCCAGCCGTGATAAACGCAGCGAACACCGCCATGTTCGTTGCGGCCGAAGAACAACGAAGCATTACGATGCGGGCATCGATGATCCATGATACCCGCCCGGCCCTGGGTATCACGAAATGCAATGAGCTTTTCGCCCAGCAGCATAAGCCGCATCGGCGTGCCGTCTGCGGCGAGCTCTTTCGACATCGCAGCGGGAATCCAGTATTGCCGCATGAGCTTGCCCATCGGCGTGTCCGCACCTGTACGCGTGAGAACATCATTTTCTTGCGGGGTCATGTCCGGCGCTCCCAGCTTGATCTTGCTTGCTCAGAGTATGCCACCAGTGCAGCAGCTGCGCAAAGCACGGTTCATCACCAACGCGGGGAAACCGGCCTCTCGCCTGCGATTTCCGCCAGCCGCGCACGGGTGGCCTGGGTTGTCGCGTCCGGCAGCGACTCCAGCGGGAAAAAGCCGGATTCCAGAATTTCCCGGTCTGGCTTATGTTCTCCCAGTGAGCGAAATTCGCGCACGATATAAACCGCTACGTGATCCCTGCGGGAATAGCGGGGATTGTAGAAAATACCGTGCAACAGGGGTTCACCGAAATAGGCAACCTGCGCTTCCTCGCGCAATTCCTTGGCCAGCGCCTCAAGCATGGTTTCGCCCGGCTCAACGCCGCCACCGGGCATGTGCCAGCCTGGCGTATAGGAATGACGCACCAATAGAACCCGGCCTTGTTGATCAAGGACCGCAGCGCGCACACCAAGCGTCATGGGCCGGGACAGGCGGAAATAAAGGTGGAACAATCGGTTCCGCACCTCGTTCATCAGGTTCGACCAGTCCATTTAATCCAAGCCCAGCTGGTGCTACATTTCCGCCGATGCGGCGAATTGCGCTCCTCTTTCCACGCCAAACCGGAAGGATTCGCAAGGGGCAGACTGGCGTTCTCAGGCGTATCACATTAGAAGGGTTCTAATCCCTGCCGGTGTTTTCCCCGGGGATTGAGCCAGGTGAGCCCAGACATTGAAGAATTTTTCGGACCTGTCAGAACGCGAAATTCTCGCGGTCGCGATCTCCTCGGAGGAGGAGGACAGCCGCATCTACATGTCGTTCGCTGAAGACCTGACGGAGCGCTTCCCCGCATCCGCACAAGTCTTTGTTGAAATGGCGGAAGAAGAGAAGTCGCATCGCAATATGCTGATGCAGATGTATGAGGAACGCTTCGGTCCGCATTTACCGCCCATCCGCCGCGAAGACGTCAAGGGTTTCATCAAGAGGCGTCCGGTCTGGCTTTCAAAGAACCTGCCGCTCGACACCATCCGCAAGGAAGCGGAGACGATGGAATTTCAGGCTGCGCGCTTTTACCAGAAGGCGGCCGAACGCACAACTGACGTCAATATTCGGAAATAGCTGGGCGATCTCGCCGAAATCGAACGCACCCACCGCGAAACCGCAGGCAAGCTCGAAGAGGCCCACCTCACTGAGTCGGCGCGTGAGGAAGAAGAGGCCACCCGCCATCGTATGTTCGTGCTGCAATATGTGCAGCCGGGCCTCGCGGGCCTGATGGACGGTTCCGTCTCAACGCTCGCGCCCCTGTTCGCTGCGGCCTTTGCGACACACAACAACTGGCAGACATTTCTGGTCGGCCTCGCAGCCTCTATCGGCGCGGGCATTTCCATGGGCTTTGCCGAAGCGCTGTCAGATGATGGCTCGATGACGGGCCGCGGCTCGCCCTGGCTACGCGGGACAATTTGCGGCCTGATGACGACCCTGGGCGGTATCGGACACACTGTTCCCTATCTCGTCCCGGACTCTTGGCCCAACGCCTTCTGGATCGCCACAGCGATCGCAGGAATGATCGTGGTGATTGAATTGTGGGTGATTGCCTGGATCAGGGCGAAATATATGGATACGCCGTTCTTGCAGGCTGTGTTCCAGATTGTTGTGGGCGGCGTGATCGTGCTGGCGGCGGGGATTCTGATTGGGGGAGCGTAGCCCTAACCAATAGTCTTATCCCACCTCACCAGATGCACCACATCATAAACGCCGTTCTGAATGAACGGATCGGCATTGCTGAAACGCTCGGCCTCGCTCACGTCCTGCACATCCATCACAATCAACGCTCCAACTTTTTTGTTGGAGCCATCGGCGGCAAAGACCGGACCAGATTGTACAATGCATTTGGCAAGTTCAGAGCGCAGATGGGCGCGATGCGCGTCGTAATGAACCTTGCGCACGTCGTCTTTCCCTAAGGCGTCATAGGCGATGCGGCAGATGAACATGTGATCTCCTTATAGTCTCGCAAGCATGCCAAATGCCGCAGCCCCAAGCAACCCTGGCGGCACGGAATTGACACAATCCGGGCAGAGCAAACTGGAACGGATGCTGGTTCATCAGAGCCGGCGCAGACCAAAGGACGATCCTATGCCGGCAACCTTGCTTCCTCGCACCGAAAGAATGCAAAAGGGCAAGGACCTGCGTAAAATCACTGCTCGTGAAGCCCACGCAACCCTGAATCTCCCGTTAAAACGTGATCCCATAACCATTTTGGCCGAGAGTGATCCAGCCCGCGTCCCACAACTCATATCCGAACGCTACAACCGGATGCTGGCCAGCCCGTTCGCTTTCCTGCGAGGCGCAGCAGCTCTCATGGCAGCTGATCTTGCCAGCCACCCTGCCGCTGGCATTCCTGTCCAGGCCGGTGGCGACAGTCACTTGATGAATTTCGGCGCCTTCGTCACGCCTGAAGACAACATATTGTTCGATGTCAACGATTTCGATGAAACATTGCCCGGCGTCGATTTCACTGTCGATCTCAAGCGCCTGGCCACCAGCGTTGCTGTCGCGGCGCTCTCCGTTGAAACGAGCAAGAAGCGCGCACGCACTATCGCCGAAGCTGCGGCAACGGCCTATCGCCAGCAGATGTTTGCACTGGCAGAACTTTCACCGCTGGAGACCTGGCATTCGCGGATTGATTTAGAGCAGGAATTGGGGGAATTGCAGAACAAGGGGCTTCGCGCCACGCTCGGGCCGATCATCGCGCGGGCGCGCGGTGAAGGCCTCAACAAGGACGATAACTTTCCGCGCCTCGTCAACAAGGACAGCGGATTGATCGCGGAAAAGCCACCGGCGATTTTTCACGTCAACACGGCAGCGACGGCCGCTCAACATATAGATGCGGAGAAGATTTTTGCGGAATTTCGCAATCGTGTGCCACCGCACGTGCTTTGCATGTTAAATAAGTACCGCCTGGCCGACATAGCGTTCAAAGCTGTTGGAGTCGGCTCGGTCGGCACGCATTGTTACATCGGTTTGTTCATGAGCGCCGATGACGAGCCTCTGTTCCTACAGATTAAGCAGGCGACAAATTCCGTGCTGGAGCGGCTAGGTAAAAGTCTGAAATACTCCGGCCATCAGGGACAGCGCGTGGTTGAAGGTCAGCGTATGATGCAGAGCGCCAGCGATATATTTTTGGGCTGGACGACTGACGAGGCCAGCGGCCGCCAATTCTATGTGCGCACGCTGAAAAACCGCCGCCTTGGCAGCATAAGCGAAATCAGCGAAACTAAGTCCTTGGCCGACTACGCTGCCCTCTGCGGCAAGACTCTCGCGCGCGCCCACGCCCGCTCCGCAGATCCTGCTATCATTGCCGGATACATGGGGCCCGGCGAAATACTTGACGACGCCATTGCGTCATTCGCTATGGCCTATAGCGAGCAAAACGCACTGGATTTTACCGTGTTGAAAAAGGCCAAAGGCGCAAAAGCCCCCAGCCCTGCACTTACGGAGCCTGAAGCCACCTGACCGGATTTTGAAGATGCGAACGCGCTGACATCTCGCCTTCATTGCTTCTCAAGCTTCGCAATCTCGGCGTAGCGGCCCCAGGCCGCCTCTTCCTTCACGAACAGCGCGTCGGCCTCCTTCGGCGGCAGAGAGAATGCGTCTGCCCCTGAATCCTTGAAGAACTGGATGACTTCCGGGCGAGGCAACACTTTCTGCATCCAGCCATGCATGACATTCACGACGGAATCCGGCGTCGCTTTTGGCACAATCAGCGCCCACCATCCCGTGAGATCGACACCCTTCACCCCCGCCTCTTCCATCGTTGGTACATCTGGCAAAGCAGAAATGCGCGAGCCCGTTGCGACAGCAAGAATGCGCAGCTTACCTTGCCTGAATTGTGCCAATCCCAGCTGCGGGTCAAGCGCGCCAAAATCGATAGCGCCGCTCGCCATCTCCTTCAGCGAGTCCCCACCCGAACGAAATCGTATCTGTTGTGCCTGCAGACCCGCCATGGCCTTGTACATTTCCCCAAGCACGATGCCTGTCGGCGCGGCAGTGCCATAATTGGCCTTGTCTCCCTTGATTTTCATCGCCGCTGTCAATTCCGCCAGCGTCTTGTAGGGCGAGCCTGGATCAACTGTAATCATAAAGCCCTGACGATTGATGGTCGCTCCAATGCGGAAGGCTTCCAGCACATCAATACGCCGTTCCTTGTAGAGGTGATTGGCGGCAGCCGTCGCCGTTGCTGTTGCAAGCAACACCGAATAGCCATCCGGCTTGGCCCGCGCGACCGTCTCCATTGCAAGCCCGCCAGCCGCGCCAACACGGTTTTCGACGATGATATTGACGCCCGATGTTTCCTTGATTTTCTCAGCCGTATAGCGCGTCACCACATCTGCCCCGCTGCCGGGCGGAAAGCCTGTGATGAACCGGACAGGCTGATTGGGAAAGTCCTGCGCCTGCGCTGTAAAAGGCAGCATCGCCAGCGTAAACATGCATTGCAGTAAGGCAAATACTGGCCACTTCATCATGCTTTTGCTCCCTGGCCGATCACTGCTTTTCGATTTTCGCAACGCGTAGATATTCTTCCCAGTTCTTTTCGTCGCGAATGAACATGGCATCGGCGTCAGCGGGTTTAGAGATAAACACTTCGCCGCCGGCATCCTGAAAGAATTTTTTGGACTCTGGCTTTTCGAGCGCCGCTTTGGCCCACTCATTCATAAAGTTGATGACGGCATCAGGCGTCTGCTTGGGCAGGATCAGCGCCCACCAGACAGGAATGTCGATCCCTTTCACGCCACCTTCTTCCATCGTGGGAACATCGGGCATGGATGCAATTCGCTTGGCGGTGCTAACGGCGAGGATGCGCAATTTACCTTGATTTGCCTGCGGCAGGGCAAAACCAGGATCAATCGAGAGAAAGTCGAGATTGCCGCCATAAAGTTCGTTCAGAGCTTCAGGGCTGCCGCGATATGTGATGCGCGTGGTCTGAAGCCCCGCAAAAGCATTGTACATTTCCGCGAGCGCAATTCCGGATGTCGCCGACACGCCATAATTGGCCTTGTCACCCTTCTTCTTCAACGTTGCGGTGAGATCCTGCAAAGTCTTGTGAGGAGATTTGGGATCAACAGCAATCAGAAAACCGAACTGGGTGATCGTCGCCGCGATACGGAAAGCCTCCAGTACGTTGACCCGGCGTTCCTTGTAAATGTGATTGGCCGCCGCCGTCGCCGAGCCCGCAGTGACCAGAACCGTGTAGCCATCAGGCTTTGAGCGCGCGACATGTTCCAGCGCGATAGAACCCGTGGCACCGGCGCGATTTTCCACCACGATGGAAGCCGGAGAAACCTCCTTCATGCGTTCTGCCATGAAACGAGTGAAGAGATCAGCGCCACTGCCGGGCGGGAAGCCCGTCACAAAACGGATCGGCTGGTTGGGATAATTTTGAGCCTGCGCGGAAATTGCCGACGGCAAGACCAAAGCGGCAGCGGCCGCAATAAAGTATACAAACCTCTTCATCCCCATTCCTCCCTTGTTTGGCGCACAGTTTGTCTGTTTTTTCAGCTGGTGACAAATTGTTGCCAGCGGCTGCCGAAGCTGGCCTGCCCATCATTGCTTTTCGATCTTTGCCACTCGCAGATATTCGCCCCAAGCCTCAACTTCCCTGGCGAACAGGGCATCCGCCTCTGCAGGGGTGGAGATGAATATATCGCCGCCAGCATCGTTGAAGAATTTCTTCGATTCAGGCTTGCGCAAGGCTTCATTGAGCCAGGCATTGATTTTGTTCACAATGGCGTCAGGTGTCGCTTTGGGCAGGGCAATGCACCACCAGACGGTTTGATCGACGCCCTTCACACCGGATTCGTTGAGAGTGGGTATATCGGGGATGGATTCGACCCGCTTGCCTGTACTGACGGCAAGAATACGCAACCGGCCGGCATTGTGCTGAGGGATCGAAAAGCCTGGATCAATGGAGGAGAAGTCAAGATTTCCCGCCGCTAGTTCGTTTAACGTATCGCCCCCGCCACGAAATCGAACCTGCCCAGTCTCCAGTCCGGCAATGGCTTTGTAGGTTTCGGCCAGAACTATACCCGATGTCGCCGATACGCCGTAATTGCCCTTATCGCCTTTTGCTTTCAGCGCTGCGGTCAATTCTTGTAGTGTTTTGTGTGGTGATTTGCCATCTACGGCGATCATGAATCCCATGCGATTGATCGTTCCTGCAATGCGAAATGCTTCCAGCACATTGACTCTGGGAATCTTGAAGATGTGGTTCGCCGACGCCGTTGCAGAACCAGCCGTCAGATAGGCTGTATATCCATCCGGTTTAGCGCGTGCGACAAATTCCATCGCGATAGCGCCGGTCGCGCCCACACGATTTTCAACAACAATCGACGCACCTGATACTTCCTTCATTTTCTCAGCAACGAACCTCGTAAACGAATCTGCGCCACTGCCTGCGGGCAGGCCTGTCACAAAACGCATGGGCTGACCGGGAAATTCCTGTGCACCGGCGCAGCCTCCAATCAGGCTTGTCATCAGACCAAGACCGGCGGCCACGCGTTTATGGACAATAAATCCCCTCATGGATCCCTCAAATATTATGCTCATCCCATCGCATTATTGCGTCATCAAATGCACGCTGTAAATCGCTCTTCAGCGCGCCCACCCTTCTCAAAAAGAGCTGGGCTTGTGCCGCCGCCCAGATAAGATAATCGCCAAAAATAACAATAGGGAACGGCAGCGGCGAAAGATCGGGAGGCACAGCTATGCTGAAATCAGGCATATTGACGGCTACAGGTCTATGGGCGGCAAGTCTTATCCTGCATTCCTCACCTGCTTGTGCCTCTGGACGGCGATGCTGCCGCTGTTATAATGAACAAACAGAAATATGACGGCCTGCCGGCACAGGCTCGTGCTGCTATCGACAAGCATTCGGGCCAGGAGTTTTCTCGCAAGTTTGGCATAGCAACCCAAGCTCAGTGGCAGGTCGGCCATGACGCGGTGAAAGAACGGCTTACTAGGCTCTCTCCGGACGAAGAGGCACGGTGGAAGGCTGCTATGGCGCCGATGACACAAAAATGGCCGGAAACAGCGCCCAATGGCCAGAAGGTGCTGGAAGCATTTCGGGCCGAAGTTCAGGCTGTGCGCGCCACCAAGCCATAATGACAACTGGACAGGGACGCGAGTATTCATAGTATAAGGCTTCCAAGAAATCAGCCGGCCGGTCAAAGGCCGGATCAGGGAGGGATAAATGCTGAAAAAGAGCCTGCTTGCAACGATGTGTCTGGCCTTCGCCGCCGTCCCGGCGACCGCCCAGACTGTCCTCAAACTCAACTCTCCTGCCCCGCCGCCGTCATATCTGCACAAGGGCGTCTTCGAGCCTTGGGCCGCTGCCGTGATGGCTGATGCAGGCGGCACTTTGAAAATCGAGATGTCCTATGGCGGCCAGCTTGGCAACTGGAGCGTCGCATATGATCGCATGATCGACGGCGTTTCCGATATCGCCTTCATTCTGACCGGGCTAACCGGGGGGCGCTTCAAGCAGGAGGATGTGGCTTCGTTACCGTTTGAAACGCGCGATTCCAACGAAGCAGCAATCGGACTCTGGAAGATTTTTGAAAAGGGCATCACCGCAGACGAATTCAAACAGGTGAAACTTCTCGGCACTGTGGCCTTCCCTAATGCCGCCATCCATTCGATGAAGCCCATCAATCAGCTTTCAGATCTCAAGGGCAATAAATATGCGGTCGGAAACGCCATTCTCGGCGGCGTCGTTGTAGCTCTCGGCGCAACTCCAGTATCTCTCCGGCCCGACGAAGTTTATCAGGCCATGAGCCGTGGCACCGTAGATGGGGCAGTCATGCCCTTCACCGGCATGTACACATTCAAGCTTCACGAAGTTGGCAAGTCCCACCTCGACGTGCCGCTCGGTGCAGATGCCGCAGCGCTGGTGATGAACAAGCAATCCTATGACAAGCTGCCGCCACAGGCTCGTGCTGCGATCGACAAGCATTCTGGCCTTTCGCTTACCGAAAAGCTGGGCATAGCTACGCAGGGGCAATGGCAGGTTGGATATGACACAGTGAAAGATCGTCTGACAAAACTGTCTCCAGACGAAGAAAAGAAATGGCAAGCCGCCCTCGCTCCCATCGCCCAGAAATGGGCCGAAGGCGCACCCAACGGCTTAAAGGTGCTGGAAGCCTTTCGCGCCGAAGTTCAGGCTCTGCGCAAGAAGTAATCAGCGCAACCAAACGCTCAAAAAAGACGGGACGGAATCGTGAACCTCGACACTCTCGCAGGACGGTTCACAGCCGTTGCTCGCAATGCAGCCTTTCTCGGTGTCATCGCGATGCTGGGGCTGGTCTTTGCAACGGTTGCTGACGTCGTCTTGCGCTGGCTGTTTTCTCGGCCAATCGTCGGACTGAATGAAATCGTTGGAATGGGAACTGGCGTCGCTGTAGCGGCGACCTTTCCGGCAGGCGCGATGCAGCGCGTCAATCTGACGATTGAACTGCTGCAAAATCTATTGCCCAAACGCAGCATAGGCTGGCTCAAGGTCGTGGCCCACACCAGCCTGCTGGTATTTTACGGACTGATGGCATGGCAGGTGACGATCTACGCCATGAAGCTCAATGATCGCGCGGCCGAAACTGTCTATCTGAAAATGCCGACTGCGCCGTTCATTTTCGCCATCGCATCATTTTTCATCGTGACAACGCTAGCGCAAATCATCGTCGTCTTTCTGGGCGTACGTTCGGCTCTCGGCGGCGAGGCTGGATTGTCAGGCTGGTCGATGGACGCAGAGTCATTGCCGCCCGAGGGCATTGGTTCCAGGCCTCAGGTACCGGCTGCAAAAGTGCTGTCGACAGGTCTTCTTGTGCTGGCCATGGCAGCCCTGGCCATTTGGGCCTTCATTGCGGGCCTGCCCGCCATGTCGGCATGGGCGCAGGCGAACAAGCTGACATTTGGCGCTAGTATAGTGCTTCTGCTCTGGGCGCTGCTGATACTCTATATCCCGCTGGCCGTCGTTATGGGGCTGCTCGGACTTGTTGCCGCTTTATTCTTCATGGGGCCAGGTCCTGCGCTCAGCGTCCTCGGCAACGAATCCATGGGCTTTCTCACCAATTATTCGGTCGCCGTCCTGCCGATGTTTCTGATGATGGGTAGTTTCGCCGTCGTCGCGGGCATGTCCAGCGACATTTACGAACTCGCACACACTTTGTTATCGCGCAGACGGGGCGGACTTGCATTGGCGACGATTGGCGGCTGCGCGGGTTTTGGAGCTCTGACGGGCTCTTCACTTGCGACCGTCGCCACCATCGGCCGTGTCGCCATGCCGGAAATGGTGCGGCGCGGTTATTCACCGGGCCTTGCGGCCGGAACCGTCGCCGCTGGCGGCACATTGGGCGCGCTGGTGCCCCCATCGATCCCACTCGTATTTTATGCGCTTTTGACCGAAGCCTCGATTGGCCAATTGTTCATAGCCGCGTTCATACCTGCTCTTCTCGGCATTGCACTTTATCTCACGGCCATCGCGATTTACGTGCGCGTTGTGCCCTCGTCAGCACCGATTGAAACCCAATCGGCGAATTGGAGCGAGATCACGCGCGCGTTTCGCAAGGCATGGTCGACGCTGGCACTCCTGACAGTTGTAGTCGGGTCTATATACACCGGCATCTGCACGGAAACCGAAGCAGCCGCCGTGGGCGCAGGAGGCGCGTTTATTGCGGCCTTGTTGCGCGGCAAGATCACACGCGACTCCCTGCTGCGTGTGATGGGCGAGACTACGGCTACGACCGCACTTATCTACCTCATCATTACGGGCGTCTTGCTCTTCACTTTCGCCATGGGTGTCACAGGCCTGCCGCAACAACTGACCGAAAGCGTGAAAAGCCTGCCGGTGCCGCCCATCGTCATCCTGACGATGATCTTGGTCGTCTATCTCTTTCTTGGCGCGATCATGGATTCCAACACAGTCATGTTCGTTACGATTCCCATTGTCACACCAGTCATTTTGGCAATGGGTTACGATCTCGTATGGTGGGGAATCATCAATCTGATCGTGCTGGAGGTGGGATTGATCACGCCGCCGTTTGGCATCCACCTATTTGTGCTGAAAAGCATAACCGGTGAAAACGTCCCGCTTAGCGTGGTCTATCGCGGTGTTCTGCCATTCGTATTTGCTGATTTCATCAAGCTGGCGCTTCTGGTGATTTTGCCGGCAATCGCCCTCTGGCTGCCACAAACAATGCTGAAATAGCGGCGCGCAAACGCAGCAAAAAGCCCTGCGTTCGTAACGCCGGGCTCTTGCTTTTGAAGATTTGTATCACTCGCCTTTGAACTGCGGCGCGCGCTTCTCTTTAAAAGCCGCCTGCCCTTCCTTGTAATCCGCACTGCGGAAACAGGTCGCAACCAATTCATCCACGGCTTTGCGATCACGATCGCCTTGCGCTTTCGCAGTTTCGGTCAGGGCCTTTTTGACAGCGGCCAGAGTTAATGGCGCATTACCTGCGATGGCGCCGATATAGGCATCGGCCTCAGCCTCGAAGACATCGCCCGTCCACATCTTGTTGACGATGCCGAGGCGCTGCGCTTCCGTCCCGTCCACAATACGCGCGGTCAGCAGCAGATCGCTGGTCGGCCCCAGCCCGATGCGATGCACAAGCGCCTCGATATTGGAAAAAGCGTATCCAAGACCAAGCCGCGCAGCCGGGATCCGGAACTTCGAATTATCTGAAGCGATCCGCAAATCCGTGCACATGGCCAGCGCCATGCCACCACCGAAAGCAAAGCCCCTGATCCGCGCAACCGTCGGCTTTTTCGCATCGCTGATGGCTTTCATACCTGCGGTCACCGCCATCTCATAGGCCTTCACGGCCTCCTCCCCCGTGCGCTTCTCGCCGAATTGCGAAATATCCGCGCCCGCGCAGAATGCTTTTTCGCCCGCCCCGGTGATCACTATAACCCGGACCTCGCGATCAGCTTCCGCACGCGCAATGCATTCAGGCACTGCCAGCCACATGTCGTAGGTCATGGCGTTCATTTTGGCCGGTTGGTTGATGGTCAGAATCGCCACGCCGCCAGTGCTGGAATATTCGATCGATGGTCCACTCATGGTCGTCTCCCCAAAAAGTTCACGCCCATCTGCGCCAGCGCACGGACGATTGCAAGCGCGTGAGCAGAGCCACAGCGCCAGTTTCATCATTTTCTTACCATTCACTGAACTTCCGGCGGTGACGGGCGAACAGCTAACCGTCCCAAAAGGCTTGGGCCCGAATATGCCAACAGCTCATTGGAACGCAAATTATGGACGCAAAAACATTTGGCCGGAGGAGCCCACAAGTGCCTGCTTCAGCGCTACAGACGCCGCCGCCCATTCGCTCGGTTCCTGTGGTTCCCTTTGCCAGTGCGGCCGGCTCGCAGCAAAACCGGGCGCGCGAAACAGATTACAATATTCACGCGGACAATCCTTTTGCCGAGAGTTATCTGTTTTCAGATATGCCATTTCTGACCTGCGGACTCATTGCCTTTCTGTTGCTGATCTTCGCCCTGCAAGCCCTTTTGGCGTTCGATATCGACAAAGACGGCTCGCTCAGTTTGCTCTCGACAGTCTCGACAGGCGCATCAGGATATTCCCGCATTGCTGGTCACTGGGAAGTGTGGCGACTTTTTCTGGCGCCCCTGCCGCACGGAAGCATGACGCATGTTGTGAGCAATTGCGTGGCGTTGTTTTTCGTAGGCATTCGCATAGAGGCCCTGATCGGGAGGAGCTGGTATGCAGCCATATTTGCAGCCAGCGCCGTCGGAGGCAGCATCGCCTCGCTGATGCTCAATTCGGCCTATGTCATGAGTGTTGGCGCTTCTGGCGCTATAACCGGCGTTATTGCCGCATTGTTCGTCGTGAGCTTTCACCATCGGGCAGAAGAGCATAATCGTATTGCGATGATGAAGACCGTCTTTTTCTTCGGCTTGCCCGCATTGCTGCCCCTGGCCTACGCGCCCAACGGAAGCACAGATTATTACGCACATGCGGGCGGCGCTGTCGCTGGCATAGCCACAGTTATCCTGATGTGTTCATTCTGGCGTGTGGAGGATAAGTTTCCCTCGCGGGCATTTTACGCTGCCCGTTTCGCGTTTGCTTTCTTCGCTATTTCTGCCGTGTCTTCGGGTTTTGCAGCCGCCAGTTTCCACGTTCACGCCGAAGAGGCAAAAAAGTATATCCCGGCGAAAGAAGTCCCGGACAATCTGAACGCGAACGACAGGATTTCCAGCCAATTGGTCGCAAAATACCCGCTGGACGCACGTTCACATCTGATACGAGGCATTTATCTGGCCGATAGCAAATCCTTTTCGGCGGCGGAGCGGGAATTGCGTTCGGCGGCCCGGTTATCCGAAGCCGATCCAATAACCGGCAACGTCAAGGACGTCGCCAATGCTCTGCTCGCCTATGTTGTCAGCGCACAAGGGCGGCGCACAGAAGCCCGAAGGATTGCAACCGAAGGCTGTTCGAAAGACCAGGTTAATAAAACCCATATTCTGCTCAAGAAGCTCAAACAATGCGACTGATGGGGTAGCCTCAGCCGCAAATCAGCTCAGCCACAAAATCGCCGATCGCCAACGAGGACGTCAGTCCCGGACTTTCAATTCCCAGCAGCGCCGTCAAGCCTGGAACGCCATGCTGATCTACCCCAAGAATCGTGAAATCCGCGTCATGCGTTCCCGCAGCCGCAATTTTCGGCCGTACACCGGAATAATCTGGAACGAGATCCCCGTCGCGCAGAGCAGGCCAATAACGGCGAATGGCCCCATAAAAGCGCTGGGCACGAGCCGGATCAACACGATAGTCGATGGCGCTTTCCTCTGTGATATCCAGCCATTCTACGTCCGGGCCAAATCGCGCACGCCCTGCCAAATCGAGCGTGAGATGAACGCCAAGGCCACCCGGTTCAGGCGCCGGATAGACCAGCCGCGAGAACGGCGATTTGCATGCGAGTGAAAAGTAATTGCCCTTGGCAAAATAAGCGTTTGGCAGCACGCTTTGAGCAATACCTTCAAACCGCCTTGCGAGCGCCGGAGCACTCAGACCGGATGCAAGCACCACGTGTGCCGCCACAATCTCACTGGCATCGGCGCCCCCTGTCTGTACGCACAGGCCGCCATCAACCGGCCGGGCGGAAACAAAAGGCGTGCACAACGCAAGCTGGCCGCCATGCGCTTCGAAATCTCCAAGCACGGCCGTCATATATCCATGCGCATCCACAATGCCTGTCGAAGGCGAGAAAAGTCCGATGACGCCCGCAAGCTCCGGCTCCAGACCGGTCAGGGCGGCCCGGTCCAGCAATTCGAGATCGCCAGCGCCATTGGCCAGCGCACGCTCCCGCAAACCGAGCAATTGGGCTTCCTGCGTCGCGTCCACAGCAACAATGATCTTCCCGCAGCGCTGGTGAGAAACATTGTAATGGGCGCAAAATTCAAAGAGCAGATCGCGTCCCGCCACGCATAGCCGGGCCTTCAGCGAACCAGGCGGATAATAAATGCCGGCATGAATCACTTCGCTGTTGCGCGCAGAAATGCCCTGGCCGATCGCAGCTTCCCGTTCAATAATGATGACCTCGCGGCCCGCGCGCGCCAGAGCCCGCCCCACAGCCAGACCGGCAGCACCTGCGCCAATGACGAGACAATCGATATCAGGAGCGGCCATGGTCGCGCATTTGCCAGAGGTGAGCACCAGGCAGGCCAATACGCCCCCCTTCGGATGATGAGCGTATCGTGCACGAGCCGAAGCTCCGATTCAACGTTGCAATCGCTCGCATGCAAAGATCGCCTAAAATCACGGCTGTGCACAAGTGGACATACCCTCGGCGAGATGATTTAGATAACCAGAACCTCCTGCCAATTTGATCTATATTGACGATCGAATCCAGCTTAAGCACTGCGAAAGATATGCCAATGGCTGATCCCAAAATAAAACAGGCGCTGAAGAACGGCGAATTCATTCTCGCCCCCGGAGTGTTCGACCTGATCTCCGCCCTGATAGCCGATACAATGGACTTCAAAGCGCTTTACGTAACCGGTTATGGCACTGTCGCATCCTATCTTGGCCTGCCGGATGCAGGCATTGCGACCTATCGCGACATGGTGGAGCGCATAGGCCAGATTGTGAAACGTACGAAAACGCCTGTCATCGCAGACGCCGATACAGGCTACGGCGGGCTTCTCAACGTTCGTTATACCATAGAGGGCTATGAAGACGCTGGCGTCACCGCGATCCAGATCGAAGATCAGGAATTCCCTAAAAAATGCGGCCACACGCCCAACCGCCGCGTCGTGCAACTTGATGACATGCTGCGCAAGATCGAGGTCGCCGTAGATAGCCGGCGAAGCACCGACTTCCTCATCATCGCCCGCACTGATGCGCGCACAGCGCTCGGCCTGGATGAAGCGATCCGCCGCGGTCAGGCCTTTGCGAAGGCGGGCGCAGACATCATCTTCGTTGAATCACCTGAATCTGTAGAGGAGATGCAGACCATTGCACAGGCTATCGATGCGCCGCTCTTTGCCAATATGGTCAATGGTGGAAGCACCCCATTGCTCGGCGCCAGCATTCTGCACACAATGGGGTATTCCGTTGCGATCCATCCAACACTTGGATTTCTGGCGGCCGGGGCAGCACTCAAGAATGCCTATGCCGATTTGCTGGCGAACGGCGAAACGAGCGGCGGAATTGATCTCTACCCCTTTGCAGAGTTCAGTAAACTTCTGGGCTTCCAGGACGTCTGGGACTTCGAAAAGAAATACGCTCAGGTTCCATAGCCCTTCGCCCTGACGGCCGAAATGTTTTGCCCGTCGAAAAGTAGTCCAGAAAGAAATCAGAATTCTGCGGAGCCAATTGCAAAACCGCGATTGCGCGCTGATTTTTCGCCCTGAAAGGGAATAAATCGAGGCATCCGGGTCCGAACCTGGCATGGTGTTTCCACGACAAATCACCAACAGGCGAGTGCCTCGAAATGCCTCTGCGCGAGACGCTAT
>CANJJI010000077.1 GCA_947474545.1 Beijerinckiaceae bacterium | reverse complement strand
GAATGCGGCAGGGATATTCGGATTCCAGAATTTCAATCGGCGTCACATGCAGATTGCTGAGATGACATGCGGTGCCCGATGCGCCATCGTGCCCTTCGCCGCCGCCATAGGCGGAGCCGAGAATTTCATATTGCATGGTGGATTGTCCGGGCCGTCCCTTTGCCCAGAATATGCCCAGCGCGCTTGAAGAACCTGCATTGGCAATGCCGCGTGAAGGTTGGAAATGGGCCATCGCTTCGAGCAGAACATCCACAAGCTTGAGATTGACCTGCTGATAGTTTGAGACAGCTGCGGGCGCGGACGCATTGGTAATCGTCTTGTCCTTGAACTTTAGCTTGATGCAATCGTTCATGCCGTCATTGAAATGCAGATTGGGGCCAAGGCTGCCAATGAGCGTGTAGAAGACACAGGCTTCAATCATCGATGGGCGAAGATTCATGGGACCGCGCGTTTGCGGATCGGAATTCGAGAAATCAAATTCCGCGACGCCACCGGCAATCCTGATGGTGACGGCCAGTTTTATGGGTTTGTCGATTACAACCCCATCGTTATCTATATAGCCTTCAGCAGAAGATTCGCCCGCCTCCAGTTGTTCGATGCGTGCGCGCAATTCAGCCGCAGCGCCGTTCAGAATCGCGGCGAAAGCATCCATCAGGGTTTGCGCACCAAAGCGTTCGCAGAGTTCTTTCACGCGCAAGGCGCCGTGATGTGTCACAGCAATTTGCGCGTTCATGTCACCGCGCACCAGCACGGGCTGCCGCGTGTTGGCGAGGATCAGACGTTCGACATCAGGCAACAGTACGCCAGAGTCCCAGATTTTCATGGGCGGCAGTAACAAACCCTCCTGAAAAATCTCGGTTGCATTGGCGGAGGTAGAACCGGGATTTGTGCCGCCCACATCAGCCTTATGCGCGATGGAGCCTGTGAAAGCGACAATCTTGCCGCCGGAAAATACCGGCGCGACAAAGGCCATATCAGACACATGCGGGAGGCCGCCTTCATAGGGGTGGTTGCACACGAAGACATCGCCTTCGCGGATATCGCCGGGCTCGCCATCCCGGCTGTTGTAAAGCTCGAGTATGCGCCCCACGAGATAGCGATAGACGGGCGCATGGAAGAACATGGGAGGCGAGACGATCAGCCGCCCGTTACGGTCTAATACAACGCAGGAAAAGTCGCGAGATTCCCGTATGATTGTCGAATAGCCAGAGCGATAGAAATGGTAATGCATTTCTTCAACGAGACTGGCGATCTTGTTGCGCAGGATCTGGATGGTAATCGCGTCCATGATCACAAGCCCTTTTCAAGAATGAGATTGCCCATGACATCAACGCGCCCGTTCCAGCCCGCAGGTACGATGGTTGTCGCATCGAATTGCTCGACGATTGCGGGACCTGAAATGCTGACGCCGATATCAAGGCCGTCGCGTTCATAGACGATGGCATCGAGTGGCGCGCGTGCATCGAACCAGACCTTGCGCGTGCCTTTGGCGGCGGAGGATATAGCACGTGGATGTGCCGGTGTGGTTCCCGCGACAGGCTGATATTTCGGCGCAGCGACCCGAAGGCGAACACGATAGCTTACAATTTCGACGGGCCTGTCGGCAGCAGCATGTCCATGAATCTGCTTGTGGCGCTCATCAAACCGCGCGCGCGCATCGGCCAGCGATTTCGCATTCAGCGCCTTGTCATAGAGGCCATCCAGCGGCGTGCGCAATTCGTAGCCCTGACCGGTATAACGCAGATCGAGCTCTCTCAGATATTGCGCTTCCTCCGGCTTCATGCCCTCGGCAATCAATTCCTGCAGCGCGCGCGCTTCCAGCTCGCTGAAAATCGCTTCGGCATGTTCGGGCGTCAGCTCCGCCATGGGTTTGAGTTCGGAGCGGATATAGTCGTGCACGATATCGGTGCAGAGCAGGCCCAAGGCTGAGAAAGCGCCGGGGCGCGGCGGCACGAGAATGCGGCTCATGTTGAGTTCTTCAGCAACAGCTGCTGCGTGAACAGCACCCGCGCCGCCAAACGGCAATAATGTGAAGGCGGTGAGGTCGACGCCGCGTTTGGCGGCAAAGACGCGCACTTCATCGGCCATGCGCATATCGACAATGCGGCGAATGCCGGCGGCGGCTTCCAGCACATTCATCTTTAATGGCAGCGCCACCGCATTTTCGAGCGCACGGCGCGCAGCGTCTAAATCGAGCTTCTGCTTGCCACCGAGAAAATAGTCGGGGTTGAGATAGCCACAGACGACATCGGCGTCCGTGACGGTGGGGCGCGTGCCGCCGCGGCCATAGCAGGCGGGGCCGGGATCAGCGCCCGCGCTTTGCGGGCCAACTGTCAAAAAGCCTCCGCCATCGACGCCAGCGATAGAGCCGCCGCCAGCCGATATCGTGGTCATGTCGAGCGCAGGCACGTCGAGCTGACGGCGTGCGATCACGCTTTCGGTTGTCTCCAGCGGCGCGCCACCTTCAATGAAAGCAATGTCCGCGCTCGTGCCGCCCATATCGAGCGTGACGAGGCCGGTCTTCGCTTCTTCCGCAAGCCATGCAGCGGCCTGCGCGCCTGCGGCGGGACCGGAGAACAGCGTATGCACCGTGCGTCCGCCCGCAATCGCAGCTTCAAATGGCATGACGCCGCCATTGGACTGCATGAGAAAACGTTGCGGTGTGGAGACGCCGGTTTCATCGAGTCCCTTGTTTAGCGAAGCGATATAGCGCACGAGCACAGGCTCAAGATAGGCGTTCAGCAATGTTGTCGAAAGACGCGGCCATTCGCGGATGCGCGGCAGCACTTCGCTGGAGAGCGAAACATGCAGGCCCGGACATTCCTCAACGATGATCCGCCGGGTTTCTTCCTCGTGCGCCGGGTTCATGAACGAAAAGAGATAATTCACCGCGATGGATTCAGCGCCCGCCGCATGCAGATCGCGTGCAGCCAGGCGAACCGCGTCACGGTCCAGTGCGACAAGCACGTTGCCTTGATAATCGGAGCGTTCGGGGATTTCCCGCGTCATGCTCTGCGGCGCAATGGGCTGCGGACGGGAGAAGAAATAATCGAACAGATTGGTGTCACGCGCCTGCATCTGCACGTCCTGAACAGCGCGAAAGCCCTTCGTGATGAGCAGGCCGACTTTCGCGCCGCGCATTTCCAGCAGCGCATTGGTTGTGATGGTGGTGCCGTGAGCGAAAAAGCCGATGTCATCGGGCGCAATGCCGCGCGCCATGAAGCGCTTCACGCCGTCCAGCACGCCGAACGCCGGATTTTTCGGTGTGCTCGACACTTTCTCGACCAGCAATTGCCCTGTTGGCACGTCCAGCAGCACGAGGTCGGTATGCGTGCCGCCGACATCAACGCCAAGGCGGTAGCGCGGCCCAGATTTCATGACGTTTCACATCCCCATTTTTCTCATCCGTCCTAGCATCGCCCCGCCCCTGCGTCCACGCGCATTGCACCGCGCCAAGTCATGTGAGACAAGCATGGAAGGGTGGCAAAAGCCGCCGGGCAGGGAGGGAACATGCGGATCGGGACGGCAGAGCCGAACAGCACATTTCTGCATCAGGGCGAGGCCTTGAAAACCGTTTTGGAATGCCGCGGCATGGCGGGCCCCATTGAGGTGCTCACTGCCATGGCTGCCAGTACGGAAAACGCCCAGCGGCTGGAGGACGGCGATCTCGATTTCGGATTCATGGCCTCCAACTGGATTGGCCGCGCCCGTTTGGGCCAGCCGCCATTTGCCAACCCCATTGACCTGCGCATGGTTGCCCCGGCCAATGCCGGTCCATTGTTCTTCATCGTGCGCGCGGATTCGCCGGTCAAGACCGTGCGTGACCTCAAGGGTAAGCGCGTCTGCACCGGAGCCAGGACCAGCGGCATGACCCAGCACGCCCACACGATCCTCAACGCGCTGGGCATGACGTTCGACGACATCACGCCCGTCTATCAGCATTTTGCCGAAGGCGGACGTTCGCTGGAGGCCGGCGAGGTGGACGCGCAATTGCAATGCCCGATACCCAATCCGGAAATGACGTCACTCGATGAACGCTGCGATCTGCGCGTGTTGCCCTATGCGCCGGGCGATCTTGAAGCTGTGCTCGCTGCGGTTCCCTGGTATCGTCCCGTCACGATGGAGAAGAGTTCGTTACGCGCCTTGAAATCAGATGTGGCGCAGGCAGCGGTCGTGAATGTGTTCGTGACTCATGCCCGTCAGGATGCAAAGCTCGTCGCCAGTCTCGCGCGGACGTTTGCTGAGGAATGCGCAGAGTTGGCTCGCCTTAACCCGCTTTACAAGGGTATGGAAAAACTGTTTGAGCCCCTGAAGACGCAGGGCGCCGCGGCGCTGGAATTCGGCGGTGTCAAACTGCACGAGGGCGCCATCGCCGCCTATCGCGAACTCGGCCTGATGGCCTGACCTACAGGAGATAAACATGGCTGACGGCCCGCAAGATAAGACAACGCCCGGTGATGTGGATATTTCGGCCCTCACCCCAGATCTGCGCTATCGCGACCTGCGCGAATGGATTGCAGAAGCCGACAAGCTTGGCGAAGTGCGCCGCGTCAAAGGCCTGAGCTGGCAGGAAGATATCGGTGCAGCCGCCGAAGTCATACTGCACGAGGAAACTGCGCCCTGCGTGATCTTTGAGGATATTCCAGGCACATTGCCCGGCAGCAAGGTGTTGGTAAATTTCTTCGGCGGGGACCGCCAGAAGATGACGCTCGGCTTCCCCAATAATCTCGACAAATTGCAACTGAGTGACGCTTTCCGCACACATTACATGAGCGATTTGAAACGCATTGAGCCGCGTTACGTCAACGACGGCCCGATCTTCGAAAATGTCATGAAAGGCGACGACGTCAACGTCAATTTGTTTCCGACCCCCATGTGGCATGATGGCGATGGCGGGCGCTATATTGGCACAGGCAGTTTCAACGTCACGCGTGACCCCGACGACGGCTGGATCAATTGCGGCACTTATCGCGTGATGATTCACGATGACAAGACCGTGGGGTTTTACATCTCGCCTGGCAAGCATGGGCGCATCATGCGCGACAAATACGAAAAGCGCGGCGAGCCTATGCCTGTGGCGATCGTCGTCGGTTGCGATCCCATGTCGTTCCTTATGTCATCAAGCGAAATACCCTATGGCGTTTCGGAATATGAAGTCATCGGAGGCATCAGAGGTGAAGCCGTCGATCTCGTGCACGCGCCGATCACCGGCTTGCCTGTGCCCGCCAATGCAGAAATTGTGATCGAGGGCTTCGTGCAGCCCGGCAATGTCAAAGCCGAGGGACCGTTCGGCGAATGGTTCGGTTATTACGGTTCCGATGTGCGCGACGAACCCGTGCTCGACATCAAGGCCATTTATCACCGCAATAATCCGATCCTGCTGGGCTGCGCGCCGCAACGCCCGCCCGATGAGATCGGCCGCTATCGTGCGCTGACGCGTTCGGCGATCCTGCGCGAAAATATCACCAAAGCGGGCGTACCCGATGTCACCGCAGCCTGGGCGCATGAAGTGGGTGTGTCGCGTCTTCTGCTCGTTGTCGCCATCAAGCAACGCTACGGCGGGCATTCCAAACAGGCCGGACATATCGCGGCCATGTGCCACGCGGGCGCCTATGCCGGGCGATATGTCATCGTTGTCGATGATGATATCGATGTGACGTCGCTGGATGAAGTGATCTGGGCCGTGCTCACGCGCTCAGATCCCGCGACATCCATCGATATCATTACGAATGCGTGGTCGACGCCACTTGATCCGCGTATCGAGCCGGAAAGAAAAGCCAAGGGCGACTTCACTAACAGCCGCGCCATCATTGATGCGTGCAAACCTTTCTACTGGAAGGATCAATACCCGAAGGTCAATCAGCCTTCACCCGAAGCACGCCGCATCGCGCGGCAGAAATTCAGCTATCTGCTGAAATAGGAGAGGAAAGATGAAAGACGGAAATCCAGCACAACAATTCACTCATGATCCCACCTTGCCCGGTGGTAAGGACGTCATCTGCGAAATCCGCGACGGAATTGCATTTGTATCGCTCAACCGGCCTGAAAAGCGCAATTGCATCAGCCCTGGAATCGTCAACGACGCCAATGCGATTCTCGATGCTCTGGAAAAAGATGATCGCGCCAAGGTTGTCGTCATCACCGGCTCCGGCGATTCATTTTCCGCCGGTCAGGATCTCAAGGAATATTTCCGCGAGCCAGCCAAATGGCACCCCGTGGATCGCGAACGCCTGCATTACAACAACTCCCGCTGGCAATGGCGCAAGCTGCTTTATTACGGAAAGCCGACCATCGCGATGGTAAATGGCTGGTGTTTTGGTGGCGCGTTTCAGGTGCTTGTGGGCTGCGACATCGCCGTGACGGCGGATGAATCCAGTTTTGGCATGTCCGAAATCAACTGGGGTATCATTCCCGCTGGCATCGTCACAAAGTCAGCCACCTATACGATGACGCCGCGCAAGGCGATGTATTACATCATCTCCGGCGACACTTTCAGCGGCAAGGAAGCCGAACAATATGGTCTGGTTACTTTCTCGGTGCCAGCCGATCAGCTCATGGAGAAAGTCAAATCGATCGCCGCCAATCTGATGAAGAAAAACCCGCACGTGCTGCGTTCCTGCAAGGTCGCTTATCACTATGTGCGCGATATGTCCTGGGATATGGCCGGTGAATATCTGTCAGCTAAATCAGATCAGAACAAGTTTACTGATCCAGAAGCGGGTGCGGCAAAAGGCATGACGCAGTTTCTTGATGAGAAGAGCTATCGTCCCGGCCTTGGAGCTTACGACAGAACGAAGTAACTCAATGGCGTTATCGCCGCCCCTCATCCGGTCTTCGGTCACCCTCTCCCCGCAAGCGGGGTAAGGGTCTCGCAGGGGCGGATGTGGGGCAGCGCGGCCTTTCAATCCAGGGAGAGCCGCAATATTTTTGCGCCTCCGGCGTCCAGACTGAAATTTTCTTTCAGCGCAGTTTCACTTGCAGGAACGCGCCGATTTCCTCAATCACCATATCAGCCTGTTTGATAATACCCTTGGCGCCGACAAAACCATGCATCTGGCCGGGGCAATAGTGAAACTGCGCTTCGACGCCAGCCTTGCGCAGGATATCCGCGTAAGCAGCGGTTTCATCGCTTAGTGGATCAAGACCGCCCGTGACCAGATAAGCGGGAGGTGCAGCAGCGTGGTTTTTTGCAAGGAATGGCGAGGCGCGCCAGTCGTTCACTTCCGCAGAGGAATTCAGATAATGATCGCGGAACCATTCCATCGAACCGCGGGTCAACGTGTAACCATCACCGACAGTTTTGTAAGACGCATAGCCCATGCGCAGATCGACGACGGGGTAAATTAACACCTGGGCCCGCACTTTCGGCGCGCCTTTTTCCGCGGCCATGAGCGCAACAACCGCCGCCAGATTGCCGCCAGCGCTGTCGCCTCCTACGGCGAGCCTGTTGGCGTCGATATTAAGCGAAGCGGCATTGGCTGCAACCCAGGCGGTTGCGGCGTAGCAATCGTCCGCTGCAATGGGAAACTTGTGTTCGGGCGCGAGCCGGTAATCGACCGAAACGACAACGCCGTTCAAGGCGTCGGCGAAAAAGCGCGCCTGATTATCATGGGTGTCAAGATCACCCACAACCCAGCCGCCGCCGTGATAAAATACGAGAACCGGCGCGGGGCCAGTGCCCGCCGATTTGCTGCGGTAAAGCCGCGCCGGGATAGGGCCATGCGGGCCGGCCGCCGTCACGTCGCGAACTTCTGCCATATCCGGCACGGCCTGCTTCATCGCCTCGCGCATGGCGCGCATGCGGGCGCGGCCCTGAGCTGGGGTGAGCGACTCGAACGGCGGCAGATTGGCCTTTTTCATGTTTTCGAGAATGCGGCCTGCATCTTCGTCGATCTGGGGAATCGTGCTCATAGGCGTCTCCTTTGGTGTTGTTGTGGGCGGCACTTTCCAGCGCGGGCGCTCTGCCGTCAAGGCTTTGCTGGCCGCTGGAAATGTGGACCCGCATGTGAGAAGATGAGGTAACATCCGGAGGCGACCATGGACGACGCGAACACAGCCAAGATCACGCGACAACAGGGCACGAAAACCAGCAAGCCCATCAGTGGCCTGTTCCATTTCGCCTATCCCTGCCGCGACGCGCAGGAGACAACGGATTTTTATGAGAACCTGCTGGAGCTGCCGTTGGTCAGTTTCATGTTGGTGGATTCGGTGCCAAGCACAGGTGAGGCCGGTCCCTATGCGCATTTGTTCTTTGAAATGCGCGACGGGTCCTATCTCGCTTTCTTCGACCTGGGCAAGGGCGTGATGCCGGAGGGTTCGCCCAACACGCCCAAATGGGTGCAGCACTTTGCGATGGAAGTGGACAGTGTCGCCGAAGTGCAGCGCTATTACGACAAGCTGAAAGCTGCTGGTGTTGATGTCATCGGTGTGGTCGATCACAAGTTCATCAAGTCGGCCTATTTTTTCGACCCCAATGGCCTGCGCCTTGAAATCACAGCACGTACCGAACCGGAAGGCTATGTCGCGAAAGAAGCCGCTGAAGCACATGCGCGGTTGAAAGACTGGAATGTCTTCAAGGAAAAGACATGGGGAACTAAAGCTGTTGTGAAGTAGCGCTTGTATCGCAGGAATTTAACACAGATCCGATCCCGATCATTTCGGTACGGCATGTTCTAATGGAAACCAGCAATGCACCCCAATGACCGCAGCCTGAAATCATTCATCGACAGTGCAGAGAGTTCGGACTTTCCGATCCAAAATCTTCCCTATGGCGCGTTTTCGACGGCTGGCGATTCACATGTGCGGATAGGTGTTGCTATTGGTGACTTCATCCTCGATCTCTCCGTTGTCGAAGAAGCGGGTCTGCTGCCGAAGATTGCGCCATCGGGTATTTTCGATCGTCCCGTCATCAACGAATTCATGGCGCTGGGATCGGCTGCATGGTCCAGCATGCGGCTGGGGATCAGCGAATTGCTGCGACACGACAATCCGAAATTGCGTGATGATGCAGCATTGCGCCAGCGAGCGCTTGTTCTGCGCAAGGATGCTATGCTGCATCTGCCAGTGCGTGTTGCTGGGTTCTCCGATTTCTATTCCTCGCGTGAACACGCCACGAATGCGGGCATCATGATCCGCGGGCCAGAAAATGCGCTTGGCGCAAACTGGCTGCATATTCCCATCGGCTATAACAGCCGTGCCTCGACGATCGTCGCCAGCGGCACGCCGATTCATCGCCCGATGGGGCAGATTAAACCACCAGACGGCCCGCCCATCTTTGGACCCTGCCGCCGCCTCGACTTCGAGTTGGAAATGGCGGCGATTGTGGGTGCGCCATCGCAGATGGGACACAGGATCAGCACTGAACAGGCGCAAAATTCCATCTTTGGCTTTGCCTTGCTGAATGACTGGAGCGCCAGGGATATACAGGCGTGGGAATACGTGCCACTCGGGCCATTTCTCGCCAAGGCTTTTGCCACCACACTTGGGCAATGGATCGTTCCGGCCGAAGCGCTGGAGCCATTTCGAGTCGAAGGGCCCAAGCAGGATCCGCAACCTCTGCCCTATCTGCATCAATCGCCGAAGATGAATTACGATGTCGATCTGGAAGTGGATCTGCGTCCAGGCGGTTCCAACAACGCGAGCATGCTCACCCACACAAATTTCAAATATATGTACTGGTCCACCGCGCAGCAGCTGGCCCATCACACCTCGACAGGCTGCGCGATGTCCGTCGGCGACATCATCGGTTCGGGCACCATCTCCGGTCCGGACAAGAGCAAGTATGGATCGATGCTGGAGCTTGCATGGGGCGGCAAGGAGCCGATCACGCTTGAAGGTGGCGTGAAACGCACGTTTCTTGAAGACGGCGATGTATTGACGATGCGTGGCTGGGCGCAAGGCAACGGCTACCGCATTGGTTTTGGCGAATGCTCAGGCGAAATATTGCCGGTCAATTAAATATGCCCCGGCGTACATTGCGCCGCCGCGGCCGATTTCAAATCGGTCACTTGTTTCTGGTCGATGGAATAAGCTCTTGCGCCCGCAATCATAAATGCCAGCGTTGCAACGAGGATTGCGACGTTCTTTAAAAAGTGGTTGAGGTGATTGGGATCGCCGAAATTTGTATCTGCACCCTGTCGAATTGACCAGCGAGGCTATCATGAGCAGCGACATTGTGAAAATGCGCTCTGCGCCTCTGCACTTTCCTGAAGCGCTAATCCATGCTCATATGAAGGCTCGCGAAAAACGTGCTTCAGGAAGAGCCTGCTATGACAGTTCTGAATCGCTTTCTACTTTTGACTCTGATGATGTGCTGCAGCGCCGTTCAGGCTATTGCTCAGACGTTTCCCGACCGGCCGCTTCGCATCATCGTCCCTCAGCCTGCCGGTGGCGGCTATGATATGATTGCACGTATTTTTGCCGAACAAATGTCGCCTTCGCTTGGCCAGCCCGTTGTAGTTGAAAATCGGCCGGGAGCAGGCACCGTCGTGGGAAGCGTGGTCGCGGCCAAAGCTCCGGCGGACGGCTATACAATGCTGATCGGCGGCACGTCGAATATGGCCATGAACATTGGGCTTTACCCAAAGCTTCAATACGATCCCATCAATGATTTTGAGGCTGTTGGCACCGTGGTTGGATGGCCTTATCTTCTGGTTGCCAGTAAGAGCATGCCACATGCCAGCGTTCAAGAATTTCTTGCCGATGCGCGCGCTCATCCGGGCAAATACAACTATGCCTCCGCAGGACGCGGTACTGGTCAGCATATTGCGGTCGCAGCGTTGGAGAAGTTTGCCGGCATCCGCCTGACCCATGTTCCTTATAGCGGCGCAGCGCCCGCCTATAACGATGTCATCAGTGGGCGGGTCGAGATATTTTTTGACTCCATCGCCTCGGCTCTGCCACAGGTGCAGGGTGTCAACGTGAAACTGCTCGCTGTTTCCACAGCCAAACGCGATCCGGCCTTTCCTGATACGCCAACTTTGCACGAAGCCGGTGTACCCTTCGACTTTGTGTCGTGGGTGGGTTTGTTCGTGCCTGCAGGGACGCCCGCTCCAGCACTGCAAAAACTCAGGGCAGAAGTAGAGCGCGTTCGTGCGCTGCCGTCTGTCGCCGAGCGGTTGAAGAAAACCGGCGGCGCCGTACAAACTCATACAGCGAGCGAGACCGGTCAATTCGTGAAAGATGAAGCTGCCCGCTGGACGGATTTGATAAAAGGCGCTGGCATCACGATCGAATGAAGCGCACCGTTTACACTCAAGCCTTGAAAAACTCGAGCACCAGTCCAGCAAACTCCTGCGGCTTTTCCATTTCCACCGCATGGCCGCTGCCGGCAACGGTGACATGTTTTGCGCCAGGAATTGCACTGGCATACTGCGCGCCACAATCCAGCGGCGTAATCCTGTCTTCACTACCCTGCACGATCAGCGTAGGCGTGCGGATCGCCGGCAGCAGATTGGCCAGCGTCAGGCTATGCATATAGGGCTTCCAGACCATGCGGCATGTCATCTCGCGGTGCTGCTCGATAAGGTCGGTCTCCTCCATCGTCAGCTCCTTGCCGTAAAACCGCTGAAACTCAACTGAGGACTCGGGCTGATGGAAATTGCGGCGCAGCCCGGTCATCCCATTTTCCAGAAAATAATCGAATATCTCGCCCTTGGAAGGCTTTATGCCCATGGGGCCGGCCAATACAAGTTTGTTGAAGAATTGGGGTGCAACAGTCGCGATTTCGGCGGCAGCCCAGCCACCCATTGAACAGCCGATGACATTGACCGGTGTATTGATTCCGCTGTCCCGTGCAAACCATGTGATCCACGCGGCCAGATCATGAATGCTCATGATCCAGTCCGGCCTTTGTGAAGAACCAAAGCCAGGCATCGAAGGCACGATCACGTCATGAGATTGGCTCAGGCGTGAATAGCTTTCAAGCCAGCCGGGCACGCCAAGTTCGCCATGAATGACAAGCAGTGGTGTGCCGCTTCCGCCACGCCGCACTTGCGTATCGATACCGGCAAGTCTGGCGACCGTGTCATTTGGGGCGTTCAATGTTCCGGCCATGGTGTAACCTCTTTGCCTGTCACAAGCGCAGATTTGTGTTCGCGCAGTTCGGGTATGACCTCCTTGCCTAGCAATTCGATGCCACGCATGGTTGCTTCGTGCGGCTTGCGGCCTTCGCGCGCCCAGAATGTGAGATAGCCCGGGTCCGTGCGGTCGATGATATGTTTGAATTTCTGGATGATGGTTTTGGGTCCGCCCGATACGATCAGTCCCGCCTTGATGGCGCCTTCATACGTACCTTCCGACATGCGCCGTTCGCGCGCCATGGCGCCCTGCTTGGCCTGCGCGGAAATATAACCCGGCGGCGCAGCCCATTCCGGATGCGGACCACTGGAAGCACCCGCTGATCCGGTACCTTGCGTCAGGGCACCGCCCGTTGACTTGCCACGCCCGATGGCTGACGTGCCTCCGTAATGATATTTACCCATTTCAAAGGCTTCTTCATCCGTATCCATGACGCTTGTGTGGATGAGATAACCCAGCTTTTCAGGTCCGGGCACCCAGCCATCCTCACGCGCGACTTCGTGGTAAATCTCGCGGCAGGACGCGGTCGCGTCCAGTGCGCTGCCGAGCACGAGATAGGTGATCCGCTGCTTGGCGGCCCAGCGGATTGTCTCGGGACTCAAAATGCCGCCCGCCCATATGGGAGGATGCGGCTGTTGCAGCGGTAATTGCCAGGGGTTCACGACGCGCAAATGATAATGTTTGCCTTCCCAGCGGAAGGGGCCAGGCACCGTCCATGCCTTCTTGATGAGCTGAAAAGCTTCTTCGAAGCGCTCACGATTATAGGCCGGATTTGCATTGGTGGAGAGCTGCTCGATGCCGGTGCCGCGCACGAAACCGGATATGATACGCCCGCCTGAAATCAGATCGAGCATGGCGATCTCTTCGGCAACGCGGACAGGATTGTCGTGGATTGGCAGGGGATTTCCGATCAAGGCTATTGTTCCCTTGATGCGTTGAGTTAGCACTGCTGCTGAGATGTTCACGCTCTCCTGCATGGACAAAACATTGTTGTGATGCTCATTGCAGACTGAACCGTCGAAGCCCATTTCCGATGCGAATTCATGTTCGCGTAAAAACATCTGCCAGAGATCGCGCGCCTTTTGCGGATCGAAAATCGAATTGGGAAACATCAGCGATGTATAGCCGTATTTATCGGCTTCTTCTTCCGGATAGGCGTTGTAGCCCATCTCGGAAAAGAAAAAGAACTGGCGCTGCATGGCATGCCTCCCCAAGAACGCGGTTCAAACCGCTGTGTTCGGGCGCGAAAATCTATGAATTCACTGCCCGCTGATTTAATTTGATTTATGCAGTTTTTCGCGACCCCCGCAAGCGCCGTGACAGCGGCAGTTTGTCAGCCGCGGAAATGTTTCGTAGTCTTCTCGAAATGAAAAAAGAGCAGTCACGCGAAGTATTGCGTGTAAAGGGAGGATTCGATGAGACGAAATGTGATTTGCCGCGCGCTGGTTTTTTGCGCAACTGCGTATTGGATGGCGGTTACGGCTTTCGCTCAGGCACAGGAGGCGTGGCCATCAAAGCAGCGCGTAACGATTATTGTGCCATATCCAGCCGGTGGCTATATCGATGCTGTGGCGCGGTTTCTGGCTGAGGGCTTACGCCAGTCCGAAAACCAGACATTTCTGGTGGTGAACAAATCCGGCGGCAATGGACGCATCGGCCTCGGCGATCTCGTGAAATCCGATCCTGATGGCTACACACTTCTGACCAATAACGACGGCGGCATTGGCATTCCACCGGCCGTTGATCCAGGTTTCACCTTCGACTACAAAAATGGATATACGCCTGTCGCGCAGGCAGTCGAAGCGCAGTATTTGATGGCTGTGAAGTCCGATCTGCCCGCACGCACGCTGAACGAATTCGTGGCATACGCCAAAGCCAATCCGGGCAAACTAAACTATGGATCTTCGGGGCTCGCTTCGACACCGCATATTACGGCCGCGTATCTCGCCAGTCAGTTCGGGCTCGACCTCGTGCATGTACCCTATCAGGGCGCAGCCCCGGTGCTGAATGATTTTCTTGCGGGCGTAACCGACCTCTATATGCCGAGCGTGGCGAGTATTGCTGGCCATCTCACAAATCCGCGCGTGCGCTTCCTTGCAACCCTGGCGCCCAAACGCCTGCCGCAATTGCCTGAAGTGCCCACCATGGCGGAACTTGGTATGAAAGAGATGACGATCATCGGCTGGCTTGGTGTTTTCGGGCCGCCGAAAATGCCAGCGGATCTGCGTGATCGTATCAGCGACGCCATTGAAAAGGTCGTCGCAGATCCGGGGCATCAGCAGAAATTCCGTTCGATTTTTGCTGATCCCGTTACGCGGCCCGGACGGGAATTCGCGCCCTTCTACGTCTCGGAAGTCGAGAAATGGAAGGCCTTTGCGCAACGCACAGGCTTCAAGATGACGCCTTAAACCGGCATCGCCTTGCCAAGCCAGTTGCGTACGATGGAGGCGACGCGGCCGTCTTCCTCTTCGAACATGAAATGATCGACGCCGGTGAGAATATGCAGATCGCCATGATAGCCTGCGGTTCTAAATATATCCATCGAGCCATCCGCCGTGATCACTTCGTCTTTGGCGCTGTGAATAATCAGCAGAGGCCGGGGCGCGATAGCGGCAGCAACTTCACCGGCATTGAAGTCCATCGTTTCGCTGATTGTCTCGATCGCAAAATCCATAATCGACAATTTGTCGATGGCAGGCCGCAGGCGTTCAGGAATCCAGATGATGTCGTAACGCGGCACGCGTATTGCCGGCTCGCTGTCCCGGTAGACTCGCGCCTGCACCAGAAGCTTTGAAAATTTAGCCCATTTTTCCGGCGTATTATGAATACGGCGGAACATGTCTTCGCCGTTGGCCCAGCCGCCCTGTGCGATGACAGCTGCGATACGATCGCAGATACCCGCTGCATATACCGCAACCGTCGCGCCATAACTCGTGCCGCTCAAGGCAATGCGGCTCTTATCGACTTCCGGTCGCGAGCCAAGATAATCCACGGCCGCAATCGTATCCCGCACCATGCCTTGCGGCAGAATTGCGCCACGCTTGCCTTCGCTCTCGCCACACCCGCGATAATCAATACGCAAGGTGACATAGCCGAGGCCCGAAAAGAACTTGTGCGACCATTGCTGTTGCACGCCGTTCTTGTGGCCGCCAAAGCCATGCAGAATAATGATCGCAGGACGCGGTCCTTTTGCCGGGGTCTGCGGAAATGTCATTGCACCTCTGATTGTCAGTCCATCGGATTTGAAAGAGACTGCTTCTTCCATGTTTCACTCCCGGTGCTGTGATTGTAGAAAAGTCCAGATAGATTGCGCTGTCACTGGCATATCGATATCCGCACAAGCGGCGCCCAATGCGTCGCAGACCGCATTCAGGTAAGCTGCGGTGACCGGCGTATTCCCGCCTTCTCCGCCGCCCTTGATGCGATAAGGATTGTTATGTACGGGCGCTTCCACGTGATTCAATTTGAAGAATGGGGCATCTGCAGCTCGGGTGATCGCATAGTCCATGAATGTGGCCGTCAGCACCTGACCATCGGAATACGCAACGCCTTCACGCGCTGCCTGGCCCAGGCCTTGAGCGATGCCGCCATGGGCCTGACCTGCGACAATCATGGGATTGACGATCTGGCCGACGTCGTCGACGGCGCAATAATTGACCACCTGCGTTTCGCCTGTGCCAGGATCAATCTCCACTTCGCAAATGGCTGAACCGCCCGGAAACACTGTCAGGCGGCCAATAAAATCTTCGCTGACAGAGGTGGGGAATTCAACATCTCCAATGCCTTTCGCGTGACGCGCTAATTCGAACAAAGTGATTTCTGATCTCTGGCTCACCGACCGGAATACTCCATTTTCAAAAGCGACATCATCTGGCGAAGTCTGTAACGGCGCCGCCGCTGCCTTGACGCCTGCCGCTATCATCTTGTCTGCGGCTCTCTTCGCCAATGTGCTGACATAACGCAGGGAGCGGTCAGAATGGGTGCCGCCGCCCATTGATACAGTGGCGCTGTCGCCCATCGACACCGTGATTCTATCGAAGGGAACGCCCAGAAGATCGCTGGCGATTTGCGCATAGGTCGTTTCGTGGCCCTGTCCCGTCGATTGTGTCCCCACAACAAGTTCAATGCTGTCGTCGTGAATATGGATTTTCAACCTTTCGACGGGTGCGCCAACAGGCGCTTCCATATGATTGGCAAAGCCTATGCCACGCAGCTTCCCGACGCGTCCTGATTGTGCGCGGCGGCGGGCAAAACCCTTCCAGCCACTTAGTTCGAGAGCGCGCTTCATATAGAGTGGAAAATCCACGGCATCATAAGGTTGTCCTGCTGCGGATATATAAGGAAGATCGCGCGGGCGAAGGATGTTCTTCTGCCGCAGTGCTATTCTGTCCATACCCAGCCGCACGGCAGCAATATCGATCATGCGTTCGATGAGATGATTGGCTTCCGGCCGTCCTGCGCCTCGATAGGGAGCTGTCGGCACAGTATGAGTTCGAACACCACGCAGACGCACGTCCAGATGAGGAATGCGATAACAGGTCGGAAACATTTTCATCGCATTGGCTGCGGTTACATAGGCCACCGAATACGCGCCGATATTGCTGGAAAAATCGGCGCGATAGGCGAGAAAATGTCCCGCCTGATCAAGTGCAAGGGTCATCGTGGCAAGCGAATCGCGGCCCTGATAATCGCTTAAAAACGCTTCATGCCGTGTAGAAGTCCAGCGCACGGGCCGCCTGGTTTTGCGCGCAGCCCACAGAACGCAGATCTGTTCCGGTTGCAGATAAGTACGCGGACCGAACCCGCCGCCGGTGTCCGGTGTAAGAATACGCAGGTGTTCGAGGGGCACGCCGAGAGCCTGCGCCAGTTGCATTTGCAGGCGCGAGACACCCTGATTGCCCGATACCAGCGTGTAATTGCCATTTTCGAACAGGCCAATCGCCGCGCGCGGCTCCATCTGGCAATTCACGATGCGCTGCGTCGTGAAAGTATGGGAGATCACCTGGGCCGCAGTGCGAAAAATTTCGTCACCGGCAGCTGCGTCACCATTAATAATATCGAAGAAGAGATGTTCGTCCCCGCCTGCTTTCAGCGCGCCGCTGATATCCTGCACTGCGGGCAATTCTTCAATTTCCAGATCAATTGCCTCAAGTGCATCCAGCGCCGCCGCCATGCTGTCAGCAATCACCATCGCCAGGGGTTCACCGAGGTGACTGATTTCATGCTGTGGCAGCGGCCAGTGCGGCCGCCCCGGTATGTCTTTTCCATCCGCGTCGATGAGCGCCCGTTTTCTGATGTCGAGTATATCGGCAGGGTTGGGCAGATGATCCACGGGTTGCAGACCATCGGCAATATAATCCGTACCTGTCAGAATAGCCCTGACCCCGGGCATTCGCACGGCGGAAACCGTTGAAAGCCTCGAAATCTTTCCATGCGCAACGCGTGAGCGCAGGAAAACTGCATGCAATTCGCCATTAAAATGGCGATCGTCCGTGTAACTACCCATGCCCGTGATAAAGCGCTCGTCTTCGCGGCGCGGCACGGCGCGCCCGATCATTGAGCCGGATTTGGCGTTTGTCACGACTGACGTTCCCGGTGCGCTTGACGCGTATCTAGGCCTGTTCCGTCGGCTTGTAATATTTTAGATAAATATCGGGAGGCACGACAACGCCGATGTTTGGATCGCCGAACGTGTCGAAGATTGTCATCAGCTTTCCTGGTTCTTCCGTCATGCACTCGAAGTTGCGCATGGTGCCCGGTGGCACTGAGACCATGTCAAATTGATTGAGGATCAGATCAGGTTCGCCGCGTGCGCCCTTTTCTTCGGCGTCCGATCCCCAATAGATCGCGAACTTGCCCTCAAGGCACATGAATACTTCATTATAGGGATGCGAATGAGAGGGCGGCCGCTTGCCTTTGCCGGCTGTGATCATCACCACGTGAAATCCATGGGGTACGCTGATGGCTGCGGGCCCGCCAGTATTGCCCGGTGAGATCGCAAAACAGATTTTCCGGCGCCGGGAATCGTCGGCATGGTCGACAAAGGCCATCTTGTCTTCCGGCAATTCGTTGAATCGGGCGATGCGCCCTTTCATTTCTTCCGGTGTGACGTCGATACCTTTGCCGGGTGTACGGGGAAAAAAGACCTTCGGCATTTGAGCCTCCCTGATTGATTTGTTGGGGCAGTTTGGACTCGCCGGGGATCAAAATGCAAGTGCCGCATTTTTCCGACGCGACAGGTACCGCAGGGGCAGTGTGGGCAATCGTCAATTCATTGATGAGCCAGTGCGCCATCTCCAGGAAATTGTGTGACGTGCGAAGCGGCACAGCCATTTCAGCAGCTCTGGCGTTTTAATAATCTCTGGTAGTCAGGGGGCACATCATGCGCAGTATAATCAGATACGGATTCGCGGCAGCAATGATCTGCGGCACGATATCCAACGGCCATGCTCAGCAACGGCGCCTGCCCGAAGCCGTGCAATTCAAGAGCCTTGATGGGACTGAATTGACCGGATACCTCTTTCGACCCGAAGGTATGCGGTCTGCGCGTTCGCCAGGCATCGTCATGATGCACGGTCGGGCGGGCGCCTATTCATCGCTGGCCAAGGGTCAATTCGATGCTTCGACATTATCCAAGCGGCATGTCTTCTGGGGGCAGTATTGGGCCTCTCAGGGTTATGCGGCGTTGATGGTCGACGGATTTGGCCCTCGTGGTTTTCCAGCGGGTTTTCCGGTCCATTCCTATGGCTCGCGTCCTGACGAGGTCAATGAAGTCACCGTGCGTCCGCTCGATGCCTACGGCGCACTCAAATATCTACGCGCACGTTCCGATATTGATGGAAGCCGAATAGCGCTCCAGGGCTGGTCCAACGGTGGTAGCGCGACCCTCGCAGCGATGTCGGACGACGTGCTGGCAGCCAATGGCCTCAAGCCGCAGGATGGGTTTCGTGGCGCTATCGCGTTCTACCCCGCGTGCGGCCTACACAACCAGTTTGACAAGCGTTACATGCCCTATGCGCCGCTTCGTGTCTTTTCGGGCGATGCTGACGAGGAAGTGTCCGCAACCCGCTGCGCCAATTTGATCAATGCCTCGCGGGCCATTGGCGGCAAGACTTCAATTGATATCTATCCTGGCGCCACGCATGGCTTTGATGATCCCGGCACGAAGCGACAGCGCAATCCTGACAATGCGGCAGCGACCGATATCTCGGTCCCGACAGCTGCCGCCTTTATGCGCATGGTGTTTGGCATCTGATCAATGATAATTCAGGCAGCCGCCTGCGCGCCCTTTAAAGTTGTTCGCCACATCAGCCGCACTTCGCCAGCAGGAAAATCTGTGCGCGCGTGGATAGACGAGCGATTGTCCCACAAGAGTACATCGCCCTTGCGCCATTGATGTTCGTAGATGAACTCGCGATTTTCGATGTGATCGAAAATGCGTTCCAGCAATGCATTGCTTTCAGCTTCCGGCAAGCCAACGATTTCCTGTGTCATCAGCCGATCCATATAGATCGCCTTACGCTGGCGTTCTTCATGCATGCGGATAGCCGGATGCGTCGCCTGGCGGCGGGTTGCCGCGGCATTGGGATCGCCCTTGAATTGTGCGCCATAGTTGAAGGCGTTGACGGCCATGCGGCCATCGACCTTGTCCTTGATATCCTGTGGCAGCCTTTCATAGGCTTCAAAGAGATTTGAGAACAACGTATTGCCGCCCCACGATGGCACTTCCAGCGCATAGAGCATCGTCGCCTTGTGTGGATGCTGATTGTGGATCATGTCATGGTGAAACCACATCTCGCCATCGGGCAGCGCGCCTATGGGCTTGCCATCTTTGCGGATATTGGTGACCATCATGATTTGAGGCAATTGCTTCAATTCTTCTTCGGTGCGGTGCTCTTTCGGCAGATCGTATTCGGCGGGCTCACCGAAGTTAGCAGTGGCGCGTACAAGCTGTCCCTGCGTCAGTGTCTGATCGCGAAAGAGGATGACGCAATGATCCACAAAGATGCGGTTTATCTCGTCGGCAATGTCGCGCGGCAGGGGATTGGCGAGGCTGACGCCAAGGATTTCAGCGCCGGTATGCGGCGACAATTTTCGAAATTCGACCATGTTGTGTTTCTTCCCAGTCCTTACAGGCCGTCATTATGCGTGCGCCATCACCGGCGCGCCCTTGAGTGTCGTGCGCCACATCAAGCGAATCTGATCGGCCGGAAAATCCTTGCGCGCATGGATTGACGACCGGTTATCCCACATCAGCGCATCGCCCTTGCGCCAGGCATGTTCGTAGAGAAACTCTTCCTGTTCGCAATGGTCGAATATCCGTTCCAGCAAGGCATCGCTTACTTCCTGCGGTAGACCGATGATGTTTTGCGTCATCAGCCTGTCCATATAGATGGCCTTGCGTCCGGTATCTTCATGGACGCGAACCGCAGGATGGATCGCTTCAGGCCGCGCTTTCAGCGCCGCCGGATCGCCCTTGAAACGG
>CANJJI010000076.1 GCA_947474545.1 Beijerinckiaceae bacterium | reverse complement strand
CGCGCAAGCGGCGGATGCCGCGCGTCCGCAATCACGGAAAATGGGCCATGCAAGGCCAGAACGGTATGGCGAACGCCCGGAAACAGCGCTATCCGGCAAAATCAGCCCCAAGCTGGCGAATCCCCCGAAGAGTTTTGCAAGAGGCTCTTGTTAAAATTGAAACAGGAGAGATCAGATCATGAATCCTCAAAATCTCGCTTTGAAATCCGTTGCTACAGCGGCAATTCTTGCATGTGTGCTGGCTGCAACATCTGCGCAGGCGCAGCCTGGCCCAGGCCGTGGCTGGTTTGGTGGCGGCCCTGGCATGATGATGGGACCTTGGTCCATGGGAGGTGGGCATATGCGAGCGCTTTGCAGCCCGCGCGGTGCAGGCTTTACTGAATGGCGTGTGGCTCGCATCGAACGGTTGGTCAGACCGACGGATGCACAAAAGCCAAAACTCGACGATTTGAAGAAAGCTTCGGAAAAGGCCTCCGAAACTATGTCGGCAGCCTGCCCCACCGCGACGCCAACGGCGCGGCTGGAGTTCATGGAAAAGCGGACGGAAGCCATGTTGGCAGCGATCAAGACAGTGCGTCCGGCATTCGAGGCGTTCTATTCTTCGCTGAGCGACGAACAGAAAGCCAATCTTGACGGCCGCGGGCGCATGGGCCAGGGCCGCTGGCGCTAGCCACGTCAAATGTCACAAACCCGGCGGATAGGCCGCCGGGGCCATCTTGCGAACTCCTGTCCAAATGCCTATCAGGGAAAAAGGGCAGGAACGCGAGATCATGAACCAGCAAAACGATGTCATCGGGGCCATTGGCAATACCCCTCTCATCAAATTGAAGGCCGCTTCGGCGGCGACCGGCTGCACTGTTCTGGGCAAAGCTGAATTCATGAACCCCGGCGGTTCCGTCAAGGATCGTGCGGGCCTTGCCATCATCAAGGACGCCATGGCGCGCGGCCAGTTGAAACCCGGCGGCATGATTGTCGAGGGGACTGCGGGCAATACTGGAATCGGCATCGCGCTCGTGGCCAACACACTGGGATTTCGCACCGTTATTGTGATTCCGGAAACCCAGAGCCAGGAAAAGAAGGACATGCTGCGCCTGCAGGGCGCTGAGCTGATTGAAGTTCCTGCTGTCCCCTATTCCAACCCCAACAATTACGTGAAGGTCTCCGGACGTCTCGCCGAACGCCTCGCCAAAGAGCATCCTCAGGGCGCGATCTGGGCCAATCAATTCGACAATGTCGCCAACCGGCAGGGCCACATCGACACCACGGGCCCAGAAATCTGGGAGCAAACCGATGGCAAGGTCGATGGGTTCACCTGTGCTGTTGGCACCGGAGGCACGCTGGCCGGGGTCGCGATGGCCTTGAAAGCAAAGAACCCCAAAGTTAAAATTGCCCTGTCCGATCCCATGGGCGCCGCACTCTACAGCTATTACACAAATGGCACGCTGAAATCGGAAGGCTCGTCCATTACCGAAGGCATCGGCCAGGGCCGTATTACAGCCAATCTCGTGGATGCGCCTATAGACCTTGCATTCCAGATCACGGATGAAGAAGCGCTACCCATCGTGTTTGATCTGGCTGAAAACGAAGGCCTGTTGCTGGGCGGTTCCTCTGGAATCAATGTCGCTGGCGCAATCCGTCTCGCCAGGGCCCTTGGCCCCGGGCATACCATCGTAACAATTCTCTGTGACGGAGGCGCGCGTTATGCCTCCAAGCTGTTCAATCCCGAATTTCTGCGCAATAAAAACCTGCCTATTCCCGGCTGGATGGAAAAAAAGAGTATGATTGACGCGGGACTGGTATAATCGACGCTCATCCACCTGCTATCAAATTGCGATTCCAAACGAATCTCACTTTATGGCGGACAGCCTTGCCAAACCACATCTGCGGGACCACATTTCAGCGCACGTTGAATGCAGATAATGGCCTGCCGCCAACATTTCGGGAGCGTATGCATATGAGCATGACGATGAATTCTGCCAGAACCAATTGCCTCCCAGTGTTGAAGCGCCTGCGCAATCTGGCAACCGTCGCTTTGGTTGCCGTTGGCCTTTCCGGCTGCGGTTACAACAACATTCCCACGCTCGAGGAAACCGCCAAGGCAAAATGGAGCGAAGTGCAAAACCAGTACCAGCGCCGCGCCGATCTGATTCCAAATCTCGTCGCGACAGTGCAGGGCTATGCCAAGCAGGAAAAGGACGTACTCACCGCGGTTATTGAAGCGCGCGCCAAGGCGACATCTATGAGGCTCGACGCTTCGCAGCTTACAGACCCTGAAAAGCTCAAGCAGTTTCAGGACGCGCAGAACCAATTGTCAGGCGCGCTCGGACGGCTGCTCGTGGTCAGCGAAAACTATCCTGACCTAAAGTCGAACCAGAACTTTCTTGCCCTTCAATCGCAGCTCGAAGGCACAGAAAATCGCATCAGCGTTTCGCGCCGAGACTACATCGAGGCCGTACGCGTCTACAATACCGAGCTGAAGACTTTCCCGGGCCTGCTCTGGGCGGCTACGTTCTTTCGTGGCAACAAGCCGATGGCAGAATTCACCGCGAACGAAGGTGCCAGCACCCCGCCAGCTGTCAAGTTCTGAGCCACGCCATGGCGGCGCAAGCTCACCAAATGTGCGCCTCCCTAAGGAATAATCTGGCAGTAATCGGCTGCGCGGTTCTGCTCTGCGTCATGGGCATGGCCGCCAGCTTGGCGGCGCCAACTTTCCCGGCGCTGACAGGCAGGATCGTTGATCAGGCCGGTATCATCAACACGGAAACCAAAGTTGCCATCGAGCCGAAACTGCAAGCGCTCGAAGAAAAATCCGGAATTCAATTCGTGGTGGCAACGATCAAATCGCTCGAAGGCGGCGATATCGAAACATACGCCAACCAGCTTTTTCGGACCTGGAAGCTGGGCGAAACCAAGAACAACAATGGCGTTCTCCTCATTGTCGCGCCCAACGAGCGCAAGCTGCGCATCGAAGTCGGATACGGTCTTGAAGGAACACTCACCGACGCTCTCTCCAAGATTGTCATCGCCAACGCCATCGCGCCACGCTTCAAGGCTGGTGATTTCGGCGGCGGGATCGCGCGCGGCGTAGACGACGTCATTACAATCCTGACGACGGACGCATCCGAATGGGCCAAGAGACCACAAATCCGCGCAGAGGATAATAGCAGTCAACTCGATCCGGCGGTTATTTTCATCGCCATCTTCTTGCTCATCTTTGTCATCGCGATGATGAACCGAAATGGCGGCGCACAACAGGGACGCTGGGTGCAGCGTGGCAAAAAGCGGGTGTTTATCCCATCGAACAGCACGGTTCCCGCTTCAAAAGGCTATTGGACGGGTGGCTCATCGAGCTCGGGCTGGGGCGGAGGAAGTTCATCGGGCAGCTCCTGGGGCGGTGGAAGTTCTTCCGATGGAGGCTTTTCAGGCGGTGGAGGCTCCTCCGGTGGCGGCGGCGCTTCGGGGGATTGGTAATGGAGCTTTTCGAGGCCGATCAGAAACGTATCGCCACTGCGGTTGCCGAAGCCGAGCAGCGGAGTTCCGGCGAAATCGTCTGCGTCCTGGCGCGCTCGTCTTCGGACTATGCGATGATTCCATTGGTCTGGGCTGCATGTATTGCGCTCATCACGCCGGCGCCGCTGATCGCATTCACGGAATTGTCAGCGCACCGGATTTATCTTTTGCAGATTATGATCTTCGCCATCGCTGCCATCATTTTGTCACTGCCAGCCTTGCGTTTTTATCTGGTGCCTCGCCGTATAAAGCGCGCGCGCGCCTACGATATGGCGTTGCGGCAATTTCGTATGCGTGAGGTCGCCAGCACCAGCGGGCGCACCGGAATATTGATTTTTGTATCTCTGGCTGAACGTTACGCACGTATTGTTGTGGACGATGCCGTGGCGGCAGCGATCGAACAGGCCCAATGGCAACAGGCCGTCGACGAACTTGTTGACGCCATGCGGGAAGGACGGGTCGCAGACGGCTATGTGGCCGCCGTCAGACACTGCGGAGATCTGCTGGCTGCGCATTTTCAGCATGCAGCAGACGACAGGGATGAATTGCCGAACAGAATAATATTGCTCTGAAACATTCGAATTCAGCCGCGTGCGCTGACGCACATCGTTCCGCATTGGTCTCCCCTATTCTCCAATCATCGCCGGTGAGCAAGACGCCCCGGCAAAACTGAAACAGGAGAGAGACCATGAACACCTTCGCAAAAAAGACACTGACCGCTACTTTCGCCGCTTTGACCCTCGGCATCACACTTGCTGCGACATCTGCGCCTGCTGAAGCCCGCTGGGGCCGCAATGCAGCTTTCTTCGGCGGCGCGGCAGGCCTCGTCGGCGCAGCGATCATCGCCAACAATTATGCCCGTCCCGCTTACGCAGCCCCGGTTTACGGCGGCGAATGCTGGACCGAGCGCCGCGCGGTCTACAACAGCTGGGGTGATTTCGTCGGCTACCGTCCGCAGCGCGTGTGCAACTGAGCGTATAATCACTCAAAGAATCGACGCTGCCGGGCGAAACCACTCTCCCTTCCCCAGCGTACGTCGCGAACCCTCCCGGTCCCCCTCCGGGAGGGCTTCGTGCTTTCAGTTTGGTGCGCCTAAGGACTTGAGGTGAAGAGCCCGGGGTGACACACTCCCCCCAACACAATGATTTGGGGAGAAGCAAATGCGCCGGAAATTGCTGGGCCTTGCGGCAGCCATAGGTCTTGGAACGGTGGCGCACGCGCAGGACTTCCCTACCCGGACCATCCAGTTCATAGTTCCCTTCGGTCCCGGCTTTGTGGACGTTGTCGCTCGTGCGCTTGCCGAGCAAATGTCGCAGGAACTCGGCAAACCCGTTATCGTCGTCAATCGTCCAGGTGCAGCCGGATCGGTTGGAGCCACACAGGTCGCGAAGTCCGATCCCGATGGCTACACACTTCTGCTGGGCGGTCTCGCTTCAAACATCATGGCGCCTGCGATTAATGCCAACATCGCCTATGATGGCCTGCGCGATTTTACACAGATTGCCTATATCGGGGGCCCCGCCATCGCTCTCGTTGTTCCCGCCAATTCAAGCATGAAAAACCTGAAGGATCTGATGGACGAGGCCAAGGCCGGAAAGCTTGCTGGCTATGCGTCCTCCGGTGTCGGCACTACTGGAAATATCGTCATGGAGATCATCGGCCAGCGCAATGGCTTCCGCATCCCGCATGTCCCCTACAATTCAGCTGCGATGAACGACATCGTAGCCGGTCGTGTTCCCATCGCCGCGTATACCTATACGAGCACGCTCGGCCTTGTTCAGGGCGGCCAGCTGCGGGCGATTGCTGTGACTGGTGAAAAGCGTGGCCGTGAAATGCCGGATGTCCCGACCTTGAAGGAACAGGGCGTCGATCTCGCAGCGCTGTCCTGGCTCGCCTTGCTGGGCCCCAAGGGTATTCCGCAACCCGTTGTCGCCAGGCTGGAAACTGCGGCGCAAAAATCGATGCAATCGGCCGCCGTGATCAAGCATTTCGAAATCAACGGAATCGAAACCCGCGATATTCCCGCCAGTCAGTTAGGTGCACATTTCGAAGCCGAAGCAAAAATCTGGGGACCAGCCTCAAAAGCCGCAGTTCCTGCTGCCCAATAAAGTCGCATCTCTATGGGAGCTGGACCGGTATCACCCGAAACGCACAAACATCACAAAGCAGGACGCAATAATCAGCAGTGAAAACAAAAACGGCATGGCCGCAGGCGGCTGGTTAGACATGGTGTGACGCATTTTTCCCCCGGGCATATTTGCCTCAATGACGCCAACGTAACGGATGCGCGTTACAACGGCGTGCAGACTTTGAGGCAAATTGCTGCCAACATGGCAAGTGCGCATTAACCAGTGCGCACGGCAGGAAGTTCAGGCTGCAGGCACCTTGATCGGATGATAGAGCCAGTCAAGACAGCGATAGACATCCTCGCGCGACCTCGCGCGCTGCGCTTCGTTGCGAACCTGCGCTTCCAGCCCTTCCGTATGGTAAAAAATATCCCAGAGGTACCTGCTTTCCAGTTGCACCCGCGATGTACGCAGGATCCGCTCGCGCTCGAACTGCGCAAAGGCCTTAGCAAAATCATGACCGCTCATGGCTACAAATTCGGCAAGTACGATCGCATCCTCGATCGCCATGCACGCGCCCTGCGCGAGCGATTGCAAAGTTGCATGTGCAGCGTCGCCCAGCAGCACCGCCCTGCCCTGCGACCAGCCGCGGCGCGGCGCGCGGTCAGCAATCGGCCAGCGCCGTTCCAGATCCATCATGGAGATCATCTCGCGCATAGCGGGGTGAGCGTTGGCGTATGTTGCCTGCAACTCGGCGCGATAGCTTTCGGTATCGCCCTTTTGTGAAAAAGTGCCGGTGCGGAACACCGCCACAATATTGAAAATACCCTTGTCCCGCAGCGGATAATTTACGATATGAAATCCGGGTCCGCCCCAGAGGATGACATCATCAAGCGGAATTCCCTTCGGCGCTTTATCAATCGGCACAATGGTTCTGTGCGCCACGTAGCCGATCAGTTCAGGCTCGCCATCGCCAATCATCTGCTGGCGCACGCGCGAGCGGATACCGTCCGCGCCGACGAGGATATCGCCGTCAACCACGCGCCCATCCGCCAGATCAACGGAAATACGCCCGCTGGTCTCGCTGTATCCCGTCACCTGCGCATTCTCGTCGAGATGCACATTTGGAAGCGCCCGGCAGGCATCGGTCAGGATATTATGCAGATCAACCCGGTGGATCACGATATAGGGATTGCTATAACGCGCCTCGAATGCGGCCCCTGTCTCCACGCAGGTAACAGGCTTTCCATCGAGCGCGTCAAACATCCAGACGTTTTCCGGGATGATGCTTTTGGCCAGAACTGCCTGACGCACGCCCAGCCTGTCGAACATGGGGAACACATTTGGACCAAGCTGGATGCCATAGCCGATGGCGCCAAACTGTGGGGCCTGTTCGAGAACGCGCACATCGGCGCCTTTTTTCCCGAAAGCGACAGCCGCTGCCAAACCGCCAACGCCGCCGCCCGCTATGATGATTTTTTTGTCCTTCACGCTCCAGCCCCTGCTGCGGGCGAAACGCCGCCCTGCAGGGGAATTATCACGCCTCGGCAACCAATGGGAAGCAATCAGGCAAAGCGGATCATGATCCAGGCAAAAGCAGAGACCCACACGCCGAAGGTGATGAGCGGGGCAGTCAGGTTCTGGCGGCGGGTGGCGGTCATGGCTGGCTCCTGTGTCTCTGGCGTCATCTGTTGAAGCGACAATGCCAGTGCACAGGCCGGGCCGATGTGCGCGGACGCACCTGCTGATTGAACATTAAATTGGCCGGCCGTCCTCCCAGCCAGCCGGTCAGCCAAAACGTCAGGGCTAGGCGCGCTGGCGCAAATACACGAACCAATAGACAGCCCCCACCATCAGACTGCCGCCAGCAAGATTGCCGATAGTCGATACGACAATATTATGAAGCGTAGCGCTCATCGTCAGTTCTGGATAATCAGATGCGCTTTGCCCAATAGCAGCCCAAAATTCTGGCCCTGCCCAGGCTTTCAGCGCAAGACCATAAGGCAGGAGATAGAGGTTCGCGATCGAATGCTCGAAACCCGCAGCAACGAAAGCGGCAACTGGTGGAACAATGACCACAACCTTGTCCGCAACGCTGCGCGCCCCAAACGACATCCACACTGCCAGACAAACCAACACATTGCAGAGCATAGCCAAGAAGAACAGCTGCGCCGTTGGCAGAACGGCTTTGGTAGTAGCGATAGCGAGCGCCGTCTTGCCCACAGCTCCGCCGCTAAACCCATGTTGCCCGGCCAGGAAAACCAACGCAGCCGTACCCATCGCGCCAGCGATATTACCAGCATAGACCAACAACCAGGCCCGCAGAAGCGCAGCGGCTGTGATCCGGCGGCTCGCGCAGGCCACAATCATCAGCGAGTCGCCGGTAAACAATTCAGCGCCGCCCACGATGACAAGGATAAGTCCAAGCGAGAAAACAATACCGGCGAGGAGCCGCGCGACACCCCATGGTAACCCGCTCGACCCGCTCAGTACGGTGGTCATGAAGATCGCACCAAATGCGATGAATGCACCTGCAAGAAGACCAAGCACAATTAGCGTCAGCGCATCCCGCCCAGCCTTTGCCGCGCCGGCAGTCTCGCAGGCGAGCGCCATCTCAAGCGGCAGCAGCGCGTCAACGCCAATACCGCCAGGTGGTTTCCCGGACGTTTCGGCCATTCCACTACTCCACAATACCAGTCAGGATTAGAATGATGTTGCTGTACCTTCTGATTTGTTCATATTCCACGATGCAGGCTGGGGCGGTTTGACTTGCAACAATCCCTGCAAAACGTGCAGCACGACAAAGCAAGGCGGCCGGATCCACGGCAAAATTATCCTGGGCCGATGACACCTCAATTTGACGTCTGCGAGCGAGGCGCACAAGCGACGCGGCATCTACCTCGTCAGTTGCTCCTTGAGCCAGCCAATGATCATTGATGGAATCACTTCTTCGTCCTGTCCGGGCGTGCGGCCCATATGGCGGCCCTTCGGAAATATCCGGGCGCTCTTGGGCGAGCCATGCTCCATCAGCAGATTGATATCGGCCGAGGGTGCCTGATCATCGAGCTTTCCATTGACACCAAGAATAGGCGCGGACGGCTTGTCGATAAGCCCCAGCGCCACCAGCGAAAGTTTGGGCGCTGCATCCAGAAACTCTTCCATGGTTTTGGTGCCCATCGCCCGGCTGCGCGCTTCCAGCAGACTCCCAGCGCCAAAAAGGTAGGTCGCCCCGCCCGTTGTGAACGCAGGCACCAGCCATTCCCGCTGAAACCCGATATGCGCATTCCCGCCATGAAAAACCGCACCCTTGACACGTTTGGGCTCTTCATAAGCCATACGCGCCGCCCAATAACCGCCAAAACTCAGGCCCCAGAGGCCAATGCGTCCGCCATCGATGTCCTTGCGCGTCAGCAAGTAATCAATCCAGGCCGAATAGGTTTTGGGGGCATTCGCATCGCCGTAGCGTGTGGGATTTTCGCCGGTGCCGGGCATATCGACCGAAAGTACTGCGAGGCCTGCATTCAGCATCCGCTGAACAGAAGACTGCCGGTCCTCTTTCCAGCTATCCACACCACCCCAGTTGATGACCACCGGGGGCCGATCGAGACCTTTGGGAACCTGCAGATAGGCCACCATTGTCTTGTCGGCGTATGGCGTTTCCACTATCTGTAATGGCGGATCGAAATGCTGCGCCGCCTTGCGGAAAATGCGCAGGGAATGATGATAGGCTGCGAGTTTCTCTGGCGAAGTAGGTGAGGGATAACGCGCGAGCATGCAATAGTGAAAGCCCATGTGATAGGTGTCAGCGAGTTCCTTCGCCGTTGCACCAGCCTTGGCGCGCGCATCGCCACGCGCTTCATAGTCGAGACCCACCTTGCACCAGGCGCGCGCCCATTCGTCACGATCCAGCGAATTGATGTTCTTCAGGATCTGTGCGGCTTCATCCGCCTTGATATGATCAAACGGATTGATCTTGCCCGCCCGCCGCATGACTTCGGCCTTCACCTCATCCAGCGGCCGCCATTCGCTGCCCTGTCCCTGCACTGACATTATTGAAGCCCCCAGCGCTGCCAGGGCAGCCAATACTGGCATGATGATGCGCATTGCCGTCTCCCCGCGTGATCCAGCGGTCTGTGCCGCTATCGGACAAGTATGGGCCGGTGACGGACGTATGGGAAGACCTCAAGCAAACCGGATCATGATCCAGGCGAAAGCGGAAACCCACAGGCCGAATGTGATCAGCGGAGCGGTCAGGTTCTGGCGGCGGGTGGCGGTCATGGCGGGCTCCTGTGTTTCTGGCGTCATCTGATGAGGCGACAATGCCCTGTCGGAGCCCGGTCGAATGTGCGCCGCGGCACATGGTAAGAAATCTGTAAAAATGCGAATTTTTGTAACAACATAAAAGTTTGGTCGTCCCGTAAAAACGCCGGGGCGATCAGGCAAAGCGGATCATGATCCAGGCGAAGGCAGAAACCCACAGGCCGAAGGTGATGATCGGGGCGGTCAGGTTCTGGCGGCGGGTTGCGGTCATCGTCTCTCTCCGTTTTGTTGCAGCGGTGTGTTCCGTCTGTGAGAGGACCATGCCATGATGCCGGACAGGCCGGTGTGCGCGCGCGCACACGGCATTAGGAATTTGGTAACTTTGGAGGAATGCCCGTGACTTCAGCCACTATGCAGACGCCGCTTGTCTCTACGGACTGGCTCGCCGCCAATCTCGGCAAGCCCGGCGTCAAAATTGTCGACGGCTCCTGGTATCTCCCGGCCATGAACCGCGACGGCAAGGCCGAATATCTGGCCGGGCATATTCCGGGCGCTGTTTATTTCGATATCGATGAAATCGCCGATCATTCGACAGACCTGCCGCACACCCTGCCCTCCGATGCCGATTTTGCAGCCAAAGTTGGCGCGTTGGGTCTCTCCAACGAAGATCAGATTGTCGTCTATGATGGCGGCGGGATTTTTTCCGCCCCGCGTGTGCGCTGGATGTTGAAGAATTACGGCGCAAAAAATGTCGCTTTGCTGGATGGCGGCCTGCCAAAATGGAAAGCTGAAAATCGTCCACTGGAACCAGGCGCAGCCAACCCCGCTCCCGCCTTATTCAAAGCGCAACTCGACACATCCGCTGTCGCCCCCATGGTTGAAGTTGATGCGGCGCTGAAAGCCAAATCCGCACAAGTGGCGGACGCGCGCTCAAAAGCCCGCTTTGATGGCGCGATGCCGGAACCCCGCGCCGGCCTGCCTTCCGGCCATATGCCTGGCGCCATCAGCCTGCCGATGACCGATCTGGTCGCAGACGGGCGGTTGAAACCAGTCGAAGAGCTGAAAAAAGCCATCGCCGCCTCAGGCGTCGATCCCGCCCGCCCCCTCATCACCACCTGCGGCTCCGGCGTATCAGCCACCATCATCAATCTCGCCTTTGAAGCGAGCGGTTATCCCCAGCCGAAACTGTTCGACGGCTCCTGGACCGAATGGGCGAGCAAGGGGATGCCTGTGGCGAAAGGGTAAAGCCCAGAATCTTAGCGGCCATCGGTTTGCCACATATCTCGCGCACACTCTTTTTATGGGCTGGGTCCACTCCTCCAAGGAGAACAGCCATGTGCGATTATTCTCTGGAAATGTACGCCTCCCGGCCTGCCCGAGAGGGCGAGCAATACCGGACGGCACGCTTTCCCTCTGGCAGCATCGGCGTAAAATCGCCAGGCGACCCGGAAACAGCAATTTGCCTAGCCTGTGGTACGCCCGTTGAAATCACTGGCATTCCCGCGAACATCCAGGCGGGTTGCAACGTCAACGAAAGTGAACAGGCGGAATTCACCCGCCTCGAACACGGCGCCTATCGAGACGGCATCGCCTTTGCCAATGGACGGCGGGTCTCGCTGCAGACGCTCGGCCAAGGCGTTGGTATTGCGCTGACGCAGAACAAAGACAATGAGCCGCTGCCGTTTGCGAAAATGCTGGAGCTTGCATGACATCAAACCATAGCCGGAGCCTGCCCAAGCAGGCTCCGGCTGATGTTTTATTGTGCAATTATGTATAAATAATAGGCATATTGATTTTTTTATAATCATTTTCATTCTGCAGACAAAAAAAGACGGTCATATCTCCTTTAAAATGCGCGAAACTTTGGCATGGAAATTTGGCATGGCAGGTGCTAGGAGCCGATCACCTGTTAATGTTTCTGCGAAGACCCTTTCAGGTTGCCGCAGGCGGCATTAATAGCGGGGCTGTCAGCTGGGGCCCGTTCCAGTCAATTTCGTGCCGGGAGATGCGTCACTTATGAAAAAAATTGAGGCCATCATCAAGCCGTTCAAGCTGGACGAGGTAAAGGAAGCGCTGCAGGAAGCGGGGATGCAAGGCATCACTGTGACTGAGGCCAAGGGGTTCGGACGCCAGAAGGGGCATACCGAACTCTATCGCGGCGCCGAATACGTGGTCGATTTTCTGCCCAAGGTGAAAGTCGAAGTCGTTCTTGGCGACGACCAGGTCGAACGCGCCGTCGAAGCTATTCGTAAGGCCGCCCAGACGGGCCGGATCGGCGATGGCAAGATATTCATTTCCAATATCGAAGGCGCGATACGCATCCGCACCGGCGAAACCGGGATGGACGCGGTCTGACTTCACCCAAAAAAGCCCGCACTCTGCAAAACCAACTAACCACCGGCTCTTAACACCAGCTGTCATCAAGAAAGGCTTGCGACATGAAGACCGCCAAGGATGTCCTTAAGGCGATTAAGGACAATGACATCAAGTATGTCGATCTGCGTTTTACCGACCCGCGCGGCAAGTGGCAGCATGTCACTTTCGACATTGCGCTGGTGGACGAAGAATTGTTCGCCGAAGGCACGATGTTTGACGGCTCCTCGATTGCCGGCTGGAAAGCCATCAACGAATCCGACATGACCCTCATGCCCGATCCGGAAACCGCGACGATCGACCCTTTCTTCGCGTCACCGACGATGGTCATCACCTGCGATATTCTCGAGCCCTCGACAGGCGAGCCCTATAACCGCGATCCCCGCGGCATTGCCAAGAAGGCCATGGCCTTCATGAAATCTTCCGGCGTGGGCGACACAGCCTTTTTCGGACCGGAAGCCGAATTCTTCGTTTTCGACGACGTTCGTTTCAAGGCCGATCCCTACAACACAGGCTTCGTTCTTGATTCCATCGAACTGCCCGAGAACATGGACACCGATTACGATGGCGGAAATCTCGGTCATCGCATCCGCACCAAGGGCGGTTATTTCCCCGTCCCGCCGATGGATTCGGCGCAGGACATGCGTTCGGAAATGCTCGCCGCAATGGCGTCCATGGGCGTCAAGGTCGAGAAGCACCACCACGAAGTGGCGTCCGCCCAGCACGAACTGGGCATGAAGTTCGATACGCTGATCACCATGGCCGACCACATGCAGATCTACAAATACTGCATCCATCAGGTCGCTCAGAGCTATGGCAAGTCCGCGACGTTCATGCCAAAGCCAATTTATGGCGATAACGGCTCGGGCATGCATGTCCATCAGTCGATCTGGAAGGCCGGCAAGCCTGTGTTCGCGGGCAACAAATATGCTGACCTCAGCCAGGAATGCCTGTGGTACATTGGCGGCATCATCAAGCACGCCAAGGCGCTGAACGGCTTCACCAACCCTTCGACGAACTCCTACAAGCGTCTCGTCCCAGGTTATGAAGCTCCCGTGTTGCTCGCCTATTCGGCGCGCAATCGTTCGGCCTCCTGCCGTATTCCGTGGACGTCGAACCCCAAGGCCAAGCGCGTCGAGGTTCGCTTCCCCGATCCGACAGCCAACCCCTATCTCGCCTTCGCAGCCATGCTGATGGCTGGCCTCGACGGTATCGCCAACAAGATTGATCCGGGCCCGGCCATGGACAAGGACCTCTATGATCTCCCCCCCAAGGAGCTCAAGAAAATCCCGACCGTCTGCGGCTCTCTCCGCGAAGCGCTGCAAAATCTCGACAAGGACCGCGCCTTCCTCAAGGCTGGCGATGTCTTCAACGACGATTTCATCGATTCCTATATCGAACTCAAGATGACCGAAGTGGCGCGCATGGAAATGACGCCGCATCCGGTCGAGTTCGACATGTATTATTCAGTCTGATACCAAAGCCGCCGGCTTTGCGACAAAAGAAAGGGCGCCTTCGCAGGCGCCCTTTTCATTTGAACCACTGGAAAGACTACTGGCTCTCGCGGCGGTCTTGACCGCCTTTGCTGTCAAGGGATTGGACCTGCGCTGCGTTCTTGTCGTTGGAAGCCACAGCCACGAGACTCGCTTGCGAAAGCTCCGGCGCGTCCACATCTCCGCGCGACAAGACTTCGCCTGCGTAATTTTCGAGCGGGCGGAAAATACTGACCAACGCCATGAAGACCATGACAGCGGCTACGCTCCGGACATCGCCTGTTCCGCAAGCGCATCCAACCATCAGCGCGCCTGCCAGAGTAAACGTATCAGCTCCTGACGCGGCAAACATTGTCCGCGAATTGGCGAGCGCCTGTAACAGCATCCGGAACCCGGCCACACTGAGAAAAGATAAGCCGCAGGTCACGACCATAGTCGTCACAACGGGTGCTGCCTCGGGACGGAAAAGTATGATGGCCATCAATCCGATTGCCGCAACAATTGCATGCAACCTGCTGGCGTCAGGATAACCTCGCATCCGCCTTTCAAGGCCGAAAAAAGCGCCCAGCAGCAATGTCGCCGAAACCTGGCAGACGATATTAAGCAAAATCTCGAACACGCCCGTTAACCTCGCGTTAAACCTAACGCTTTGTTAACATCGTGCTCTCAGGGCAGCGAGCCTTAACTGTTTGCGTGGTTAATCCGGGTGCAACAGGCCCTCGCCCGGTCGTCGCGGTCGCATTCAGAATTTCAACGATGTTCGGGAACTTACTTCGCGCAAACGCTTTGCGTGTTCACACCCTCAAACTATCGACAGCTCAAATGTTGAGAGCGACGATACCAAGCGCAGAAAGCGCCAGAAAAAGCGGCAGAAAAATCATGCCCGCCCGCAGCAACCTGTTGCCAGGACGCCGGCGCTCGGGAAGATCGCCGCTTTCCTGAAAGCCAGCGAATGCATAACCAGCAGCATCAGCCGCATGAGTAAGGCCCGGAGAAGTCAAAAATCGTTTGGGCAGCGTTGTGAGTCTAGGCATAAGGCCATGCTTATGCCGAAGAGTTAATCTGACCTTAATTTATCACTTGCCACTTCGAAATTTTGCTGATGGGAAGCGGCATTCACGTGTTTGTCGCAAAAGGCCCATAGGCAATGTCAGAACAACGAACCCATGCAAGGGATATGACCATGGTTGAACGCAGCCAATTTGCCGAATTTGAAAGCCGCTCAAAACGCGCCGACGCGCTTGAGGACATTGGTTCAAATACGTCGCCTGGCGAGACCATCGGCGATATTATCGGACGCCGTTTCAACCGGCGCGATGTGCTCCGTGGCGCGTTGACAGCAACCGCGCTCGCGACCCTGCCCGGCTACGCCCTGCTCAACCCTGACGAAGCCCTGGCGCAGGCCGCCGCGAAAGCCGCTTTCGACTTCAAGGAAGTTACGGCTGGTTCCGATGAAAACCATGTTATCGCAGAAGGTTATGATGCGGATATATTGATCCGTTGGGGCGATCCCGTTCTGCCCGGGGCACCCGGATTTGATCCCTTAAAACAGACGGCTGCCGCGCAGAAACTGCAATTTGGTTACAATAACGATTTCGTCGGTTATCTGCCCATGCCAGGGGCCGCAAACGGCTCCCAGCATGGCCTTCTCTGTGTCAATCACGAATATACGAATGAAGAATTGATGTTCCCCGGCATGGGCGGCCCTCAGCAGATCAAAAAGAACGCCTTTTCGAAAATGACGAAGGAATTGGCGGAAATCGAAATGGCGGCCCATGGCGGCGCGGTCATCGAAATAAAAAAAGACAACGGCAAGTGGCAGGTTGTCCCGAACTCCAAATATGCCCGCAGAATCGACGCGAACACGCCCATGGACATAACCGGCCCGGCAGCTGGCCACGCCCGGATGAAGACCAAGGCAGATCCGGACGGCAGACGCGTTCTGGGCATGGTCAATAATTGCGCGGGCGGCATGACGCCATGGGGCACATGGCTGACCTGCGAGGAAAATTTCAACGGTGTCTTCTGGGGCAGCGCAGACGGCCATCCGGAAGCCGCCAAACTCCGCCGCTATGGCGCACCCTCAAACCAATACAATTGGGGGGCCTATTTCGACCGTTTTGACGTCGCCAAAGAGCCAAATGAGCCAAACCGTTTTGGCTGGATCCTGGAAATAGATCCGCTTGATCCCGCCTCCACCCCCAAAAAGCGCACCGCCCTTGGACGCGTGAAGCATGAAGGCGCTGCCGGAGCCACCAGCAAGGATGGCCGCTATGTCGTTTACACCGGCGACGACGAGCGTTTCGATTACGTCTATAAGTTTGTGACGGCAGGCAAAATCGATCCTGCAAATCGCGCAGCCAATTTGGATCTTCTGGACAACGGCACGTTGTTTGTCGCCAAATACAATGCTGACGGAAGTGGCGAATGGCTCCCCCTCGTCTTTGGGCAGGGGCCGCTAACCGCAGAAAAAGGCTTTACCAGCCAGGCGGATGTACTTATTGACGCCCGGCTCGCCGGTGACGCGCTCGGCGCAACCAAAATGGATCGTCCGGAAGATGTGGAAGCCAGCCCGGCGACCGGCAAAGTCTATGTGATGCTCACCAACAACACCAGCCGCAAGCCCGGACAGGAAGATGCCGCCAACCCCCGGGCAAACAATAAGTTCGGCCATATCATCGAGATGTCGCCAGAGGATGGCGATCATGCTTCGACCAGGTTCAGATGGGAAGTACTTGTCCGTTGCGGCGACATGAGCGACCCCAAGGTTGGAGCGACATTCAACCCCGCCACGACAAAAGACGGCTGGTTCGGAATGCCCGACAATCTGGCCTTCGACTCGCGTGGCCGCTTATGGGTCGCCACCGACGGCATGTCGAAGAAATCCGCGGGCCGCAACGACGGCCTTTGGGCAATCGAAACCGAGGGGGCCTTACGCGGCACATCCAAAGGCTTTTACCGGGTACCCGAAGGCGCTGAAATGTGCGGGCCTTGCTTCACCCCCGACGACGAAACCTTGTTTCTTGCAGTCCAACATCCTGGCGAAGGCGACGAAGCCGCCGGCGAAGGATCTTTCGAAAATCCGGCCACCCGCTGGCCTGATTTCAAACCGGACATGCCGCCGCGCCCGTCGATTGTGGTCATCACCCGAAAAGGTGGCGGCAAGATCGCCTGATCACCGGGATCAATTGCACACCGCTTTCATTGAGGCCGCCATCTTGCGGCCTTTTTGTTTTTGCTTTGTTCTCTATTCCTGTTGCCAGATGGACTATACTGGCCGTCACGAATCACTTGAGTAGCGGATCATCCATGTCACCTGAAGGCGATCTCTTTGGCGCCGGCGAACCAAGCCGGAAAAGCCCTGAAAAGGTTACAAAGCCGGTGAAAAAAGCCGCAGCCCCTGCTCGCGCAGGCACACCCGGCGAAGCGGACTATAATGCTGATTCTATTGAAGTTCTTGAAGGGCTTGAGCCGGTCCGCCGCCGCCCCGGAATGTATATCGGCGGCACCGATGAAGCTGCCCTTCATCACCTCTTTGCCGAGGTGCTCGACAACGCCATGGACGAGGCGGTTGCCGGTCACGCGACATGGATTGACGTGACTCTTGAAGCCGATAATTGGCTGACGGTCATAGATAACGGACGCGGCATCCCGGTCGATCCCCATCCAAAATTCCCGAAAAAATCCGCCCTTGAAGTGATCATGACTACCCTGCATGCGGGCGGCAAGTTTGACTCAGGCGCCTACCAGACCTCCGGCGGCTTGCACGGCGTCGGTGTTTCCGTGGTCAATGCGCTTGCCGAAAAGCTCGAAGTTGAAGTCGCGCGCGGCCAGCAGCTCTACAAGCAGGAATTTTCCCGCGGAATCCCGCTTGGGGGATTGCAGACCCTCGGCAAGATCAACAACCGCCGGGGCACGAAGGTCCGTTTCCGGCCAGACGAACAGATTTTCGGAGCGACTGCCGTATTCAAGCCGGCCCGCCTGTTCCGAATGGCACGCTCAAAAGCCTATCTTTTTGGCGGTGTCGAAATCCGCTGGCACTGTGATCCTGCGATTGTCGCGGGTACAGAAACTCCGCCCGAGGCGGTTTTTCGTTTTCCGGGTGGATTGAAGGACTATCTGGCGACTGATCTTGAAGGCAAGGAACTCGTCACTGAGCAGTTTTTCACCGGAAAAGTTGAGAAGCCTGGCGGTCACGGATCGGTGGAATGGGCCATTGGCTGGATGGCCAATGAAGATGGCTTTGTTCATTCCTATTGCAACACGATCCCCACCGCCGATGGCGGCACCCATGAAGCCGGGATGCGCGTGGCGCTGCTGCGCGCGCTGAAAGACCACGCAGAGCGCGTCGGCCAGGCCAAACGCGCCGGTAATGTCTCGACCGATGACGTCCTGGCAACGTGCGGAGCGTTGATTTCAGTATTCATCCGGGAACCAGAATTCCAGGGCCAGAACAAGGGCCGCCTGATGAGCCAGGAAGCCTCGCGCGTCGTGGACGGCGTCATCCGTGACGCCTTCGACCATTGGCTCGCCGGATCTCCTGCTCAGGCAGCCAAGCTCCTGGACTGGGTGATCGAGCGTTCGGAAGAGCGCTTGCGCCGCCGGGCCGAGAAGGATGTGTCCCGCAAGACCGCTGTCCGCAAACTTCGCTTGCCCGGCAAACTTGCCGATTGCAGCAATACATCAATGGCGGATTCCGAGATTTTCATCGTCGAAGGCGATTCGGCAGGCGGTTCAGCCAAGCAGGCCCGCGACCGCGCTTCGCAGGCGATTTTGCCCCTGCGCGGCAAGATTCTGAATGTGGCGTCCGCCACCAAGGACAAGCTGGCCGGCAACCAACAGCTTGCCGATCTGGTTCAGGCGCTTGGATGCGGCACCGGCAAGCAATATCGCGCCGCTGACCTCCGCTATGGCAAAGTCATCATCATGACCGATGCGGACGTGGATGGCGCGCATATCGCGTCCTTGCTGATCACATTTTTCTGGCGGCAAATGCCTGATTTAATCGACGCAGGGCATCTCTATCTAGCCGTCCCGCCGCTCTACAAACTGAGTCAGGGCGCCAAGACCGCCTATGCCCGAAACGATGCCCACAAGGACGATCTCTTGAAGTCTTACTTTAACGGAAGAGGAAAGGTGGAAGTAAGTCGTTTCAAAGGATTAGGTGAGATGATGGCAGCACAACTTAAAGAAACGACCATGCAGCCGGATAAGCGGTCTCTCTTGAAAGTCATCGTCCTGTCAGAGCAGAAGGACGCCACGGCAGACTCCGTGGAACGCCTCATGGGCAACAAACCCGAAGCGCGCTTTGCTTTCATTTCGGAGAACGCTCAGTTCGCTGATTCAGAGGTGCTGGATATCTGAGTTCGCGCGCTGGCGCCGGATACCGGCCCGGATTAAGCAGACTACTTGCCGAGCTTTTTCAATAGCTCGTTGATATGGGTTTCAGGTCGAACCGCGCAGGCTCCCGGCCGCATATAGGTGCAGAGTGTCTCTCTCGCCCCCCCGGAAAACATGCCTTTTGTACAAACGGCTCCGGTGGCTTAACATCCTGAAAAACCAAAAGATAATTATAGGTATCGGGCTTCAGGAGAATAGCAAGCTTGCCGGTGAGATCAGCTTCAGGCCGATGGTTCTCCTCCCAAATGAACGGTATCGAGCGATGCAAGCCGGACTTTCCGGGCGACCTCAACAGATCCGTAGCAACAAAACCAAGCCCACACAGATCTGGCTGCTTTTCGAGCCAGCGGAAAGCCAGAACCTCGGCTTTTCCATAAGACCACTTCAGTGCCATCCGCTCGCTCGAAGCGATCAGAAGAGAATTGGCAGCCCAGAACGCGACAACCAATGCCGGTGCTGGAAAAAACAGAATATTTGGGTATCGTTTGAAAATATGGTCCGCCAGATCCACACTGCCGAAGGCAGCCAACATGATCAGCAGGTAGGTGCCCGCAAAAACAAACCTGTACTCCTTGTGCGGAATAAGCGAGTGACAAAGAATAATGATAATCGCAACATACCAAAGTAATTGAAAAGGGGCTTTGGGCACAAATACCAGCGCGATTATGATCGGGAACAGATAAAACCAGTAGTTCGTATAAAAATACACGTAAAATATCGTGGAAAGAACGCCGAATTCTGACGCTTTATCTTGCACCAGATTGACGACGAAATAATTATACATGGATTGAAACGGCAACCCGATAAATAGCCAATCCACCAATCCGAAAATCATGACGGGGATCAGCCCCCCGAAGACCATCGGCAGCCATTTTTCACGGAACGCCAGGCCGCCACAATAGAGGGCAATGAAAGCCACAGCGGGCGCATATTGTAACCTGAATACAAATGCCAGCCCGAGACAAGCGCCCGCAAAAGCGAACCGGGCCGCCCCGCCTCCGCGCAAAAGAACCGCAATCGCAACCAGAATACAATAGGTCGCCGCAGCTTCGTTGAGTGGATTTCCGGCAAACCAGACGAATTCATACCAAATTGCAGCAACAATCGCCCCGACAAGCGCATGCCTCCGGCTTTTGAGCATTCCAATTGAATAGGCAGCATAGATCCCCGCCAGAGAAAACAATGACATGAACAACAATACGCTGAAGGCTATGCCGGCCCCGCCTCCTCCCAGCTTCTCCGAAGGGAAGATCACGCCGCCTATGATCATCGGCCATAGCCACCCCCGGAGATTGCCGCGAATTTCCCACGGGATGACACGATCTTCGAAATAAAACGAATAGGCCTGCTCCACGACCTGAAATATTTCGTCGGGATGAACGATATGGGGCAGTGCAATTGATACGGTCAATCGCAGCAACAGGGCTGCAAAAAGTATAAAAAACAGATCGTTGAGCCAATTGCAAAACCGCGATTGCGCGCTGATTTTTCGCCCTGAAAGGGAATAAATCGAGGCATCCGGGTCCGAACCTGGCATGGTGTTTCCACGACAAATCACCAACAGGCGAGTGCCTCGAAATGCCTCTGCGCGAGACGCT
>CANJJI010000075.1 GCA_947474545.1 Beijerinckiaceae bacterium | reverse complement strand
CGCAGACAACCGATTGGCAGGAAGGTGGTCTTTCCCGCGCTTCTGCCTGGACCGTTGGCACGAACGTGACCTGGTCGCCTGTTAGCAACTTCGATATCGGTCTTGAGCTCACCTATGCTCGTCTCAATCAGCGCCTGACAGGCCTGAATGGTGCGGCACCGAGTGCTCTTAGCAATGCTAACAATGTAGATACGAACGCTGGCACGAACTGCGCCAATGTTGGTATTTGCGCGACGAACTTCAAGGTCAGCCCGAACGTCTGGAATGCTCGTATCCGTGTCGAGCGCAGCTTCTGATCTCCTGATCTGAAGTCTTCCAACAGGCCCCGGCGCGCAAGCGCCGGGGTTTTTCGTTTTGTGTGGGGTGAATTTGGGATATGAGTTTCCGCAGAAATTGGACACTCGTTCGTAGTGGGGCAAATCTTGCACTCAAGATGAAGGGGCGCGAAGCGCGTCGCGAAGTGGCAGGCAATCCCTCACCACATTGTCCGGTAATCGTAACTGCTAGTCTGGATGAACAATGAGCAATCAAGTTGAAAACGCAATGGCGTCAACGCCGGACGTAGCAGCGCTCAAGGAGTGCGGGTCCTGTATGTTGTGCTGCAAGCTATTTCCCATCAAATTTTTCGACAAACCGGCGGGCAAATGGTGCGTTCATGCCAAACCCGGAACCGGGTGTTCAATTCACGAATCCCGTCCGAATGTGTGCCGGATGTTTTTCTGTGAATGGGCGACAAATGCGGATCTCGGTGACAATTGGAAACCGGATAAGGCAAAGTTTTTCATCTATATGCCAACGCCAACGCAATATTCCGTCGTAGTTGAACCGTCTGCGCCGAATGCTTGGAAAGAACCGCAATATTATTCAGTAATCAAGTTGATCGCATCCGATTTTACGGAACGCGGCGGTGTATTCATCGTATCCATCGGCCTTCGCAGGATAGTCGTCTTGCCCGACCGGGATGAAGATCTGGGAACGAACCTGGGCGGTAGGATGGTATTCGTATTAAAACATGCAACTCCGCAGGGTTTTCAATATGAAGTTAAGATCGGGGACGTTCCGCCAGAGCAGCCGCAGGAGCTGGTTTAAGACTCCCCCCCCCCTCAATACCCGAACTGCTCCCTGAGAATCCGCTCTTCCAGGGAGTGGCCGGGATCGTGGAGAATCACTACGCCGGTCCGGTGGTCCATTTCCACTTCGACGCGTATGACGTTGCGAATCTCGAAATGATCGGCAACGGCGGAGACCGGGCGTTTTTCGGCTTCCAGCACCTCGATCATGACTTTGGCCTTGTCCGGCAGGAGTGCGCCGCGCCAGCGGCGGGGGCGGAAGGCGGAGATGGGCGTCAAAGCCATCAAAGTCGCGTCCAGAGGGAGAATAGGGCCGTTGGCCGAGAGATTATAGGCGGTAGAACCGGCTGGGGTGGCGATCAGCAGACCATCGGCGATCAGTTCGGCCATGCGTTCGCGCCCGTCCACGCTCAGACGCAGTTTTGCGGCCTGATAGGATTGGCGCAGGAGCGACACTTCATTGATGGCGCGGGCCTCTTGGCTCAGTCCATCCGCAGTTTCCGCCCGCATGATCAGCGGGTGAATTGTAGAAGCCTCGGCGGCTTCCAGCCGCTCCACGAGGCCGGTTTCCTGATATTCGTTCATCAGAAAGCCAACAGAACCCCTGTTCATGCCATAGATGGGTTTGGAATGGCTGCCGTTGGCGCGCATGAAGGCATGCAGGGTCTGCAGCATCAAGCCATCGCCGCCGAGCGCAACTATGGCATCGGCTTCGCTGGCCGGCACATTTCCATACAGTGCCGTCAATGCGGCAAGGGCTTCTTCGGCTTCTGTGGAGCCTGAAGACAGAAATGCGATTCTCGAAAACCGGCTTTTGGACGCGGCGTTTGACATCTGTTTCGTTTCCGGCGCCCTCCCGCGACGCGCGCGTGCGGGATGACAATATGCGTCTGATAAAGGCTTGCACGCCCAAGGGAAAGAGAATTGGCCTTTTGCCTGCGCATACCTGCCCTGAATCACCGAACAGGACTTGCTCTGGCCGCGCTTCCGGGCTTTTATCTGCCCCGGCAGCCGCGCTCGCGGCATCACACCTACCGCCCTGATTACCACCCCAAGAGGTCTACTGATGAACGCGCGTGTTAACGAGGAAAGCCTTGCGACGATGAAGTTTGGCGTGGGTCAGCCGGTCCGCCGCACTGAAGATGTCAGGCTCATTCAGGGCCAAGGACAATATACTGACGATATCAACGCCAAGGGACAGGCCTATGCAGCGATGGTTCGCTCGACTCTCGCCAATGGCAAGATCAACAAGATCGATATTGGTGCTGCCAAGGGTATGCCGGGTGTGCTGGCGGTCTATACGGGGGCGGATCTCGATGCAGCCGGCTATGCGCCGCTCGCGCCGCGCATGGAATTCAAGAGCACTGACGGCACATTGATGAAGCACATGAAGCGCCCGGCGATGTCGAGCGACCGCGTGCGCTTCGTCGGCGATCCCCTTGTGTGCGTGATTGCGGAAACACCGGCACAAGCGCAGGAGGCGGCTGAAGCTGTTGTTGTTGATATCACTTCTGAAGCAGCCGTCATCGAAGCGCGCGACGCCGTCAAGCCCGGTGCGCCGCTGGTATATGACGATGCGCCAGGGAATGTCGGCCTCACCTATACCTATGGCGACAAGGCCAAGGTGGCCGCAGCGTTCGCCAGCGCTGCGCATGTGACCAAGCTGACGCTGGTTGACAGCCGCATTGTCATCAACCCGATGGAGCCGCGCGCTTCGCTCGCGCTCTACGACAAGAAGAGCGAACAATTCACGCTTTATGCGCCGACGCAGGGTGTCTTCGGTTCGCGCGCCATGGTGGCCGAATTGCTGAAAGTGCCGCCGGAAAAGGTGCGCTTCATCGCCAATAACGTGGGCGGTTCGTTCGGCATGAAAGGTTCGATGTTTGCTGAATATCTGTGCTGCCTGCATGGCGCGCGCGAACTCGGCCGCCCCGTGAAATGGACCGATACGCGTGGCGAAAGTTTTGTCAGTGATCATCACGGCCGCGATCAGGAATTTGTGGGCGAACTTGCGCTCGATAAGGAGGGAACCTTCCTGGCTCTGCGCTTTACAGGCTTTGGCAATCTGGGCGCTTACGTCACCGCCATGGGGCCGCTGTTCTCCACGCTTAATATCGTCAAGCACGCGATCTCGCTCTACCGGACGCCGTTGATCGAAATGAACACGCAATGCGTGTTCACACATACTGTGCCTGTCACGGCCTATCGCGGCGCAGGACGGCCAGAAGGCAATTATTACATGGAGCGGCTCATCGACGCCGCCGCTACGGAAATGGGCCTCGACCCCGTGAAAATGCGCAAGCGGAACCACGTCCGCAAGAACCAGATTCCCTATGCCGCGCCTTCGGGCTCGACCTATGATTCCGGTGACTTTCCTGCGGTTCTCGACAAGGCTCTGGAGCTGGCGGACTGGAAAGGTTTTAACGCACGCAAGAAGGAAAGCGCCAAGCGCGGCAAGCTGCGTGGCCGCGGCATCGGCCAATTCCTCGAAGTGACCGCGCCGATCACCAAGGAACTGGGCGCGATCCATTTCCAGAAAGACGGCACAGTTACATTGGCGACCGGCACACATGAACATGGCCAGGGCCACTGGACAACGTTTGCGCAGGTGCTGCACAGCCAGCTCGGCGTGCCATTCGACAAGATCAAGGTTCTGCAGACGGACAGCAACGATCTTATCGGCGGCGCAGGCACGGGCGGGTCCAAGTCGATCATGAATACAGGCACGGCAATTGTGGAGGCCAGCGCCAAGGTGATCGAAAAGGGCAAGGCTGTCGCTTCGCATCTGCTCGAAGCGGCTGTCGGAGACATCAAGTTTGACGCGGGCCGTTTTTCCATCGCCGGTACGGACCGTTCCATCAGCATCATGGAAATGGCGCAGAAGCTGAATGATGGCGTCAAGCTGCCGGGCGATACGCCCAAATCGCTTGATGTCGATCACTTCACGGGCATGGGGCCTGCCACCTATCCCAATGGCTGCCATATCGCAGAAGTGGAAGTCGATCCGGAAACTGGCATCACTGAAATCGTGAAATATTCGATGGTCGGGGATTTCGGTACTGTCATCAATCCCATCATCGTCGAAGGCCAGGTCCAGGGCGGCGTCGTGCAGGGTATCGGGCAATGCCTGCTGGAAAGCACTGAATATTCCAGCGACGGGCAGCTGATCACTGGTTCGTTCATGGACTACGCCATGCCGCGCGCCGACACATCGCCTGCGATGGTGAACGCCTTTCACAGTGTGCCCTCGACGACTAATCCGCTGGGGGTCAAGGGCTGCGGCGAGGCAGGCTGCTCTGGCGCTCTGCCCTCTGTGATGAATGCGCTGATGGATGCGCTGCGCGATTACGGCATTACGCATATCAATATGCCGGCGACACCGCTGAAAGTGTGGCGCGCGATTCAGGACGCCAAGAAAAAGAAAGCGGCCTGATCAGAACTGTCATTCCGGATAAGTACGCAGAACTTACCCGGGAACGTTTTCGTAGAATGAACATAATGCCATTGCGATCCCGGATAAACGCTTTGCGTTTTCCGGGATGACATAAACAAAGCAATCACAGGAAACGCACATGCCCAAAGTCGCCGTCACGATTCCCTATTTCGATTTCTTTCCGCATTTGAAAGACGAATTGCGGGCGATTTATCCCGATGCCAAGTTTCGTACGGATAGGGTGAGGTTCAACGAAGATCAGTTGATCGAGTATTTGCGCGGTTACGATACAGCCGTTATAGGCATTGAAACCATTTCGGAAAAAGTGCTGAGTGCGGTGCCTGAACTGAATGTGCTCTCGCTGTGTTCAGCGGGCGTCGATCATATTGATCCGGATTTGTTAAACCGGCACAATATCAAGATGTGGTGGGCGCCAGGCGTCAACAAGGTTTCGGTAGCAGAGCTTTCCATCTGCTATATGATCCTGGCCAATCGAAAAGTGCATTATTTCTCCAACATCCTGCGTAAGGGCGAGTGGAAGGGGCCCGTGGGTTTCGGCGCCGATTTGCGCGGCAAGACCGTCGGCATTCATGGCTGTGGCCATATCGGCAAAGAAGTGGTGCGTCTGCTGCAGCCTTTTGGTGTGAAGATCATCATCTGCGACAAGGTCGATATGGCCGATTTCTGCAAGCAGTATAATATCGAGCAAGTCAGCCAGGATGAGCTGTTCGCACGATCGGATGTACTGACGATCCACCTGTCGCGCAATTCGTCGACTATCGGCCTTTATACCCGCGAGAATATTGCGAAACTGAAGCCCGGTATGATCCTGGTCAACATCGCGCGCGGAACGCTGGTTGACGAGGCTGCGCTGAAAGATGCGCTGGATTCCGGCCATATTGCAGGCGCAGCTTTCGACGTGTTCGCGATCGAACCAGCCAATAGCAATCCGCTCATCCATCATCCCAATATGTTTGCTTCGCCTCACATTGGCGCGACGACCAGCGAATCCTGGGAGAATATGCTGCGCTCGGGCATGTATGGGGTCGAGAAAGCCTGGACACCGAAAACCGGTGTTTACCCCTTCGACTAGACCAGCGATAAGCGGGGCGCGAGGAATTCGCGCTCCGGGGTTCTACTGGCGGTTGCTGTAGTGTAATTACGCATTGAAACTTTTTAATCCCTGCTTATTTGCAGTTTTGCATTCAAATTGGAGATGGGCGTGGATTGGCTTTTGAACCCGAACGCACTGGCGGCGCTGTTGACGTTGACAGCGCTGGAAATCGTTTTGGGGATCGATAACCTCATCTTCATTTCCATCACAGCTGCGCGCCTGCCTGCGCATCAACAAGCGCTGGCGCGCAATGTTGGGCTTTCACTGGCGCTCATTATGCGGTTGGCGCTACTGGCCTCTATTGCCTGGATTGTCGGGCTGAAGGCAATCGTATTCGAAGTATTCGGCAAGGGCTTTTCCTGGCGCGATATCATACTTATCGGCGGTGGATTTTTCCTGCTTTACAAGGGCACACAGGAAATTCATGAACTGATCGAGGGGCATGCGGAGGAAAAGTCCGGCGTTGCTATGGCGGGAACAACCTTCGGCAAGGCGATTGCGTCGATCCTGATGCTGGATATCGTATTCTCGCTGGATTCTGTGATCACAGCCGTCGGGATGGCTGACGATATCTGGGTGATGTCGACCGCCGTTATTATCGCCGTTATCGTGATGTTGGCGGCCAACGGGCCCGTATCGCGTTTCATCAACGCGCATCCCACCGTAAAGATGCTGGCGCTGGCGTTTCTCTTGTTGATCGGTGTTGTGCTGGTGGCCGACGGTTTTGGCTTCCACGTGCCCAAGGGATTTGTCTACGCGGCTATCGCGTTCTCGATCTGTGTGGAAGCGCTGAACCATATGGCGCGCCGTAAGGGCGGCAGCCATTGACGTATTAAGCGAAGGGGCGTGAGGCCAGCCAGCGCCAGCCGTCAATGTCGCATTCAACATTGAGTGTTGCGGGCGCACCAGCGCGATAGGTACTCGTGGACATGCTCGAGCCAGCGACGGCGACAAGTGGCGAAGAACCACGCGGCTGTTCGATAAACCAGGACGTAAGTTTGGCGCCTACGGCTTCAAACGCCTTACGCGTCTGCGCTTCGAGGTCGCCCGAGGGCATAAGCTCATTGAAAGCTGTTTGGGCGGAGGCAAATTTGGCCGCCAGCAGGGCGTCGCGCGTATGGCTCTGGATCACGCGAACCCAGGCCCCTTTATAAGCGAGCGACATTCGCAGAGCGAAAGCGCTTTCCAGCGTGGTGGCTGTATCTGTTCGTTGAAAGCGCCCATTGGCAGCGAGATTGGGGGCGACGGACAGGAATATGTCCTCGGCTGCGGCCCGGCGTGCATGGACTTCGCAGGGTGCAATGAGCGCCTGCATGCAAACAGCCTTCCAATCCGCCGCCTGCATGGCAGACAAAGCGATGGCCGCGGCCCTGGCCGTGAGCGCACGTTCGGCATTGTCCACATCGCAGCGAATGGTGTTGAAGGCGTCGGTAGAATCGACGAGTTCCAGCCCTTCTACTTCTGCAAGAATTGCGCGCGCCTGGCGTGCTGGCACATCGTCGAGATCAACGATGCCGACGCGCCTGGCGCCGGAGGCCGCGAGCCGTTTGCCAATGGCTGTGCCGGGGGCCGGGGTGGGGATGACTTCGCCAATTGGCATGACAGTGCCGATCCATTCAGCAACACGTTTTGAAAGCGCTGTAGCGAAAGCGGGTGTTCCCTCCGGCATCACGCAATAAACGCCTTCAGACCAATAGGGTGTGAATCCGCTGATCCAGCTGACGGCAGCGGGATGGGAGATGTTTGTATAGGCGATGAATGCGTCGAGCCTGTGAGACTTCATGATGGAGCGCAGTTTTACCTGACGCGCCTGAATAACCTCGATCGGGAGTTCTGCGGCGTCCCAGGCCATCAATCCGCGGCGCATATTCTTGTTCCTTAATGGGCAGACACGGAAAACAGATCGCGCGGCAAGCCACACAATAATTCGTGGCCACCAGGTCGCACCACCATGGCGTCGCCAAGAACCATATAACCGGCGTCTGGATGATAGGTGTTAGGGTGGACGATCATCGTCATGCCATCGACGAGTTCGATATCCACGTCTTCCAGGATTTGTGGCTTCTGATCTAGAAAGAGACCCATGCCGTGGCCGCGCACACGCGTATATTCAGATGTCGTGTATTGTCCCAGACCATATTTGCGGAACACATCGTTTTCCGCACGCGCGACATCGGCGGCGGTGACGCCTGCCTTTACGGTCTTGATGCCAGCTTCCAGTGCTTCCTGATAAACAGAGAAGGCCTTTAACTGGGTTTCGCTGGCTTGACCGACAACCAGCGTGCGGCAGACCTGCGCGTAATAGCCGTCGACGCAGGGCGACAATTCCGTCGTGACGAGATCGCCCGCCTTCAGCACCTTGCCGCCGGGAGGCGCCATGCCGCGCACTTCCTTGCCGCCGACACCGATGATCATGAAATTTTCGGCAATGCCATGGGCGCGGAAAAAACCTTCCATTTCTGCCACAAGTTCATAATCCTTGCGGCCAGGACGGGCGGCGTCGCGAAACACGATATAGCCTTCGTCGCAGAGTTTTGAGGCGCGGCGAATGCAATCGAGCTCCACTTCCATTTTGGTCATCAACAATCTTTCGATGACTGGCGCACCATCGGCAAAGCGCACATCGCTTTCGGCGTTCACAAGGCCGTAGGGTAGCAGATGCATGGGTGAGGCCGCCACATTGCGGTTGCCAGAGCGCATCAGTTGAGCACGCGCTTCTTTCACAAGTTGCGGCGCATATTGCACGTCGCAGCCGCTGATTTCGGCGCGCGCCCTTTCACATTCGGTGGGATCGTCGAGCATGAGCGTGGTTGAACCATCAGCGCGCACAAGGGCGATGCCCTGTCCTTCCTGAATGCCGAAATCGGTCGCATAGCGCAGATAGTCGGCATGCCAATTATTGCCGATGACGAGGAATACATCGACATTCTGCGCCTTCATTGTTTCAGAAAGCGCTGCGAGGCGGGCCTTATGTGTCGCGCTGGGCATTGGTTTCTCCCTGCAAAGTTTCTTATTCGGCGGCCTGGGCCCTGAAATTATAGTATTTTCTAGCGAGATCAGGCGAAAGATAGCCTTGTGCGACGTCATTGGCTACAGCGCGCGGATCGCGTTCGTCAGGCTTGCCGTAACCACCACCGCCAGCCGTATCAAAGAACACGCGATCGCCCGGTTCAAGCGGGATTTCCGTGCCTTTGAAGACCGTGCGGTGATCTCCGTTGTGACTCTCGATAACGGAAATATTATGCGCGGCATCGCCACCGCCATGCACGCCCCACGGCGGAATCTTTGTGCGCTCGTTATTGATTGTGACCTTGCAGGGGACGAGGACACGATAGGTGATACGTACGCCAAGGCCGCCACGATATTTGCCTGCGCCGCCAGAATTCTCGCGCAAGGCATGTTCGTCAACCATGACGGGATAGCGGATTTCCTGCAATTCTACGGGTGAATTGCGCACATCGCCCTGACAGACAGAGACGCTGGCGTCTTCGCCATCCTCGGCGGGACGCCCGCCCCAGCCGCCGCCAAAAATGTTCATCAGCAGGAATCGGCTGCCATCCTTGCGGAAGCCGTAGAAGGAGCAGCCGCCCATGTCGCCCTTATGGGCGGCGGGCACGACGTCAGGCAGCGCAGGCGCAAGCGCCTTGAGGATGGTGTCAATGGTTGTCGGCAGCGCAATGCTCCACAGGCCGATGGCGGCGCCGGGTTTGGCGCTGACAATCGTGCCGGGGGGAATGACGACATTAAGCGAACGGAAGCAGCCTTCGTTCACGTCGAGATCCGGCGACGTCAGCGCCTTGAAAGCAACGCGCGCGGCCGCGATGCCGCCGGATTCGCCGGAATTCAAAGGCCCCGGCGTTTGCGGGTTCATTTCCGAGAGATCGACCGTGAATTTATCACCCTCGATCTTCACGGTCACCTTGATGCGGATGGGCTTGTCGAGCGTACGGCCATCGTTGTCGAGGGCGCTTTCAGCTGTGTAAACACCATCGGGAATTTGCGCGACGACATTGCGGACTTTTTGATCGGCCTGATCCCAGATCTTTTCGATGCAGGCTTCGACTGTTGCGCGGCCATAGCGTGCGAGAAGTTCGGCATAGCGCCTCGCGCCGAGTTGCGCGCAAGCCATTTGAGCCCGAAGATCGCCCAGGGCGGCCTCGGGAAAACGCACGTTGTCGTTGATGATCTGCCAGAGTGTGTCGTTGCGTTTGCCCTCTTCGAATATCTTCAGTGAACGCATCTGAATGCCTTCGGCAAAAATTTCCGAAGTGATAGTTGAGCCGAAGCCGATGCGCATGCCGCCGATATCGACCCAATGGGCGCGACTGGCGGCAAAGCCGACGATCTCGCCTTCGAAAAAACAGGGACAATAGATCACTACGTTATTGAGATGCTGGCCGCAGACCTCGCCGTGATTCATAATGAGGACATCGCCGGGCTTGAAGCCATCGAGGCCATATCGCTTGATGCCGTCTTCGACAGCGACGCCGAGGTCGGCAAGAAAGATCGGCAGGCCGCCTCGATTTTGCGAAATCATGCGGCCTTGCGTATCGATGAGGCCGCAACAAAAATCACGGACTTCATAGATCATCATGTTGTAGGCGGATTTGCAGAGTGCGTTCGCCATCTCGTCGGCATAGGCGACAATGGAATTGCGGACGACTTCGACTGTGATGGGATGGGCTTGTGCGTTGTTGCTCATGGCGCTCAACCTGCGTTCGCGATGTCGATGATGAGATGACCTGATTTAGTGACGGTGACCTTGTCACCGGGATGAATCAGGATGGTGGAATTGGGTTCTTCAATAACGGCAGGGCCGGTGAGTTCGAACCCGGCCGGCAGGGCAGGGCGCCACAACACGCGCGCGCGATGGGGCTTTGCGGGATCATCATAGATCACATCGCGCGATGTTTCCTCAGCCGATTCCGTTGGGAACCAGTCCTGATTCATCCATTCCTCGGCGATTGTGTCGTCCTTGCGGGCTGTGATGACGAGACGCACATTGACGATTTCCATATTCTCTTCCATCGCCGCTTGACCATAGCGCAGATCATGCTCGACGTCGAAGAGTTCGCGCACCTTGCTGGTGTCGCCAAACAGCATGTCGGGGCCGCTGACAGGAATGGCCAGCGCGTGTTCCTGGCCGACATAGCGCAAGTCCGCATAGAAGCGGAAATCTGCGACTGAGCTGGAAATCTGATCGCGCTGCATGCGATCCCTGCCTGAGGCTGCGAGTTCTTCGAATACCTGCCGGACAAGACTTTCCTGCAAGGCGCCGAGGCGTCCGACGAGCGTGCGCACAAAATCCTGACGCCAGGTCGCCATAAGCATGCCGAGCGCGGAGAACGTGCCGGGCAATTTGGGAATGACGACTTTGGGAATGAAGATTTGTCGCGCGACGCTGATGGCATGCAGCGGACCTGCGCCGCCAAAAGCGATCATTGCGGTTTCGCGGGGATCGACGCCCTTGTTCACAGAGACTGCACGCACCGACAACGACATGTTGGTGTCAGCGATGGTGGCAATGCCGAATGCGGCTTCTTTTACCGAGAGGGAAAGAGGCTTGCCGACTTTCAGTTCTATTGCGCGTTCGGCAGCGGCTACATCTAGGCCCATGTTGCCGCCGAGGAAGCGTCCGCCATTGATGCGGCCGAGAACGAGGTCGGCGTCAGTGACGACAGGATCGAGCGAGCCTTTGCCATAGCAGGCGGGGCCGGGATCGGCGCCTGCGCTTTTGGGACCGACATGCAGGCCAAGCGCTTCATCCACCCAGGCGATAGAGCCGCCGCCTGCGCCGACTTCCACGATATCGACGACGGGTAATTGCATGGGCTGGCCCGAGGCGTGATCGCCAATGACATAGCCTTCCTCGATCGCCGGTTCGCCGTTGGTGATGAGGCTCGATTTTGCCGTCGTGCCGCCCATGTCGAAGCCGATGCATTGCTTGAGGCCGAGATGTTGGGCGAGACGGCCGGCGCCAATCATGCCGGCAACCGGGCCGGATTCCATCATCGAGACAGGTTGCGCGCGGGCCTGATCCAGCGACATGACGCCGCCATTGGAACGCATCATATTCATCTTGCCAGTAAATTTCTCACCGCGCAGATAGGTTTCCAGCGTGCCGAGATAATTGCTGACGCGGGGTCCGACGAACGCGTTCAGCACGGTGGTAGACGTGCGCTCATATTCACGAAATTCGCGCAGAATCTCGTGGCTCAAGGTGACGAAGAGATCGGGATGAACGCGGCGAAGGATCTCGCCAGCCATACGCTCGTGATCGGGATTGGCCCATGAATGCAGGAAACAAACTGCGATTGCTTCAATGCCGTTCTGTTTCAATTGAGCAGCCAGCGCCTCAACCTCCTTAGGATCAAGCGGCGTGACGACTTCGCCGGACGCGTTCACACGTTCGTTGATTTCGAATGTGAAGCGCCGTTCTACGAGCGGTTTTGGACGATGGAAGAAGAGATTGAAAGCCTCAATCCGATTTCCACGGCCGATGGCGTAGACATCGCGGAAGCCTTTAGTCGTGATCAACGCGGATTTGGCGCCCTTGCGCTCAAGCACGGTGTTGATGGCGATGGTTGATCCGTGCAGCACTTCGCCAAGCTCCGGCACATTGCAATGGGCAAGTTCAAGCGACTTGGCAAAGCCGATTGTCGGATCTGACGGCGTGGTCGAAGTCTTGGACGTTACGATTTTGCCATCGATACAGCCGACCAGATCGGTAAATGTGCCGCCGATGTCTACGCCTACAATATTCATGGCTGTTCTGCCTTTTTGGTTTTGATTGCGGTTTGCTTGTGTTTGCCTGGTGTCAGACGGTGTTCGGCGATGCGGACAAGTTCATTGAAGACAATGGCGATGAAAGCCAGCGAGCCTATCAACGCGAAGAGTGGGCCGGGGTTGAAGTCTTCAGCGAAAAGCTTTGTGTAATAACCCACGCCTGAAGTGGAGACATAAAGCTCCGCCAGAATGACTCCGAGCAAGTTCAGCGTCATGCCCAGGCGCAGGCCATTGAAGAGGCTTGGCACCATATGTGGCAGGATGACGTGGCGGATTGTATCGAAGCGCGAAGCGCCCATGCTGCGTGCGGCGTTGAGATGCAATTCACGCACAGAACGCATGCCTGAGACCACATTGATGATGATGGGAAACACTGCATGGCTGAAACCGAAGGCGATCTTTGCTGCGGAACCAAGGCCGAAGGACAACACCAGCAGTGGCAGGAATGAAACCTGCGGGATCACATAGAGAATAAGTATGATCGGAAAGAGTGTGCGGCGATTAAAATTTGTTGAACCCGCTGCGAGGCCGATCAGCACGCCGAAGATGATGGAAAGCACATAGGCGACGGTGATCTGCATGACGCACCAGCCGAGCGCCGTGACGATCTTGGAGTCGCTCAGCACGTCCTTATAAAGCGAATGCATGATTTTCGATACGGGCACCCAGGCGGTGGGATCCGCGCCATACCAGCCGTAGAGTTCCAGCAGGAGCACAACAGCAGCGAGGAAGGCGAGCCGCCAGCGGAAGACACGCTGGCCATGGGTAAGGGGCCGCACGTGCGCGGTGTTCGCGGCGACGCTCATCTCCGGTCCCGCTTTACGACGCGATTTTCAATGGCGCTGAGTAAAAGATTCAACGCAACGGCTGTGACTGTGACAAATGCGATCCAGGCGTAGAGGCGGCCCGGCTCCATCTGTTCGGCGCTCAGCGAAATATTGTGGCCGATACCGACGGCCGAGGCGATGGTTTCGCCACCGAGCACAGAGGCAAAGCAGATGACAAAGCCGATGCGAAGGCCAGTGATCACCACCGGGAACGCGCTGGGGATAAGCACATGCCGAAATGTGCTCCAGCGCGAAGCCCCCATGGATTGAGCAGCACGCAGCCATCTTTCCTCTACATGAGCGAAGGCGGCGATCGTGTTCAGCGCCACCGGAAAGAAGGCATATGTCGCTCCATAGGCGATTTTGGAGGCAGGACCGATGCCGAAGAAGAGAATGAAGATGGGCAATAACAGTGTAAGAGGTACAGTGAAGAGGCCGCTCAGCACTGGCTCCATAATGTCTGTGATCAGTTTTGATCGTGTCAGGATGTAGCCCGCAATTATGCCTGCAGAGGCTGCGATGAAATAGGCCTGCGCAATCGACCAGAATGTGACTTTGACCGAACGCCAGAATTCTTCGGTTTGAACAAGGCCGTAAAACGTCTTCCAGACTTCGCCTGGCGGTGGCAACAAAAGGCGGTGCACGCCGCCAACCGCAGTTGCGTAATACCAGAGTGCGCCCATAGCGAGGAGAAATCCCGCCTGGATGATCCGCGATTGGGCCGAGAGACGAACCATGTCTCAGGTCCCGGCCGGTTGCGGGTCGCGCTGGGCGGCGACGGTGCGGCGGATTTCATCACGCAGCAGGGCGTAACATTCATTGCGCAGTTCGCTGAAGCGCGGCTCCAGCATGAAATCGGGCGAGCGGGGATGGGACTCGTTCACATCTATGATGGTTTTGATTTTTCCCGGCCGTGCAGTCATCACGAAGATGCGGTCCGACAGGAAGACAGCTTCAGCCAGAGAATGGGTGACGAAGACAATGGTTTTTTGCCGCGCCGCCAACAATTGTGAGAGATCTTCGCCCAGCACCATTCTTGTTTGTTCATCGAGAGCAGCGAAAGGCTCGTCCATCAGAAGGATCGGCGTTTCCACGCAGAGCCCACGCGCCATATTCACGCGCTGGCGCATGCCAACGGAGAGCTGATCGGGATAATGTCGCGCAAAGCTTGCCATGCCCACGGCGCGCAGAGCCGCCATGGCGCGATCATCCCATTCGGCCTTGTTCATGCCGCGAAACTTCAAGGCGATGCGAAAATTCTCGATCACTGTGTACCACGGCAGCAGTGTGCTTTCCTGAAATACGAAAGCGATCTGGTCAGGATGGGGGGCGCCTTCAACAAGGCGTCCCGCAACAGTTGCTGTGCCTTGTGTCGGTTTGAACAGACCGCCGACAATATTGAGAATCGTGCTTTTGCCACAGCCGGATGGGCCAAGCAGACATACGAACTCGCCCCGCTTGATATCCAGGGAGACATCGTCGAGCGCGAGCACTTCGTCCGGCGAACCCGCCTCACCGAAGCGTTGGGTGATGTTGCGGACGGAGATGGCGACGTCGTTGTTGGCGTCAGGCGCTGACATTTTTCTTCATTCTGTTGCGTGGTTAAGCCTGCGGCAGCAGGGCTGCTGCGCATATTTTACTTTGAGCGGAATTTACATTTTGACGGGTACGAAGCCTTCCACCAGAATTTCTTTCAATTCTGGCACACGGTCCAGCGATCCAAGTTCCAAGAAGGAATGACGGATGACTTCCAGTGCCTTGGGGTGAAAAGAGCCGTCATCATTGATCATCGCTAATTCCTTGTCATAGGCGATGTCGATAACTTTTTCCGGCAGCTTCATGGAATTGGCGATGGATTTCACAGTTGCGGCCTTGTTTGCCTTTACAAACTTCACGGTCGTGAACCAGGCGCGCAAAAAGCGGCGGAGCAATTCGGGGTTTTCGGCAATCAACTTGCGTTGGGCGAAGATCACATGCGTATGGAAGTCGGCGACCTCGTCTCCAAAGGTTGATACGATTTTCGCGATGCCTTCCTGTTCCAGATTGATGGCGTTTTCTGTCGCGGTGACAAAACCCGCAATGTCGCCACGGCGCAGGGCAGCGATACTCGCGCGCGCTTCACCAATGGGAAGAACTTCAAAGCCTTTGGGGCCCCAGCCGTTATAGGTAGACAGCTTGCGGGCAAGCCAGTCCGTCAGCGAGCCGGCAGTCGTGACTCCCACCTTTTGCCCCTTGAGGTCGGCTACGCTTTTCAGTTTTGGGTTGATCACCATGGCCATGTTCAGGGGCTGGTTGGCGATAGCGGCGATGGCGATGGCGGGTACGCCCTTGGCGGCGAAGGCCATGCCGGGGCCTGAACCAAAGCCGATATCCACGGCTTGCGCTGTCAGGGCTTGCTGCATGCGTGCATCCCCGGCGAAGGCGGAGATTTCAATGTCTATATTTTGCGCCTTGTAATGGCCCTGCTCAGCGCCCAGATCGACCATGGCGAAGAAAAATGCGGTGGTGACGGATTTGGCCACCCGCACCTTATCCATGGTCTGCGCGTGGGCCGGGCCTGCCAAAAGAGCGGCAGCCGTCAGCGCCGCCAATAATCCCGTCCGTAATGTGCTCGTGCTCATAGCGGCCTCCCTGGCGCGGTCTCCCGCCGCGCAGAGAGAGATTGGACCGGGTGAGCCAGCCAAAGCAACGGGCGGGGAGGCTTTATTAGATATAGGTATTAGACTATAACTCTAAGCATGATAACTGTTACGCTCCGCCGCCTTCAGGTTTTCGTCGCTATCGTCGATTCCGGCTCGTTCGCGGCTGCTGCACGGCGGCTGGGGATCGCGCAACCGTCTGTCAGTGCGCATGTGCGGGCAATCGAGGAGGAAGTTGCTGGCGCCTTGTTCGAACGTCAGAGCGGGCGTCAGGCGGTTCTCACCGCGCTCGGGCGAAATTTTCTGGGACATGCGAGGGAAATGCTTGCAAACGCCGTGCGGCTGGATGCGGAAGTTTCCTCGCGCGCCGGGGATTCGGAACGTACCGTGTCTTTTTCCTGTCAGCGGTCCCTTGCCAACACGGTGTTGCGCGGAGCTTTATCGGATTTCGCCCGGCAGCGCCGGGACATTCGCATGTCTGTGCAAATCGCCTTTCAGGAAGAGGTGTTGGCGGCGGTCCGCATGGGCGCTGCAGACATAGGCTGCCTGATGTCCAATGATGAGCCTGTTGGCGTTCCCTCTACGTTGATCGGACGGCAGCGGTTTGTGGTTTTTTGTGCGCCTGATCATCCACTCGCCACAGCCAGCAGGGTGCATCCAGCGGAATTGTCGAAATTCGATTTTGTCGGCCCCATCGCCACATCGATGTTTGGACTTACGCAAAAGAAACTACTGTCCTGGCTTGGCGTCGAAAGAATGAATGTGGTGAGCGAGACGACCGAGTTCGGACTGGTGCGGGACCTGAGCGCCGCCGGGATTGGGCTGGCCTGCTCGTTGTATGCATCGGTCGCTGAGGATCTGGCTGCAGGACGATTGCATCTGGTCGATATAGATGGACCGCCGCTCTATATTGATGTGCGGCTGTTGATCAATCCGCAGAGGCGCAACGTGACAGCGGTGCAGGATTTTGCTGCAAGTTTGCGCACTGCCAGCGCTGCGTGGGATTAAGCAGGTTTCGCTCTGGCGCCGGGGCTGCGCCACCGCTATTCTCGCTCCAACAGGGCGGAGGAAACTAAATGACAGCCAATACAGCCGCGGCCGGTCAGGGCAAGATCAATCAGCGGCCATTTTTTCGCGCCGATCACATCGGGAGCCTGAAGCGTCCACACGCATTGTTGCAGGCGCGGCGCGAACATGCGGCCGGTTCGCTCGACAGTAAATCACTGCATGGGCTAGAAGACGACTTTATCCGCACCGCTGTGCGCCGGCAGGAAGCGGCCGGTCTTGGGGTCGTAACTGATGGCGATTATCGCCGGGAAGCGTTTCATATCGATTTTCTGAATGCCTTTGGCGGCATCAAATGGGATCCGATGCGATTTTCGCATGCTTTCGTCGCCGGCGACAGCCAGGGTGAATCGCCTGCGGTGTTTCGCACATTCGACAAAATCAAACATGAACGGCCAATCACCGTGGATGATTTCCAGTTTCTGGCCGGGGCTACGAAGGTTCTGCCTAAAGTGACAATGCCATCGCCCAGCTTTGCGCATTATCGCGGCGGGCGCGCTGCGGTCGATGCGAATGTTTATCCGGATATGCAGATGTTCTTTACCGATCTTGGAAATGCTTATGCAGAGGAAATAGATGCACTCGCTCAGGCCGGATGCCGCTATGTGCAACTCGACGAAGTGCATTTTACGTTTTTCTGCGATCCCAAAATGGTTGCGGCGCTGAAAACGCGTGGGGATGATCCTGATACTCTCGCCGATGTATATGCGCGTCTAATCAATGCGAGCATCGCTACCCGCCCTGCCGATATGAGTATCGGCGTACATCTTTGTCGAGGCAACAGGCGCTCAAGCTGGGTTGCAGAAGGCGGCTATGATCCGATCGCCGAAAGGCTTTTCAATACGATCGACGCGGACATATTCTTGCTTGAATATGACAGCGCGCGGGCAGGAGGATTTGAACCGTTGCGGTTTGTGCCGAAGGACAAGCGCGTTGTTCTAGGGCTCGTCACCAGCAAGTCGCCAGAACTTGAAAGCGCCGATCATCTCATGCATCGGATTGATGAGGCTGCACGCTACATTTCACTCGATCAATTGGCGCTGTCGCCGCAATGCGGATTTGCAAGCTCGACCGAAGGCAATCTTCTCGACGAAGATGCGCAATGGCGTAAGATAGAGCGCATCTGCGAGGTTGCGCGGAGAGTCTGGTGCGAAGTTTAAAAATACGGAGCGTAAAATGATACCTGTCCGCCGCCTTGGTTATGCCGTCTATGAATCGCCTGACGTTATGCGGATGGCCGATTATTATGAAGAGGTGTTGGGGTTTGCCGCCGTCGAACGTAGTGCTTCACGCGCTGTTATGGCGACGGAGATGGGGCAGGAAGTGCTTGTCTTCGAGAAGGGGTCTTCGAACCATTGTTCGCGTCTATCGCTGGAGGTCGCTCCAGACTTTGATCTCAGGGACGCTGCGAAGATACTTGCGCCATATGGCATTGGGGCGGCCATGCGAAGTGACGTCACGCCGGGGGTCGCACAGGCGGCAGTTTTTACCGACCCGAAGGGCACGCAGATCGAGCTGTTTTCAGCCCCGAAGTCTTCGGATGCGAAATCGCGCGGAGGCGGGATATCGCCGGTCAAGTTCGGGCATATCGCCTTTACCGCGACAACCGCGCAGACCATCAGCGACTTTTATTGCAACGCGCTGGGCTTTCGTGTTTCGGACTGGATCGGTAACGTTTTCGCGTTCCTGCGTTGCGGGCCGGATCATCACACCTGCAATTTTATTGATGGGCCAGATGGCGCTATGCATCATATGGCCTTCGAACTGAAGGACTGGGCGCATGTCCTGTCGGCCTGCGATCTTCTGGCCCATCACCGAAGGCCCATTATCTGGGGGCCGGGACGGCACGAAGTTGGCCATAATATTTTTATTTACCATCGTGACCCCGACGATCACATCATCGAGCTGTTCACAGAAATTGATCTGATGAAGGATGAATCGCTGGGCTATTTCGAACCTCGGCCGTGGCATCGTGACAGGCCGCAACGCCCAAAAGTCTGGGGACGGGAAGAGGCTGCGCCGCAATGGGGCCTGCCGCCCTCTGCAGACTTCCGGCGCCAGGGTGAACAACATCTGGCGCGACAGGGACACAATGGCTGAAATCGCAAGGTCTATTGCGGCTCAAGCCCCATACCCTTGACGACGCCTTCATACATTTTGACTTCCTTCTGAATGAACTTCTCGAACATTTCGGTTGGCTCTGCGAAGGTGGTGATGCCCAACTTGTCAAGAGTTGCTGTGTTTTCGGGGTCTGTGAAAGCTTCGCGCAATCTGGCGTTGAGCAATTGTACGATATCGCGACTGATGCCTTTCGGGCCCATTACACCCCACCACACCGACATTTCCATATCGGGCAAGCCAGCCTCTTCAAGTGTGGGGACATCAGGAATGGCTTTCAGCCGCTTGTTTGAGGCAACTGCGAGAATGCGCGCCGTGCCGGCCTGGCGAAAAGGCTCAATGCTTGCAAGCGTCGCCATGCTCATTTGAATATTTCCTGCAGCAACATCTATCATGGCGGCTGCCGAACCGCGAAACGGGACGTGCGCCATCTTTGTTCCAGTCACCTGCATGATGCGCTCGATAGCCAGATGTGGCGGAGTTCCGGCACCAGGTGTGCCATAATTGTATGCACCCGGCTTTGCTTTCAACGCCGCTAGAAAGTCTTTCCAGGTTGTTGCCGGGAAAGTTGAAGGAATTGCAACCAGCTCGGGCGCAGCAGCTACGAAAGCAATGGGAACAAGATCGTTAAGCGGGTCATAGCCGATATTTTTGAGAACAAACTGGTTAATGACAACTTGCGATGATGTAGCGAGAAACAGCGTATGACCATCTGGCGCCGCGCGAACGACTGCTATGGCGCCCGCGCTTCCACTCGCGCCACCGCGATTTTCGATAATGATACTTTGGCCCAAACTTTTTTGAAGATGCTGCGACATAATACGGCCAATGATGTCACTGGCTCCTCCTGCAACTGCAGGAACAACTACGGTAATACGTTGCGAGGGATAAGCAGGAGTCTGAGCCGCCCCGTGATGAGCTGATAGCGCCAGCCCGGCGAAAGCTGCAATAACATAAGCTTTAGCACGCAAATTCATTTTAACTGCTCCCCGGTGGCCGCCCTTCTGCAGAGGGCTTTGCCGAATACTTCCCTGTTTGACTGGGGAATGTCAACGGGATTGCGGCCGCCGAATCTCGGCCCGCATTCTTACTTTAATTGCTGGCGAGTCTGCTGAGGCCACGCTGCGCCAGCTTCTGACGCAAGAGATCATCGGCTATGTCGATCTTGTCAGCCATGCACCTTCCCGTGTGGATGCCGTTTTCTGCCGTCTCGGAAAGCTCGCAAGTGACAGAACGCGCCTGCAACAAAATAGCGAGGCGATGTTCAGCCCGTTCATTGCAGCTCTGCATTACGCCATCGATGCGTTTGCACACAGCCTGCTGAGGCAGAGGTTCGATGCCGGCGAGTACAATTTTCATGTTGTCGGCCTGAATTGCAGTTGCCCCGAGAACGCGAACCCGGCGGAAGCTTCTGCTGTCAGAGAATTGCATCTTGCTGCCGCGGGCTGCACGTTCGATATCCGCTGTTTCAAGTTTGCGAGCGGGAATCTGTTTACCATAGCCGCCTGCCATATCGGGCTCACTATCGGCCTTGAGCGCGATTTTGCTTGTAGCGAAGCCAGAATGTTTCCAGGCCTCAGCAACCAAAGGAAATACCGGTGAAATAGCCCCCTAATTGCCCGGACACGGCCCACCCTTACAATAAGGGTTAGGAGGAATGCCGTGTCTATGACTGGTTCTTTTTCAAAGCCGGAGATTTTGGCGGGTCCTGAGCGACGCCGTCGACGCACGCCAGCCGAAAAGCTGG